>CAZKTU010000170.1:0-14500 GCA_964555675.1 uncultured Oscillochloris sp.
GCTCGCTCTCGCTCAAGACCCACTTCGGCGAGACCCACGAGACCTTCAGCGCCTATAATATCGGGCGCACCCACCGCCACCTCGGCGAGATGGAGCAGGAGACCGGGCTGCATATCATCTTCTCGCCCCACCTGCTGCCGATCTACCGCGGCATCCTGTCCACGATTTATGTCAATCTAAAACCTGACACGAGCCTCGAGCAGCTGCGCGCGGCCTACGCGGTCTACGCCGACGAGCCCTTCATCAAGCTGCTGCCCGAGGGGCGCCTGCCCGAGCTGCGCCACGTCCAGAACACCATGTACCTGGCCCTCGGCCTGCAGCCGATCGAGAGCGACCCGGGGCGCTACATCATCGTCGCGGCCCTCGACAATCTGCTCAAGGGCGCCTCGGGCCAGGCCGTCCAAAGCATGAACCTCATGCTCGGCTTCCCCGAGACGACAGGGCTGCTGTAGCCCCCTAGTACGCGTCGGCAGAAATAAGCGGCGGGTCTTTCACCACGAAGACCACGAAGAACGCGAAGGTTTGGCGCAAGCCCGACGCCTGATTTGAACGCCTGCGCCGACCGAGAGGCGCGCACGTATTCGGTCCAGCACAGCTTCTCTTGCATCTTCGTGACCTTCGTGCCCTTCGTGGTAAAACCTACAGGGATCAAGGCCGGGCGGTACTAGCCCCCAGCCGCCCCGACGATCAGCTCGGCGAAGAGCCGGGCCCCCGCGGGCCGCAGGTGCACGCCGTCGTTCCAGAACAGCTCGTAGCGCCCGGCGCTGGCCCCGCGCCAGTCGAGCAGCACCGCGTTGGGGTAGCGGGCCGTGACTGCGGCCAGCGCCGCGTTGTTCGGCCCCTCCCACGAGCGCGGCACGGCCGTGTTCACCAGCACGACCCGCGGCACGGCGGCCAGCACCGCGAGCAGTTCGTCGACCCGCTCGGCGCTCACGTAGCCGTTGTTGCCGACGTGGACCACCACCACCTCGGCCAGGCGGCCCGCCTCGCGGCGCGCCCGCAGCAGCTCGATCGTAGCGCCGATCTGCCGGCTGACCGCCGCGTCGACCTCGAGCCCGGGCATCGCCTCGCCCAGGGCCCTGGCCGCGCCGAGCATGATCGAGTCGCCAACGGCCAGGGCGGCGCCCCCGCGGGGCGGCGCGGGCGTCGGCTGGAGGCGGGGGTCGTGGGTGCTGGCCGGGCCAACGGCCGCAGGCGGCGGGGCGGCCGGCTCGCGCGGCCCGGCGGCGACCACCAGGGGGAGGGGCGCGTCGGCGATCGGGGTGACCGGCAGGGGCGGCGGGCCGGGTGTGGGCGTCGGGACGGCCACAGTCGGCAGGCTGATGAAGGGCGCGGCAGGCTCGTCCGAGGCGGCGGCCCACCCCGTGGGGTCGAGCATCCCCGAATAGGCGGGCGGCGGGGGCACGGGCGCGCCCGCCGCCTCGACGCCGATCCAGAACACCAGCCCGGCCGTCAGCCCCGCCGCCGTCAGCCAGCGCAGCGCGAGGGCCCTGCGCCGCGGCCCGCGGGACTGGCGCAGCGCGGCCCAGGACTGCCCCAGCCGGCCGTGACGCACGGGGGTCTCGATCAGCCGGTACGAGAGCTCGGCCAGGGTCAGGGTGAGGGCCAGGCGCACCCCGAGCAGCGCCGCGCCCTCGAGCGGCACGTCGAGGCCGGGCCGCGTCAGCACGAAGACGGGCCAGTGCCAGAGGTAGATGCTGTACGAGCGCTCGCCGACCCAGCGCAGCGGCGCGACCCCGAGCAGGGCGCGGCAGACCCGCGCGCCCGGCCGGGCCACGGCGAGGATCGCCGCGGCTGCGGCCAGGTCGACCAGCAGGAAGCCGCCCCTGTAGAGCCACGGCTCGAACTCGTGGGTCGTGCTTAGCACCAGAGCCAGGGCGGCCAGAGCGAGCAGGCCGAGCAGGTCGCGCCACGGCTCGCTGCCGGCGTGGCGCAGCGAGCGCACCAGGCGGGGCGGCCAGGCCAGGGCCAGGGCGGCGCCGACCAGCAGGCCGGCGGCCCGCGTATCGGTGCCGTAGTAGGCCCGCGACACATCGCCGTCGGGCGCGGCCAGGGCCGCCATCAGGGCCGCCGAGGCCAGGGCCCCGGCGACGCTCAGGCTCAGCATCAGCCGGCGCCCGCCGCGCCGCAGCCCCCAGGCCAGGGCCACGGGCCAGAGCAGATAGAACTGCTCTTCGATCGCCAGGGACCAGAGGTGCAGCAGCAGCGAGGGCCGCTCGAAGCTCTGGAAGTAGGGGCGCTCGTCGAGCACCAGGCGCCAGTTGGCCAGGTAGAGCAGGGCCGCCAGGGCGTCGCCCCGCAGCTGGGCCAACTGCTCGCGCAGAGCGACCGCCCCGATCAGCAGGCAGACCGCCACCAGGGCCAGCAGGGCGGGCAGCAAGCGGCGGGCCCGGCGCAGCCAGAAGTCGGCCAGGGCGATCCGACCCGCGGCCCGCTGCTCGAAGCAGAGCAGCGCGGTGATCAGGTAGCCGCTGAGCACGAAGAACAGCTCGACCCCGAGGAAGCCCCCGGGCAGCAGCCCCGCATCGTGGTGGTAGAGCAGCACGGCGCCTACGGCGAGCGCCCGCAGCCCATCGAGGCCCGGCACGTAGGCGAGACGGGGTCGTCCTGTGGCGGCGTCCGACATGAAATGCACTCCCGATGCGCCCCGATTATACCATCGCCCGGCCAAGGAACGGTTGTTGATGAAACTATCGCTATTCGTGGCGATTTCTTCCCCTAGTGACCTGATCGAGACGCTATACTTCCAATAGGACACCACCTTGAGCAGAGCGACCGCGCAGCCACCCGACCATTAGCGTCGGCGTGCGCCGCAGACCCGCGAACAGCAGAGGAGCGTCACTTTGGAGGATCGCCTGGAGCGGCTCCGCGCCATGCGTGAGCAGGCGCAGCTCGGCGGCGGCGAAGAGCGCATCGCCCAGCAGCACGCCCGCGGCAAGCTCACCGCCCGCGAGCGCGTCGCCATCCTGATCGACCCCGGCTCATTCCAGGAGCTGGGCGCCCTCGCCAAGCACGGCATCAACGACTTCGGCCTGGCCGAAGAGCGCCACCCCGGCGACGGCGTGGTGACCGGCTTCGGCAAAGTCAACGGCCGCCGCGTGGCCGTCTACGCCCAGGACTTCACGGTACTCGGCGGCTCCTTCTCAGAGGTCCAGGCCCAGAAGATCACCCGCCTGCAAGACCTGGCGATGGAGAGCGGCATCCCGATCATCGGCCTGAACGACTCGGGCGGAGCGCGCATCCAGGAGGGTGTGCGCAGCCTGGCCGCCTACGGCGAGGTCTTTGTGCGCAACGTGCTCTCGTCAGGGGTCGTGCCGCAGATCTCGGTCATCCTCGGCCCCTGCGCCGGCGGGGCGGTCTACTCGCCCGCCCTGACCGACTTCGTGGTCATGGCCCGCGACACCGGCTACATGTTCCTCACCGGCCCCGAGGTCATCCGCGCCGTGACGGGCCGCGAGGTAACGGTACACGAGCTCGGCGGGGCCGACATCCACCACCAGCGCAGCGGCGTGGCCCACCTCGTCGCCCCCGACGAGCGGGCCGCCCTCGAGCTGGTCAAGCTGCTGCTCAGCTACCTGCCCCAGAATAATACCGAGGACCCGCCCCAGCTCACACCCTTCGACCCGCCCGAGCGCATGGAGCCGGCCCTCAACACCATGGTCCCCGAGGACGAGCGCATCGGCTACGACATGCACGGCGTGATCGAGCTGATCGTCGACCGCGGCAGCTTCCTGCCCATCCAGCCCGAGTTCGCGGCCAACGCCATCGTCGGCTTCGCCCGCCTCGACGGCTACGCCGTGGGCCTGGTCGCCAACCAGCCCGCCGTCCTGGCCGGGGCCCTCGACATCGACTCGTCCGACAAGATCGCCCGCTTCATCAGGGTCTGCGACTCGTACAACATCCCGGTGATCACCCTGGTCGACACCCCAGGTTACCTGCCCGGGATCGAGCAGGAGTACGGCGGGGTGATCCGCCACGGGGCCAAGATCATCTACGCCTACGCCGGGGCGACCGTGCCTAAGATCTCGGTGGTGGTGCGCAAGGCGATTGGCGGGGCCTACGTGGCCATGAGCAGCAAGCAGATGCGCTGCGACCTGAACTTCGCCTGGCCCACCGCCCAGATCGCCGTGATGGGCGCCGAGGGCGCCACGCGCATCCTGCGCCGCGACGAGCTGAAGCGGGCCGCCGACCCCAAGGCCCTCGAGAAGCAGTTCATCGCCGAGTACCGCGAGCGCTTCTTCAACCCCTACCACGCCGCCGACCTGGGCCAGATCGACGAGATTATCGAGCCGCGCGAGACTCGCCCGCGCCTCATCCGCGCCCTCGAGATCCTGCGCACCAAGGTGGCCCAGAACCCGCCGCGCAAGCATGGTTTGTATCCGACCTGAGAGAATCAAACTATGAGCGACCTGGCCTTCGGTCTACAGATCACCGCCTGGGGCATGGGCCTCGTCTTCGCGCTGCTCGGGCTGCTCTGGGCCCTGCTGGCCATCGCCGGCCGGTTCGAGATCATGGCCGCCGCCCGCGCCGCGCAGCGAGCCGCGCCCGCCCCGGCGCAAGCGCCGCCGCCCGCCGCCGAGCCCGCCCGGCTGATCGTCGCCGAGGGCGCGGCCCTGCGGGTCAGCGGCCCCGGCGCCGGCGAGCTTTCGCCCGAGGCCACCGCCGCCATCGCCGCCGCCGTGATCGCCCACGTCGCCAACCGGCGCGGCCAGGCCGCCCCCGAGATGCGCAGCTACTGGCCCGGCAGCCTGCTCTTCGCGAGCCGCTGGGTCGTCGCCGGGCGCACCCGCCAGACCCGCGGCTACAGGCGCGAGAGGAGCTAGCCCATGCGTCGCTACAGGCTCACCATCGCCGGCCAGCCCTTCGTGGTCGACGTCGACGAGCAGACCGCCGACCGCTTCACGGTCGTGCTCGACGGCCAGTCGTTCGAGGTGACCATCGCCCACGTCGAGGAGGGCGCCCGCCCCGCCGTGACCCCGATGATGGCCGACGGCTTCCCGGTGCGGCCCAGCGCCCCGCTCCCCGCTACCCCGGCCCCCGCCGTCCCGCCGCCCCAGGCCGCACCCGCGCCACGCGGCGCCGCAGCCCCCCGCCCAGCGCCATCGGCGAGCGGCCCCGGCCTGCTGTCCGCCCCCATGCCCGGCACCATCCTCTCGATCGAGGCCACGCCGGGGCAGCCGGTGCGCCGCGGCGACCCGCTGCTGGTGCTCGAGGCGATGAAGATGCAGAACATCATCAGGGCGCCCGCCGACGGGGTCGTGGCCGAGATCCTGGCCCAGCCGGGCCAGACCGTCGGCTTCGGCGAGCCCCTGCTGCGCCTTGACGCAGGTAGCCTATGAACGAGCTTATCGCCCGCCTGGCCCAGGGCGTACTCAACGTCTCGTGGCAGTCGCTGGTCATGCTGGCCGTGGCCTGCGTGCTCTTCTACCTGGCGATCGTGCGCGACTACGAGCCCCTGCTGCTGCTGCCGATCGCGGCGGGCTGCATGCTGGCCAACCTGCCCCTCTCGCCCATGCTCGGCGAGGAGGGCATGCTCGGCGTGCTCTACAACGCCGGCGTCGAAAACGAGCTCTTCCCGCTGCTGGTCTTCATCGGCATCGGCGCCCTGACCGACTTCGGCCCCCTGCTCGAGAACCCGCGCATGGTCTTGCTGGGCGCCGCCGGGCAGTTCGGCATCTTCGCCACCCTGCTCCTGGCCCTGGTCTTCGGCTTCTCGCGCAACCAGGCCGCCTCGATCGGGATCATCGGGGCGATCGACGGGCCGACCTCGATCTACGTCAGCGGCATCCTCGCCCCCGAGCTACTGGGCCCGATCACCGTGGCCGCCTACAGTTACATGGCCCTGGTGCCGGTGATCATGCCGCCGATCATCAAGCTGCTCACCAGCGAGCGCGAGCGCAAGATCCGCATGCCCTACAGCCAGCGCCCGATCAGCAAGCGCACCCGCGTGATCTTCCCGATCGCCGCCACGATCATCATCGGCACCCTGGTGCCCTTCGCCACGCCCCTGGTCGGCGCGCTGATGCTCGGCAACCTGATGCGCGAGTCGGGGGTGGTCGAGCGCCTGACCAAGACCTCCTCGAACGAGCTGGCCAATATCGTGACGCTCTTCCTCGGCCTGGCCGTCGGCTCGACCATGGTCGGCGAGCGCTTCCTACAAGGCTCGACCCTGCTGATTCTGGTCCTCGGCATCCTCGCCTTCGGCATCGACACCGCCGCCGGGCTGCTCTTCGGCAAGCTGCTCAGCGCGCTCAGCGGCGGGCGCTTCAACCCGATCATCGGGGCCGCCGGGATCTCGGCCTTCCCGATGGCCGCCCGGGTCGTGCAGCGCGTCGCCGCCGACGAGGATTTCGAGAACTTTCTGCTCTTCCACGCCATGGGCGCCAATGCGGCCGGCCAGATCGCCAGTGTGGTCGCCGGCGGCGTCCTGCTCGCCCTGATGGGGGCGTCCTGAGGAAAGGAGACACCCGATGGATAACCGCATCCCGCTCGTGAGGAACTGGATGACCCAGAAGCCGCTGACGGTGCGCCCCGAGACCTCGGCGGTCGAAGCCTATGAGCGCATGCGCGACCACAAGGTCCACCGCCTGCCCGTGATCGACGCGACCGGTCAGCTGGTCGGCATTGTGACCCGCAGCGACATCGAGGGCGCCGTGGCCTTCCGCCACACCCCCGAGGGCTGGCACGAGGCCCGCTTCGCCCTCGCCGGGGCCGTCGTGAGCGAGATGATGACCGCCGGGCCCCTCACCGTCACCCCCGATGCGGCCATGAGCCAGGCCATCGCCCTGATGCTCGCGCACCACCTCAGCGGCCTACCCGTGGTCGCAGAGGGCAAGCTGGTCGGCATCATCACCGAGACCGACGTGTTTCGCCTGACGGTCTCCCTCCTCGAAAAGTGATCGTCGAGAGGGTCCAGGGAGGGCATGGCCTCCCTGGACCCTCCCAGCACCTAACTGATCTCGACCAGCAGCTCGTGCAAGACCACGCTCTGCCCAGGGCGAACGGCCAGGCTGGTGACGGCGCCGGCCCGCGGGGCGACGATCTCGTTCTCCATCTTCATCGCCTCGAGCACCAGCACGGGCTGGCCGGCCTCGACCTGCTGGCCCGGCTCGACCAGCAGGCGCGCGATCAGCCCGGGGATGGGCGCCTTGATCCGCCCGTCGCCGCTGACCGGGCGGGCCACCCCCGCCTCGCGGTCGCGCACCTGCACGCTGTGACGCCCACGCGCCGACTGGATCCAGCGCAGATCGTGATCGACCAGCAGCTCCTGGGGGCGCGTATCGACCACGGCCCACGCGATCGCCTCGGGCGCGGCCAGCGACGAGACAGCCACCCGCAAAGCCTCGCCGTTCACCGTCACTGCGACGAAGCCGTCGGCGTCGGGCGGCCCGCTCACCTCAACCTCAAACTCGACGCCGTCGATCGTCACAAGCAGCTTGCTCATTGGGGGAGCCTCCGGCTATCGCGGTGCCAGCCGCTGGTGAAGGCGCTGGGGGTCGTGGGGCGGGCGGCCTGGGTGCGGCTCAGGTAGGCCAGGGCGGCCACAGCCGCCAGGTCGCGCAGGTTATCGTCGGGCGGCGGCGCGTCCATCAGGTGACGCCGGCTGAACTCGGTGGTGTAGGTGCCGGCGACAAACTCCTCGTCGTCGACCAGCTGGCGCAGCAGGCCCAGGTTGGTCTGCACCCCGCCCACCTGGAACTCCTGGAGGGCCCGCTGGACCCGGTGCAGGGCCTCTTCGCGGGTGGCGCCCCAGACGACCAGCTTGGCGAGCAGCGAGTCGTAGCGCACCGGCACCTCGGCGCCCGCGTAGGCGTAAGTGTCGACCCGCACATTCGGCCCGCCGGGCAGGCGGAAGGCGCTGATGTGGCCCGGACTCGGCAGGTAGTCGTGCCAGGGGTCCTCGGCGTTGACCCGGCAGAGGAGGGCCACCCCGCTCAGGCGCACCTGCTCCTGGCTATAGCCGATTGGCAGGCCGGCGGCGATGCGCAGCTGC
The DNA here is from genome assembly GCA_964555675.1 of uncultured Oscillochloris sp. GTDB lineage: Bacteria > Chloroflexota > Chloroflexia > Chloroflexales > Chloroflexaceae > CAIWXH01. The sequence goes on from CAZKTU010000170.1 coordinate 7,994, forward strand.
TCGCGCACAATATCGATCCGGGTGAGCATCTCGGTCGCCAGATGCTCGACCTGCACGCGCGGCTTGACCTCGGTGAAGGCCGGGCGGCCCTCGCCGTCGACCACGAACTCGATCGTGGCCACGCCGCGCAGCTGGAAGAGGCGGGCGACCCGCAGGGCCGTCTCCCAGATCTGCTCGCGCTGGGGCTGGGTGAGGCTGGGCGCCGGCGACTCCTCAACCACCTTACGGGTGTTGCGCTGGATCGAGCCGTCGCGGTCGCCCATATGGATCAGGTTGCCCTGAGCGTCGCCCAGGATGGGCACCTCGATATAGCGTGAGGGCAGGACGGCGGCCTCGAGGAAGATGCGGTCGTTCCCGTAGACGGCCTGGGCGGCCGCCGACGAGCGCCGCACCACGGCCAGCAGATGCTCCTTCTCGCGCACGAGCTGGGTGCCGCGGCCGCGGCCGCCGGCGCAGGCCTTGACGATCAGGGGGTAGCCGATCTGCTCCGCCTCCGCCAGGATGGCCTCGCCCTCATCGGGGGCGAAGGCGCGCGCCGAGGGGTGGGTGGTGGCGATGCCCGCGGCGGCCACACGCTTGATCGCCCCGATCTTGTCGAGGGTCTGCTCGAGCACGGCGCTGCCGGGCCCGACCACTACGATCCCGGCCTCCTCGCAGGCCCGGGCGAAGCCGACATACTCGGAGATATGCCCATAGCCCGGGTGGACAGCCTCGACCCCGAGCCGGCGGGCGACCGCCAGCATCTCGTCGGGGTCGCGGTAGGCGTTCGGCCCCGAGAGCTGGTGGGCCTCGTCGGCCAGCCGCACGTGCAGCGCGCCCATATCGCCCGGCTCATACACCGCCACGGCGGTGATGCCCAGGTCGCGGCACGCACGCACGATGCGCACCGCAATCTCGCCACGGTTGGCGACAAGTACTCGTCTGAACATAGTCGTTCTCTTTTCGTCCATTTGCGTGCCGCAAGCATGGCTTGCGTGCCCTTCGCCCTACATGGGCGAAATCCCATGCTTCTTGGGCACGTGGCGGTCGCGCTTCGAGAGGGTCACCCGCAGGGCGCGGATCAGCACGCGGCGGCTATCGCGCGGCTCGATCACGTCGTCGATCAGGCCGCGGGCCGCGGCCACATACGGGTTGTTGAACTTCTCCTGGTACTCGGCCACCAGCTCGGCGCTGCGCGCCTTGGGGTCGGCGGCGGCCTTCACCTCGTTGCGGAAGAGGATGTTCACCGCGCCGGCCGCGCCCATCACCGCCAACTCGGCGTTCGGCCAGGCGTAGAGCAGATCGCCCCGCAGGCCCTTGCTGCTCATCACGCAGTAGGCCCCGCCGTAGCTCTTGCGCAGGATGAGCATCAGCTTGGGCACCGTCGCCTCAGAATAGGCGTAGATCAGCCGCGCGCCGTTGCGGATGATCCCGCCGTACTCCTGACTGGTGCCGGGCAGGAAGCCGGGGACATCCTGGAGGGTGATGATCGGGATGTTGTAGGCGTCGCAGATGCGGATGAAGTGGGTCGCCTTGATGCTCGCCTTGATGTCGACCGTGCCCGCCAGGTTCATGGGCTGGTTGGCCACCAGGCCCACCACATAGCCGTCGAGCCGCGCGAAGCCCACCACCATGTTCTGGGCCCACAGCTCGTGGACCTCGAGGAAGCGCCCGTCGTCGACGATGCTGGCGATCACCTGGCGCACATCGTAGGGCTTGCCCGGGTCCACCGGCACGATCTCGTCGAGCTCGGGACAGCGCCGCTCGGGGTCGTCGCGCGGCGCGATGTAGGGCGGGTCGCTCATGTTGTTCGAGGGCAGGTAGCCGAGCAGGTCGCGCACCTTCAGCAGACAGGCGCGGTCGTCGAGCGAGAGGAAGTGGGCCACGCCGCTCTCGGTGGCGTGGATGCGCCCGCCGCCCAGCTCCTCCTGGCTGACGTTCTCCTGCATGACCGAGCGCACCACCTCGGGGCCGGTGATGAACATGTACGAGTTCTCGGTCATGAAGATGAAGTCGGTCAGGCCGGGCGAGTAGACCGCGCCGCCGGCGCAGGGCCCCAGAATGACCGAGAGCTGCGGGATGACCCCCGAGGACTCGCAGTTGGCGTCGAAGATGCGGGCGTAGCCGCCCAGGCTGTCGACGCCCTCCTGGATGCGCGCCCCACCCGAGTCGTTCAGGGCGACGAAGGGGCAGCCGTAGCTGAGGGCCATCTTCATGGCCTTGACGATCTTGTTGGCGTGCATCTCGCCCAGCGAGCCGCCCATCACGCTGGCGTCCTGGGCCGCCGCGAAGACCTGCCGCCCACCCACCAGGCCAAAGCCGGTGATCACCCCGTCGCCGTAGCGCGAGCCCTTGCCGCCCATATAGCTGTCGTAGCGCGGCGTGACCAGGGTGTCGATCTCGTTGAAGCTGTCGGGGTCGAAGAGCAGCTCGATGCGCTCGCGCGCCGTGAGGCGACCCTTCTGGTGCTGTCCGTCGGCGTCCTTCTGGCTGCCGGCCGCGATCGCCTTGCGCTCGCGCAGCTTGCGGACGTAATCTTCCATGTGCATAAGGGCTCCCCCTATTCTGAAGCTTGAAGGATCAGCGATGCGGGGCGCAGGCCGCCCCCGGCTGTCACACGCGCCGTCGCGGCCAGGGTCAGCACGGCCCCGTCGGCGTCGCGCCACCAGCAGCGCAGGCCCGCGGGCGGAGCGCCGAGCGACGGGTGGCAGTGGGCAGTGAAGGCACTCCATTCGCTCGCCGGCCCCGCGCCCTCGCGCGGCAGGCACTCGACCAGGCGGGTATCAACCGTGAGGCCCAGGCGCAGGGCCTTGAGCGCGGCCTCCTTAGCGCTCCAGATCGCCGTCACCAGCGTGGCGCGCCTTGCCGCGGGTGCGGCTGCCACCAGGGCCTGCTCGCCCGGGGTGAAGAAGTCGCCCACGAACTCAGGCCCGCGCGCCGCCACCGTCTCGATGTCGGCGCCAACGGCCGTGCCCGCCGGCCCCAGCGCGCAAAAGGCCCGCTCGCCGCTGTGGCTGATCGAAGGATGAAGGATGAGGGATGAAGGATGAAGATCGATCAGGAGTTCTGGCGCGCCGTCTGGTGCGGGCATGATGACGAGGTCGGCCAGATCGACCTGGCCGTGGCCGTCGCGCAGCAGGACAGCCTGGGCGAGTCGCTTGAGCGTCCAGCGGCCGAGCAGCCACTCGCGGCGTTTCTTCTCGACCCGCAGCGTAGCCAGGCGCTCGCGCTCGGGCCGGCCGAGCCAGGCCTCGGCGGGCAGCGCCGGCAGGTCAGCCATCGTCTGTAGCAGCCAGTCGATCATGGTCGCGGGCGGAAGGACAAAGGCTGGGCTGTGATGAGCCTCAGCCTTTATCCTTCCGCCTTCATCCTTCACAACTTGGCGCTCCCCGGCAACTTCGCCGTGCGGTAGCCGGACAGGTCAAGGTAGACATTGCCGGCGTCGTCGACGACCCGCGCGTCGAAGCTCTCGCCCCCGTCGACGGCCGAGACGACGGCGTAGAGCTGGGCGCCGTTGGCCTCGTCGAAGTGGCGGTAGACCTCGAGGTTCTCGAGCGAGGAGGGCAGGGCCATCTGCTCGGAGTGGACAATCTCCCACACCCCGGCGGTCTGGAAGCAGAGCTCGAGCAGGCGCGGGTCCACCAGGTGCTCGGCCTGGACCGGGGCGCTGTCGGGCGGCAGGTCCGCCGCCAGCATGCCGATCGCCACATCGTCGGCGAGGACCACCTTCTCGAGCACCTGGTAGGCCGGGCCGTGGAAGTAGACCTTGTAGATCTCGGCGCGGTCGATCACCCGCGCGTTGTCGCCGGTCTCGGGCCGCTCGGCCGTGGCGGGGGTCACCTCGCCGCGGGTCAGGCGCACATCGGCGCGGAAGTGCACCGTCTCCTGGGCCGGGGGCGGCGTGTGGCCGGGGGCCACCGCGGGCTGGAAGACCGAGCGCAGCTCGGTGCGGGCCAGCAGGTCGCCGTCGGCGAGGGGCCGCAGCACCGCCTTGATCGTCAGGGTGCGGGGCTGGCTGCGGTGGAACTTGACCGGGCTGTCGAGCCGCTCGTGCTCGATGCGGGCCACCCTGAAGCCAGGGGCGAGCAGGCCGGCCAGCTCGGCGAAGCCCTCGGTGCCCATCACCCCGGGCAGCACCGGCGTGCCCTCGATCTTGTGGTCGTACAGGAAGGGCTGCTGGGTCGGGTCGAGGGCCGTCTCGGCGACGATCCCGCCATACAGGCCCGCCGAGCGCACGGCGCCCACCATCAGGAAGGGCCGCTCGCGCGCCGCCAGCACCGCGGCGACCTTCTCGGGGTCGATCCCGCCATGCTCGTCGAACTCCTGGGTGAGGATGCCCAGCCGCAGGCCCACGACGATCTCGTCGCGCAAGTTGCCCGCGGTCAGCTCGCGCCTGATCGTGGGAATGCCCACCTCGGGCGGGAGCATATCGATCCCGGCCATTTCCATGATCCGCGGGATAGAGCCGCGGGTGGCCATGCCGATCCCGCCCCAGGCCGTCCAGTCGATCGTGATCGCCCTGGTCTCGGGGCGCCAGCGGCGCATGCTGCTGCTGAGTTTGCAGAGCAGGTCGTTGGCCGCGCTGTAGTCGGTCTGCCCGCTGTTGCCGAAGCGCCCAGCCACCGAGCTGAAGGCCACGGTCGCGCCAATCGGCATGCCCTTCGCAGCGCGCAGCAGGCTGAAGAAGCCATCGGCCTTGATATCGAAGACCCGGCTGAACTCGTCGAGCGACTTCTCGCTCAGGGCCCGGCTGATCTCGATGCCGCCCGCGTGGAGCAGCACGTCGATGCGGCCGAAGCGCGCGCGGATCTCGTCCACCACCGCCGTCATCGCCGCGCCGTCGCGCAGGTCGAGGCTGCGATAGAAGGCCGTACCGCCGGCCCGCTGCACCGTCTCGACGGCGCGCAGGGCCGCCTCAGCCCGCTCGACGCCCATGATCGCCCGGTCGATCTGCACCGGGGTCACCTTCTCGCCGGCGGCCTGGGCCTCGGCGATCAGGGCCGCCTTGAGGGCCTCGCGGCCCTGGCGGAAGAGCGCGATCCGTCGGTCGGCTGGGTCCGGCTCGGGCGTCAGGTCGAGCAGGTAGAAGCTGCCGCCGTGGCCGGCGCCGGCCAGGTCGGCCACGATCGCGCTGGTGATGCCGCCGGCCGCGCCCGTGACCACGTAGACGGTGTCGGGGCTGAGGTTCAGCCCGGGCTGGTCGTTGCGGGCGGGCCGCTCCTCCAGGCCGACGCTCAGGCGCAGGCCGTCGCTGTAGCCGACCTCGACCACGCCGGGGTCGAGCAGGGTCTCGGCGACCAGCAGGTCGGCCGGCTCGGCGCTCTTGCGGCTGGCCTCAAAGTCGACCGCCTTGACCAGGATGGCCGGGCGCTCGCGCTTGTAGGCTTTGGCGAAGCCGGTCACGGCGCCGCCCAGGGGCGAGCTCGCCCCGGCATCGCCATAGCCGTGCTGACCGCCGAGGCGCGTGGCCACCACTAGGAAGGGCGGCTCTTCGGGCTGCGCCGCTACCAGGGTGTGGGCCGCCAGGAAGAGGTTCTTGACCCGCACCCGGTTCAGCTCGCGCCACTGCTCGAGGTCAAGCTCCTCGAGCTCGGGCTCGGCGTCCAGGGCGGCCAGCCAGTAGAGGCCCACGACCGGGCCGTCGGCCAGGAAGCCCTTGACCACGGCCTCGATCTCACCCTCGGCGGGCGGCGTCTCGATGGCCAGCACCGAGGCGCCACGCTTCTCGAGGCGCGAGACCAGGGCCCGGCCCACCCCGCCGCGGTCGAACATCACCACCACCCGGCCGCCCTCGAGGTTGACCCCCGTGGACTTGCACAGCTCGAGCGGCGGGCGCACGATCGGCACCGCCACGCGGCGCGGGGCCCGGTTCGAGGCGCCGACGTCGGCGGTGACGGCGGTCTGCGGCAGGGGCGATTCGGCCCCACCGAGGGGCTCAGCCCGCTGTGTCGCTACGGCGCCATCGGATGTCGCCGACACCTCCGCAGGTGCGGCCACCGGGGCCGCGGCCAGGTCAGGCCGGTTGGTGTGTACGAAGCCGATCACGTGGCGCAGAGTCGGGTAGTCGCGCAGCTTCAGATCCTCCACCCGCGGGATGTCGAAGGCCTCGCGCACCGCCGCGAAGGTCTCGGCCTGCTTGACCGTGTCCACTCCCAGGTCCGCCTCCAGGTCCAGGTCCAGCTCAAGCATCTCGGACGGGTAGCCGGTCTTCTCGGCCACGATCCCGAGCACGCGCGCGGCGACCGGGTCGCTGCTGGTGGCGGGCCCGACGCCGTTGAGCGTCGTCTGCGCGCCTGCGGCCGTGAGCACCGGCACGGGCGGCGCGCCGACGGGCGGCACCCCGCCCCCGCCGCCACTGGGCGGGGGCTCATCCTCGGGGGCCTCGGCGAGGTCGGGGCGGTTGGTGCGCACGAAGCCGATCACGTGGCGCAGGGTCGGGTAGTCGCGCAGCTTCAGGTCCTCCACCCGCGGGATGTCGAAGGCCTCGCGCACCGCCGCGAAGGTCTCGGCCTGCTTGACCGTGTCCAC
>CAZKTU010000171.1:0-3181 GCA_964555675.1 uncultured Oscillochloris sp.
AGCACGCCGTATCCCAGCAGCCCGGCGATCAGCGAGGCGATCAGGATGCCCAGCTTGGCCGCCTCGAGTAGGGCCTGATCGTCGAAGGCCAGGGTGTCGATGAAGAGCGACATGGTGAAGCCCAGGCCCGCCAGGCAGCCCACGCCGACCATGTGGCGCCAGTTGACCTCGGCCGGCAAGCTGGCAAGGCCCGAGCGCACAACCAGCCAGCTGGCCAGCAGCAGCCCGATCGGCTTGCCCAACACCAGGCCCAGCACTACGCCCAGAATGACCCGCAGCCCATCCCCCTCGAACCCCGCCAGCGAGATCGCCACGCCGGCATTGGCCAGGGCGAAGATCGGCACGATCCCGAAAGCTACCCAGGGATGCAAGCCGTGCTCGAGGCGCTGCAGCGGCGTCTGCACGCGCTCGCTCAGCTCCTCGAGCTCGCGCACCGCGCTCTGCTGGCGCTCGTCGGTCAGCATCATCCCGCTGGGGCCGGGCGCCGGCTCGCAGGCCTCGAGCAGCCCGCGGGCCTGGCTGAGGAAGGCCGGCCACTCGATCCGGCTGCGGGCCGGGATGGTCAGGGCCACCAGCACGCCGGCGATTGTGGCGTGCACGCCCGACTCGAGGAAGGCCACCCAGACCACCAGCCCGAACAGAGCATAGAGCGCAGCCGCCCTGATCCCGAAGAGGTTCAGCCCGACCAGGATCATCAGGGCCACCATGCCGATCGCGAGGGCGAGCAAGTGGATCTCGCTGGTATAGAAGAGGGCGATCACCAGCACCGCGATCAGGTCGTCGATCACCGCGACCGCCGTCAGGAAGATCTTGAGCGTCCAGGGCACCCGGTCGCCCAGCAGGGCCAGGACGCCCAGGGCGAAGGCGATGTCCGTCGCCATGGGGATGCCCCAGCCGGGCGCCCCCGGCCCGCCCCAGTTGATCGCGGTGTAGATCAGGGCCGGCACGATCACCCCGCCCGCGGCGGCGACCACCGGCAAGAGGGCCTGGCGCGGGTTCGCCAGCTCACCCACCAGGACCTCACGCTTTAGCTCGAGCCCGACGACGAAGAAGAAGAGCGCCATCAGCCCGTCGTTGATCCAGTGCAGCACGCTCTCGTCCAGAGCGAAACTGCCCACGCTGAAGGCGATGTGGATCCCCAGCAGACTCTCGTAGAGCCCGCGCAGAGGCGAGTTGGCCAGGAGCAGGGCCAGAAAGGTGGCTCCCATCAGAGTCAGACCGCCCGCCGTCTGGCTGTGAATGAAGTGCTGCATCGGGTTCAACACCCGCGACAGCGGCGTCTCGCGCCAGTCCTTCGGTAGTCTTGCGCCAAATTGCGCCATCAGCATCGCTCCTGAATACGACTGCTCACAGCCCGGCCACGGCCGGGATGATCTCGTCCTTAAAGATCTTCAGCGGCGTCAACTCGTGGACGTTGCGCATGTTGAAGATCGCGTGCTGCACGCCCAATGCTGCTAGCCCACGACAGCGAGCGACGACGTCGGCGGCGCTCTCGCCGCCCGCACCCAGGTTGACGCCATCGAGGGTGGTCACCTCGATCTGCTCGAACGGCCGGCCGAGCTGCTCGCAATGGCTCTTGAGCACATCGAGCTTCTGGCGCAGCACGTCGGGGCCAAGGCGGGCGAAGAGGTTGCAGGCGTCGGCGTACTGGGCCACCATGCGCAGGGTCTTCTGCTCGCCCATGCCGCCGATCATGATCGGAGGATGGGGCTTCTGCAGCGGCATCGGCTGGTTAAGGGTCAGAGCCAGCTGGTTGTGCTTCCCGTTGTAGGGCCCCGGCTCCTTGGTCCACATCTGGTGAACAATCTGCAGGGCCTCTTCGAGCTGCTCGAAGCGGTCCTTCAGGGCGGGGAATGGCGTGCCCAGGCCGCGGGCCTCCTGCTCGTTCCAGCCGGCGCCGATGCCGAGCCAGGCCCGCCCGCCCGAGAGCACGTCGAGAGTGGTGACCGTCTTGGCGAGGATGCCCGGGTAGCGGTAGAAGACGCCGGTGACCAGGGTGCCCAGGGTCACGCGCTTCGTTACAGCAGCGAGGAAGCTGAGGGCGCTATAGCCCTCGAGCATAGGCTCTTCGGGCTTGCCCACGTGGCTGATCTGAAAGAAGTGGTCCATCACCCAGAGGCTGCTGAAGCCCGCCTCGTCGGCCACGGCGCCAATCTCGGCCAGACGCGGACCGATCTCCGCGTCGCCGCCCGGCCATGTAAAGCTCGGGATCTGCAAACCGATCTTCATCTCGCTGCTCCTCTCGTGGTGCGAGTCTTAGCTACCCAGCAAAAAGCGCATCGCCCCCGGAAAGCGCCTGGCCCAGGCGGCCTCGTTATGGGCGGCGCCCTCCTCGAGGATGTACAGCAAGTCGCGACCCGGCGTGTAGCCCTTGGCCTCGAGCATGAGCGCGACCTGGCTGGCCAGGGGCATCGACTGGGTCAGCAGGTTGTCCACTGCGGGCTTGTCGTGCGGGCCACGGGCGTACTCGGCGGTGCCCATATCCATGTAGATGCGGCCCAGGTAAGGCGGCTGGCGCTCGACATATTGCGCAGTACGCCCCCTGGCGAACCAGAGGGCGGGGCTGAAGACACCGGCCAGACCGAAGGCCGTCGGGTATTTGAAGAAGGCGTAGAGGCTGATCAGCCCCCCCATCGACGATCCGGCGATGCCGCGGGCCCGCCGCGATGGGTCGGCCCGGAAGCTGCTCTCGACCAGGGGGCGCACCGTATCGAGCAGAAAACGCAGGTAGCGGTCGCCCTTGCCCCCGCCCAGGCGTCGGTCGCGATAAGGGCTGTACTCGTTGCGGCGCTCGTCGCCCGCGTTGGGCAGCCCGACGATGATCGCCTCGAGGCCCTCGGCGGCGAGAGCGGCCATCGCCTCGTCGACCTGCCACTCGCCGGCGTAGCTGGGAGCCGTATCGAAGAGGTTGTTCCCGTCGTGCATGTAGATCACAGGGTAGCGCCGCGTGCCAGCCTCGGCGTACGAGGGCGGCAGCAGCACCAGGACGTCGCGGCTATTGCCGAGCTGCGGGCTCGCGACCCCCTTCTGGACCAACAGGCCGCCCACCACCGTCGGCTGGTGGGCGACCGTCTCGGCGTACCACTGCCAGCTCATAGGCGGCTCGCCACCGCGTCGCCGACCTCGCCGGTGCTGTAGGCGCGCTGGCCGGGGCGGACGATGTCGCCGGTGACCGTGCCGG
>CAZKTU010000171.1:3281-14496 GCA_964555675.1 uncultured Oscillochloris sp.
CCGAGCGAGTGGCGCAGCAGCAGGGCCACGCTCAGGATCGTCGCCAGGGGGTTGGCCTTGCCCTGCCCGGCGATGTCGGGCGCCGAGCCGTGGATAGGCTCGTAGAGTCCGATGCGGCCCGTGCCGAGCGAGGCCGAGGGCAGCATGCCCATCGAGCCGGCGAGCATACTCGCCTCGTCGGTCAGGATGTCGCCGAACATATTCTCGGTGACGATCACGTCGAAGTCGGCCGGGCGGCGCAGCAGGTGCATGGCGCAGGCGTCCACCAGCATCCAGTCGAACTGCAGGTCGGCGAACTCCTCGCGCATGACGCGCGTGGTGACGCTGCGCCAGAGGCGGCTGGTCTCGAGCACATTAGCCTTGTCGACGAGGGTGAGCTTGCCGTTGCGCCCGCGGGCCAGTTCGGCGGCCGCGCGCACCACCCGCACCACCTCGGCCTCGGTGTAGATGCAGAGGTCACTGGCCCACTCGCCGGCCTCGTCGCGGTCGCGCTTCTTCTCGCCGAAGTAGATCCCGCCCGTCAGTTCGCGCACCACCAGCAGATCGACACCCTCGAGGCGCTCGCGGCGCAGGGGCGAGGCGTCGACCAGCAGCGGGTGGATGGTGACCGGGCGCAGGTTGGCGAAGAGGCCGAGGGCCTTGCGCAGACCCAGGATCCCCTGCTCGGGGCGCACTTTGGCGTTCGGGTCGTCCCACTTGGGCCCGCCCACGGCGCCGAGCAGCACCGCGTCGGCGGCCTGGCAGAGCTCGACCGTGGCGGCGGGCAGGGCGATGCCCTGCTGGTCGATGGCGATGCCGCCAATAATGCCCTCGCTCAGCGTAAAGCTATAGCCAAAGCGACGACCCACGGCGCTCAGCACCTTCAGGCCCTCGTCCACCACCTCCGGACCGATCCCGTCACCCTTCAACACTGCAATCGTGTAGCTCACTGAGACCTCATCAAACAAGGGGCGGCCCGTTGGCCGCCCGAGCGCCCATGGTAACGACCTGGTTACTCTTACAACGTATCGTTGACCCGAGAAAGACACCTACCCACAGCGGCGAGACCCGGCCCGACGTGCCGCAGAGAGGTAACGCCATGAGCACGCGCAGGGTCGAGTCCTTCCTTCTCCGCATCGTCGTCCCAGAGGACCAGACTCTGACCCCCGACTGCTGGCGCGGGCGCATCCAGCATATTGCGAGCGGCGCCGAGCTCCAGATTGACGACCTCGCCCAGGCGATCGCTTTTATCGCCACACGCCTCGGCCCGCTCAGCGACTACGTGCTCGAGCTGGAAGAAGTGCACGCGTCGCCCGTCGTCTAGGCCCCACCCCACCTAGCCACCCCTGATCCGCTCGTAAATCTCGACCGTCTCCTGGAGCGGCTCCACGCCCAACTCCTGCTCGAGGGCCGCCACACAGCGCGCGTAGAGCCGCAGGGCGGTGCTGCGCTCGCCGAGGCCGCCATAGGCCTGCATGAGCAGCTGGTAGGCCTCCTCCTGGGCCTGATCATACTCGAGCACACGCCAGGCCAGGCCAATCGCCTCGTGGGCGTGGCCGTCTTCGAGCAGCAGCATGCCCAGCCGCAGCGAGGCCTCGGTGAAGAGCAGGCCCAGACGCTCGCGCTCGACGACCGACCAGTCCTCGTAGAGACAGTCGGGCAGGAAGGTGCCGCCGTAGAGGCCGATGGCGCGCCTGAACGCCGTCACGGCCTCGCCGCGCTGGCCCTTCTGCAGAGCGAGCCGACCCTCGTCGACCGCCGACGCGAAGTCGGAGGCGTCGTAGCCGTGGTCGCTCTCGACGTTGAAGCCGTAGGTGTCGCCCTGCTGCATCACATAGTAAGTGGGCGCGCCCTCGGGCCTGGTGGGCTCGATGGCCTTGGTGAGGCGGCTGAGGGTGACGCGCAGGTTGTTGGCGGCGGCCTCGGCCTCGAGGCCGGGCCAGAGCATATCCATAATCCGGTCGCGCGGCAGCATGCGGCCCCGCTCGACCAGCAGCAGCTGGAGCAGCTGGCGCGCCTTCACACTGCGCCAGTCGCGGTCGCGGATCTCGACCTCGCCGCGCCAGACCCCGAAAGCGCCCAGGGTGCGCACGTTGAGCTTATATGCGGGGCGGTAGATCAGGCGCTCGAGGGCGCTCTCGGCGGCGCCGCGCACATTGGTGTGGCGATCCTTGAGCATGGCCTTGAGGGCAGGGTAGGCCGTGGCGGCGCCGAGGTCGCCGAGCAGGCCGGCGATACGGGCGCGGATGGCCGGGGCCTGGTGGTCGTCGAGCAGGCGCAGCAGCAGGGCCGGGGCGGCGGCGGGCAGTTGGCCTTGCAGCACGGCCCGCACGGCCCGCGGGGCCAGGCCGAGCTCGAGGGCGGCGCCCACGGCCCCCTCGACGATCGACTGGGGCAGGCCGGGCAGGAAGCTGAAGCCGTTGGCCTCGCAGAGCTCCCAGCCGGCCCGCACCGCATTGAGGCGCACAGCCTCGGCGCCACGACGCTCGGCCAGCCCGGCCCGGTAGATCTGGGCGGCGGCCAGGAAGAGGCCATCGCCGCGGCGGGCCATCTCGGCGGTGAGCTCGTCGGCCAGGGCTGCGGCCCGATCGAGCTCGCCGCCCTCGCCGAGGGCCACGAGCAGGTAGAGCTGCAACCACAGGTCGTGGGTGCCGAGGGCCGGCGGCGCGAGGTCGCCCGAGCTATAGCCGCGGCGGGCGGCGCCATCGCCGCCGACGGCGCGCGACATCCGCACCAGGTCGAGAGCCACGGCGGCGGCCGCGCCGCCCTGGCCGGTGCGCAGATTGGCGTAAGCCTCGATCACCTGGACCCGGGCGAGCAGGGCTGCGGCGCCGCTGGCGTTGGCGGCGCTACGCGAGCGGGCCGTGTAGGTCGAGGCCTCGTCGAGGCGACCCTGCTCGACCAGCAGCAGGGCGACGAAGGCGGCGCTGACCCCGATCACACTCTCCTGCGAGTAGGCGCTGAGGCGGCGGTGGGCGTCGAGGGCCATGTTGACGGCTTCGGCGATGCGGCCCTGCTGGTAGAGGGCCAGGGCGTGGAGCAGCAGCAGGTTCTGGTGTAGGCGGTCGTCGCGGTCGACCTGGGGCATCTCGAGGGCCTGGGCCACGGCGGCGACGGCCGACTCGGGGTAGCCCTGCTGGACATGGATCGAGGCGACGATCATGGCCAGCAGCCACTGCCAGAAGGGGCTGCGGGGGTGGCGCGAAGCGTGGTGGGCGACGCGCAGGGCGGCGGCGTAGCGCCCGCGGCTATAGAGCAGGGCGGCGGTCGAGGCCAGGGCTGCGCCGCGAGCCCAGGCGTCGCGCACCCTGTTGGCGGCGTGAACGGCCCTGACACAGACATCGGCGAAGTCGGCCGGCCGATCCTCCCAGAAGATCAGGGCGGCCATATCGCTGAGGGCGCGCAGCTCGCGCTGGTGATTGCCCTGGAGCTTATAGAGTTCGGCGGCCTGGCTGATCGCCTGGAGGGCCTGATCGCGCGCGGCGGCGGCGAGGCTCCAGCCCCACATATGCAGCAGCTCGGGGTCGCTCTCGCGGCGCGCGGCGGGCAGGGCCTCGAGCCAGGCGCGGATACTATCGCGCTGAGGCGTATCGATCAGGGGCCAGGCCTGGCGGCGCAGGGCCCCGGCCAGGGCCTCGTCGTCGCCGGCGGCCGAGTAGTGGGCCATGGCCGCCTCGAGCAGGCCGCGGCGCTCGAAGGCCTCGCCGTAGCGCAGGTGCAGGGCGGCCATAGCCTGGTGGCCGAGCTGCTGCTCGGCGCGCTCGCGCAGCAGGCGCCCCCAGAGGGGATGGAAGCGGTAGATCGCCGACCTGGAGTCGCCCGACTCGACCTCGGAGATCGGCAGGCCCATCTGCAGACTGCGCTCGATCAGCTCGCTGGCCCCGCTGTGGCCCAGCACCTCGCCGACCAGGTCGACGCTGAGCTGATCGGTCAGGGCGGCCCGAGCCAGGAAGTCGAGCAGGTCGGCCGGCAGGCCGGCGAGAACCTCGGAGGCGAGGTAGTCGAAGAGGCTGCGCTGGCTGCTGTCGAGGGTCTGGAGGTAGTGCCAGCGCTGTTCGGGGGCCTGACGGGCGAGGGCCCGCGCCGCGAGCTGGACACTCAGCACCCAGCCCTCGGTGCGCTCGAGCAGCAGATCCAGCTCCTCGACGCTGAGCATGACGCCGACCCTGGCGACGAGCTCGGCGGCCTCGGCCTTGGTGAGCGAGAGATCGCCCCGCTCGACCTCGACCAGCAGGCCCTCGGCGCGCATCCGGTGCAGGGGCGCGACATCGATCGGACGGCGCGAGGCCACGACCACGTGCAGGGCGGGGGGCGCCGCGCGCAGCAGATAGGCCAGGAACGCGCCGGTGATCGGGCCATCGGCGATCTGGTGGAAGTCGTCGATAATCAGGAAGGTCGGGGTCGAGAGATTGCTCTGCAGGTCGCTCAGCAGGGCCCCGGCGACCAGCGGCCAGTCGCGCTCGAGGTCGGCGGCCGAGTGCAGGATGCGCCACGACTCCTCGCCGACCTCGGGCAGGTGGCGCTGGAAGGCGCGCACCAGGTAGGCCAGCAGCAGGGCCGGCGCGCTATCCTCCGAGTCGAGGCCGAGCCAGGCCACGGCGGCGCCGGTGCGCTCGAGGTCGGCCACCCACTGAGCCAGGAGCGTCGTCTTGCCGTAGCCGGCGGGCGCAACCACCAGCGTCGCCGGGCGCAGGCGCACCTCGGCCAGCAGAGCCTGGAGGTCCGGGCGCAACAGAGCCTCGCTACGCGGAGCGGGGGCGGCCAGCTTCAAAGGAAGCATCGCCAGACCGGGGGTTGCAGATTGGTGGGCGGGCAACACCTCTGTCATAGAAGTTCTCTCTGCGTCAGCCGGCGGGGGGATCATCGTAGCGCTCGAATGTGCCGTCGTTATAGAGAACGAAGATACTCGGCGTCCCGAGCGGCCGGTAGTCGGGCGTCCAGAACATCAGGCCCTGCTCGAAGTACTGGATCACGCCCCGCTGCTCGCCCTTCAGCTCGATCTCGGGGCCGGTCGAGGGGCCGAGAAACTCGGCTACGCGCGGCTGATTGAAGTATACCGTACCAAAGCCGCGTACGGGCTGATTTGGATCGGGACCCGGCGTCGGTTCAGGCCCGAGCGCCTGCACATCTTTGTTAGAGAACGCGTCGAAAGGCCCGCGGTCGCGCCCGTAGAAGGCAATGATATAGTCGGCGCGCTCATCTCGGTTCGAGTCGTCCCAGTAGAGCATCATGCCCTGGGTGAAGAACTGCTGCGCGCCCTCGCCGGCGCTCTCGCGGCGCAAGGGGCAGCCCAGGCCGGCGCGCACCCTGCCGTTCTCGTCATAGATGCGCCCGAAGCCCCCGGTCATCAAGTCGGGGAGGCATCCCGCGACAGCCGTGGGCGTCTCGGGCGTGGCCGTCACTGTCTCGGTGGGCGTCGCCGAGGCCGTGGGCGTAGCCGTCGCGGTGGGGCTGGCCGTAGGCGTGGCCGTAGCAGAGGCCGTGGCCGTGGGCGGCGCGACGGTCGGCCCGGGCACGGTCGCCGTAGGGGGCACAGGCGTGGCGCTAGGGGGCTCGGGCGTCGCCGTGGCGGCGTCGGTGGCCGCCAGGGCCGGATCGGTCGTGGGCGAGGGCGGCTCGCTCGTGGGCGACGGCTCGCTCGTGGGCGAGGCGGCGGCCGTCTCTGAGGGGGGCGGCGGCGGGGCCGAGGTGGGGAGCGCCCCCGTCTCCTGCCGGCTGACGACCATCGCCAGGGCTACGGCGAGGCCGCCGACGATCAGCGCCAGGAGGACGACGAGCAGCCAGGGGCCGGCGCCGCCGGCGCGGGGGGCGGCGCGGGGTTCGCGCGGAGGGGGCGGCGAGCCGGCCTGGCGACTAGCGGGGGACGGCTCGGAGCGGCGCGGCGGCGCGACACTGGCGAGGCCGGGCTGGGTCGGCTGGGGGAGCGGCGGGCGGGCGGGGGCCGTGCCGACGGCGGTGGCCGCCGCGGCCCCTGCGGCCACCGCCGCCTGGGGGGCGGCCAGCACCACGGGCGCCCCGATGGCCGTGGCCGCCGCCGCGCCGCGCGCCACCTGGCGCAGGGCCTGGAGGAAGGCCCCGGCCGAGGCGTAGCGGTCGGCGGGCTCTGTGGCGATGGCCCGCGCGACAACCTCGTCGAGCCCCTGGGGCAAGCCCGGATTGATCTCTGAGAGACGGGGGGCGCGCCCGTAGAGATGGCCGAGCAGCACGTCCTGGGTCGAGCCCTCGAAGGCGCGGCGGCCGGCGAGGGCGCGGAAGGCCAACATGCCGAGGGCGTAGACATCGACCCGGGCGTCGGCCGGCTTGCCGGCGATCTGCTCGGGGGCCATGTAGTCGGGGGTGCCGATCAGGGCACCAGTGGTGGTGAGGCCGGGCGTGTCCAGCTGCTTGGCGATGCCGAAGTCGGTGAGCAGCGGGCGGACGCCATCGGCCTCCTGGCTGAGCAGAATATTGGCCGGCTTAATATCACGATGGACAACTCCACGCCCGTGGGCGTAATCGAGAGCGACCGCTACGGGGCCGAGCAGGGCGAGCAGCTCGTCGAGGCTGATCGACCCGGCCTCCTGCAGACGGTCCTGCATGGTGCGCCCGCTGAGCAGTTTCATGGCAATATATGCCATTCCGTCCTGCTCGCCGACATCGTAGACGGGGACAATATGCGGGTGCTCAAGCGAGGCGGCGGTGACGGCCTCGCGCTTGAAGCGCTCGACCAGGGAGGCGTCGTCACCATATTGGGGGAAAAGTACTTTGAGGGCTATATCGCGTTGGAGCACGGTATCGGAGGCTCGATACACCGCCGCCATACCGCCCCGACCGAGGAGCTCTTTGATATAATAGCGTCCGAGGCGCTGATTGAGAAGCGATCTAAGCATGGAACTGCTGTGTCAATCCAGCACGGCGTACGCCCACGGCTATTGTAGCATACGCCTCTGGATCTGCGCATTATATGAGGATGCGAGGCCCTTATGGTAGCCAGACCTCTACTCACTATTGCAGTGGCGAGGGGGCCTCGCTGATGGGCGGGGCGGCTGCGCTCTACGAGCGCCTGCGGGCCGCCGGGCGCCCCCTGGGCGAGCTCGCGGCCGGCGCAATTATGCCGGCCCTCGACGGGGGCCTCGTCGCGGCCCTGGCGCTCGACCGACCCACCCGCGACCGGCTGGTGATCTTCGACCCGGCCACCGCCCACCTCATGCGTCCCCTGACCCTCGCCGCAGATGCCGCCCCGTGGCACATGGGCGCCGCCGGGCGCTGGGTCGTCGCCGTGCCGCAGTCACAGGCCGAGCACATCGCCGACTTCACGGCCCTGGCCCGCCACCTCGCCGCGCTGGTTGCGCCGGCGGGGCCCAGGGCGACACCCTGGTGGGCCATAACCGACGACGAGGCGCGCCCGCCGCCGGGCCCCCGCCTGATTGTCGCCGGGGACGCGCCGATGGTGGCCTGGGACGAGACACCCGCCCTGATCGGCGGCCCGGCCACGGTGATCGCCCCCGCCGAGCCATACTGGCTGGCCCTGCTCGGCTCGCAGCTCGGAAGGGCCCTCCTCGCCTCCCAGGTCCCGGTCACAGCCTTCCCCATCCCTGATGGGCCCGCGCCCGCGCGCTCGGGCCTCGCCGGCCTGGCCCTGCAGGCGGTAGCCCTGGCCGCCGGGCGCGACGAGTTGCGCCGGGCGGTGCTGCGCCGCCTCGTGGCCGACTTCGGGCCGCCAGGGGTGCAGCCCGGCCCCCTGCTGAGCCGCTGGTGGAGCCTCGACTTTGCGCAGCTACACCAGGCCGTGCGCGCAGAGCTGCGCAACGACATCCCCGAGCGCTTCAGGCCTACCTGGGCCCAGATCCACGCCGACGAACGGGCCGCCCACGACGCGGCCGGCGCTCAACTGGCCGAGCTCGAGGCGGCGATCGACGCCCAGGCCCTGGCCCTCTACGGGCTAGAGAACGAGGAGTTCGAACGCCTGGCCGGCCCGCCATTGGCGTCAGGCAGCGCGCAATAGACCCCATTGGCCGTACATCACCGTTACGTCAGGCAGGGCTCAGACGGCCTGTGCTATACTTCGGCGGTTTCAGTACGCGGGGACAAGTAACAAATACAGATGCAAAAAGATCGTTTTGCCCGTAGGACCTATGGCGGCCACCGAGTGCCGCGCCGCCCGGCCTTCCCCGGGCTGCTCAGAGGGCGCAGGGCGCCCGCGCCGGGGCCGCGCCTGCCCATGATGGCGGGCAATCTGCTCGCCGTGGCGACCCTCGGCGTCGCGGCCGCCGGCCTGATCGTGCTCGCGGTCGTCTACGCCGCCTACGCCGGCACCGCCGCCAGCCTGAAGCCCCGCCTCGACGCCCTCGGCAGCCGCGAGCTCTTCCAATCCTCGCGCATCTACGACCGCAACGGCGTGCTGCTCTACGAGTTTTTCGACGCCGGCAAGCGCACCAGCGTGGCCTACGAGCGCATCTCGCCCCTGGTGATCAGCGCGACGGTGGCGATCGAGGATAAGACCTTCTTCACCAACCCCGGCATCGACCTCAACGGTATCGCCCGCACGCTGATCAGCAGCCTGCAGGCCGGCGAAGAGACCGGCGGCGCCTCGACGATCACCCAGCAGGTGATCAAGAACAGCGTGCTGACCGACGAGGAGCGGGCCCCCGAGCGGCGCTACGAGCGCAAGCTCAAAGAGATCATCCTGGCCCAGGAGCTCGACAAGCTCTACGACAAGGAGCAGATCCTCGAGCTCTACCTCAACGAGAACTTCTACGGCAATCTGGCCTATGGCATCGAGGCCGCCAGCGAGACCTACTTCGCCGTGCGGGCCAGCGAGCTCTCGCTCAACCAGGCCTCGCTGCTGGCCGGCCTGCCCCAGCTGCCCAGCCTCTACAACCCGATCAACTACCTCGAGCGCGACGCCCAGGGCGGCTATCTGCCCGGCGTGCAGCTCGGCGAGGGCTGGCTCTCGCCCGAGTACGCCCTGCCCGAGACAGTGACCGCGCCCCGCCTGCGCCAGGTGGCGGTGCTGCGCCGCATGGTCGAGGAGGGCTACGTCAGCGAGCCCCAGGCCCGCGCCGCGATCGCCCAGCCCCTGCGCTTCGCCGCCCAGGAGGTCCCGCTCAACGCGCCCCACTTCGTCTTCTATGTGCGCGACCTGCTGCAAGAGCGCTACGGCCCCGAGACCCTCTTCGGCGGCGGCCTGCGCATCACCACGACCCTCGACCTCGACCTGCAGCGCATGGTCCAGCAGAAGGCCCTCGAGCGGATCAACGAGCTGAAGGAGCGCAACATCCACAACGCCGCCGTCGTGGTGATGCAGCCCAACACCGGCCAGGTGCTGGCTATGGTCGGCAGTATCGACTATGACGCCGTCCAGGCGACGACCACCCCCGGCGAGCGCGGCAATGTGATCGACGGCCAGGTCAACGTAGCCACCCGCGAGCGGCAGCCCGGCTCGGCCCTCAAGCCCTTCACCTACCTCTCGGCCATGGAGCGGGGCATGACCCCCGAGAGCGTGCTCTGGGACGTGCCGACCGACTTCCCGACCACCGCCGCCAGCGACGCCGAGTGGTACACGCCGCTGAACTACAACGGGCGCTTCAACGGCCCCGTGCGCATCCGCACCGCCCTGGCCAACTCGCTCAACATCCCCGCCGTCAAGGCCCTCAAGTTCGCCGGGGTCGAGAACACCCTGAACCTGCTCGACCGGGTGGGCATCAAGCAGGGCCTCAAACGCGGCAAAGATTTCTATGGCCTCTCGCTGACCCTGGGCGGCGGCGAAGTCACGCCCCTCGAGCTGACCGCGGCCTACAACACCTTGGCCAGCGGCGGACGCTACTTCCCGCCGGTCTCGGTGCTGTCGATCAGCGACGGCAGCGGTCGCCTGCTCGAGCAGTTCCTCCCTGGCCGAGGCCAGCAGGTGGTCGACCAGGGCCTCGCCGCGGTGATCACGAACATGCTCAGCGACGACCGGGCCCGCCAGCCGGTCTGGGGGCTCAATAGCCCGCTCAAGCTCAGCTTGCCCGCCGCAGTGAAAACCGGCACCACCAACGACTGGCGCGACGCCTGGGCCGCCGGCTACACCCCCTTCGTCACGGTCGGCGTCTGGACGGGCAATAACAACAATGAGCCCACGGCCAAGGTCGAGAGCCTCACGGGCGGCGGGATCATCTGGCGCAATGTGATGGAGGAGATCTTTGTGCGCATCCGCGAGGAGCCGCGCTACCGGGCCCTCTTCGCCGCGCCCTACGCCGACGGCGTGATCCCGACCGAGTTCCGCCTCCCCGCCGAGTCGGTGCTGCAGCAACGACCCATGTGCCCCCTGCCCGGACCCTATGGGGGTTACGATGCCGAGCTGTTCACGCGCTCAATGCTCACCTCGATGATCACCTCGACCCTGAGCACCACCACCAGCCTGCAGACAAGCCAGGCCCTCGACGTGCGCCTCGCCTCGGCGCAGGTGCCGTGCAGCTCGTTCGAGCGGCTCACCGTGGTGCGCATCCCGACCGAGGACGAGTGGAGCCCGACCGGCGAGCTGCAGATCAGGGCCCCGGCCGCCCCAGCAGAGGGCGCCGATGCGGCCCCCGCCTTCAGCCCCGACGACCGCTTCTGCCGCCCCGGCGAGGGGACGACCTACCCCGAGGCTCTGACCCGCAGCATCTACTTCTGGAAGACGCCGCCCGCCGACCCCGATATGCGCGTGCGCTACGAGTGGTCAGGGGGCTCATTCAACCCGGACCTGCGGCCCGACGAGCTGCCCGCCTGCACGGCCGAGCTGTTCGCGCCGCCCGTACGTACGCCGCCCGTGGCCGGGGCCATCCTGATGCCGGACCTGCAGCGCCTCGGCGAGAACCAGGCCAAGGAGCTGCTGGCGAGCCTGGGCGTCAGCGCCGGGGCCGTCTACGTAGACTACCAGGGCCGCGACCGGCTGGGCGCCGACTACGAGCGCTTCGTGCCCTACTCGGTGGCGAGCACGCTGCCGAAGGCCGGCGACTGGATCCTCCCCGGCACGACGGTCGTCCTGGGCGTGCGCGCCCCCGACCCCGACCCGCTCACCGCGCCGGTCGAGCCGCCCGCCGAGGCCCCCGCCCCGACGCAGCCCCCGCCACCCGACCAGGGCCAGCCAGCTCCCCAGCCGACCAGCGCCCCGCCGCCCCAGCCGACTAGCCCGTCGGTGCCGCTGCCGCCCACCCTGCCCCAGCCGGTGCCACCCGGCGGGCGGCCGCAGCCCTAGAAGGGCACGGCAGAAGGGGCGCAGGGAGACCTGGCC
>CAZKTU010000172.1:0-14400 GCA_964555675.1 uncultured Oscillochloris sp.
CCGGCGATCTCGCCGTCGCCCTGCATGGCGTGCATGTCGCCCAGGTAGACGCCGCCGCCCGGCACCTTGACCGGGCAGATCAGGATGGCGCCCTGGCGCACGGCGTCGATGTCCATGTGGCCGTCGGTGCGCCGCTCGAGGTCCTCGGCGGTGAGCCCGTACTCGTGGGGCGCGCCCACCAGGAACTGGCCGAAGTCGCCGGCGTTGTGCGAGTCGGGCATGTCGACCGCGGGCGTCGTGCCGATGTTGCCGAGGAAGGGCCGCATGCGCGTCGCCACCATGACCAGGTCGGCCGGGGCGAAGTTGAGGATGGAGTACTGCTCGGAGTTGGTCGGCAGGGCGCTGTTGCCGCGCGGGTCGGCCGCGGCCCGGTCGGCGCCGGCCCGGTCGAGGGTGACGGCCATGGCGCTGGCCTGGTCGAAGGCCATGGTGTAGCCGTGGGGCATCGAGAACGAGCCGGCGGGCGTGCCGCAGTTCTTGCACCGGATCGACTGCTGGCCGCGACCCTCGACATAGGTCTCGGGCCAGGGCGTGCCGCAGCCGGGGCAGAGGTGGGCGACGTAGGGGTCGCCCTTGCAGGCCGTGGGGATGTGGCCGTCGGTGCCCGAGGCGGTGGCGAGCGAGGTGACCTCGATCCGCTCGATGCGGACCACCAGGCCGTCGCCCACCTCGGCGCCCTCGACCGCGACCGGCAGGGTACACTCGTGGCCGCCGCGGAAGTTGGGCGTGATCATGGGGCCCCAGCAGCCGGGCGCCGTCTCGGCTACGATCAGCCCGCCGTCGGCGACCGGGCCCTGCATGGGCTGGCTCGGGCCGACCTGGCCGCGCGCGTAGCGTGCAATCTCTACCTGATCGCTCACGGGGTTGGCGATCGCCATGCTACTCCTCCTCAAATTGCTTGTTACCAAACGTGGGATAATTTCAGCATGCGCCCCATTTAATCTTTTGTCAACCTGGACTGGAGCTATGACCTCGCGCACCCCATTCGCCCTGCCCGCCGAGCACTTCACCATGAGCGTCGGCGCCCGCCCCCTGGGCGACGAGCCACTGATCGAACTGGACCCCAGCTGCTACGCCGCCGAGATCGGGCTCAAAGAGCAGATCCTCGCCGAAGACTACCGCTACTACTTCCAGGCCCTGCCGGGCAGCGAGCCCGCCCAGTGGGGCGCGCTCGAAACGGTGCTGCCGGCGCTCGCGGCGGACTACCCCGAACACTTCGCGCTCGAGCGCAATGGCGCAAGCTGGGTCTGGGAGAACCATCTGCTCGACCAGCGCACCAGCTTCACGCTGGGCGACTCGGCTTCCCTGCCCCAGGCGCCGCTCGACTGGCTGGGCCGCCAGGTCCAGGAGGACCTGCTGCTCATGGCGGGCGCCCCCGGCTTCCCGCTGGTCGCCGGGCAGCTCTGCTTCCCCAACCACTGGTGCCTCGACGACAAGCTCGGCCTGCCGCTCCTGGCCATCCACAACCCCGTGCCGGGCTACGCCGAGCAGGTGGGCCGCCCGACCGACCTGCTGCTGGAGCGGCTCAAGCCCGAGCGGCCCGTCTGGCGGCGCAACTGGTCGGTGGTGGTCAGCGCCCAGCTCAACCTCTCGTCGCGCTACAACGCCGAGATGGCCGGCCGCAAGGCCGCGATCACCCCGGCCAACGCCGGCGAGCGCTGCTACTTCCGCACCGAGCGCCAGACCCTCTCGCGGGTGAGCGCCGAGGGCGCCGTGCTCTTCACCATCCGCACCCACGCCGCGCCGATCGCCGCCCTGGTCGCCGACCCGGCCTGGGCGGCCAGGTTCCGCTCGCTGCTGCGCAGCACCCCGCCGGCTACCCTGGCCTACAAGGGTATGGCGCCCTATTTCGAGGCGCTGCTGGCCTACGTCGAGGGCGCGACCCAGGGCTGAGCGCGGGGCCTACGGCAGCGCGATCTGGGGCAGGAAGGTGCGGTCCTGGGCGGGCGCGTAGAGTAGCGCGAGCTGCCCGCCCGCCACCAGCTCGGGATCGGCCGAGGCCACATGGATCTGGACTGCGAAGAGGTAATAGCCCGGGCCGAGGATGGGGCTGAGATCGAGGATGCCGGTCGACTCTTCGTCGTTGGTGATGAAGCCGGGGGCCCCCGGCGTGAAGAGGGCCGGGTCGTGCTCGGCGATCAGGGTCAGGCGGTCAGTGGCAGGGCTGTAGCGCCAGATACGGGCGACATGGTCGTTGCCGCCCGGGTCCTCTTGCAGCAGCAGCTCGCCGCTGGCGTCGACCGTCAGGTTGTCGAGCATATGCTGGCCCTCGCTGCCGTCGAGCAGCATCTCGATCGTCCCACCGGCGGCCGGGTCGGCAAGGTCGTGAAAGCGCAGCCGCCAGAGGCGACTGCGCGAGCTGGCGCTGGAGGTGGTGGCGAAGTAGAAGCGGCTGGGGTCGGAAGGATCCCAGGCCCCGTCCTCGGGCCGCAGGAAGCTGGTGACCCCGTTGGCCAGGCTCTCGGCCTCGATCGCGGCCCCGGTCATGGCCGAGACGTCGCCGTGGGCGAAGAGGGTGAAGGCCGCCCCCGCGCCGAGGGTCGTGCCGGTCTCCTCAGTGAGCAGACCGGTCACCTGCAGCCCGTAGAGGAGGCCATTGGTCAACCCCGCGCGCTCGACCGGATTGCCGGCCGCGCTCTTCGCGCCGAGGTAGACGTAGATCTGGCCGTGCGGGCTGGTGTCGTCGGTGCCAATCACCACGGTCTTGTCGCCGGTGCTCGGGTTGGCCAGCGAGTTCTCCCAGCTGAACTTACCCAGCCGCGGCAGCTCGTAGCTGGTGCCGTCCAGCAGGTGGGCGAAAGCGCGCCCCTCGGCGCCAACCTCTTCGCCGTTCATAAAGATGCGGCCGTTGTAGCCCAGGCCGGTGCCGGCATTGTAGAAGGCCGAGACCGGGGCTAGGTCGGCCGAGCAGAAGCGGTTCAGGACAACGCCGGCGGCCGGCGGATTGTAGACGCCGCTCGTGGTGTTCCAGGTCGCAACCTGCCGAATCAGGTCGGCGCCGCTCTGCACCGCCAGGGTCGACGTGTTAATCACCCATTTGGAGACGAAGGCGCCTGCGGCACCGTGGGCGCGCTGAGCGCCGTCGGCGCCGCCCAGTTCGTGGTTCAGCAGTACGGTGAAGGTGCCGTCGCCGTTGTCGAAGGCGCCAATGCCGTCGGGCAGGCCGACCATGCGGTAGGGGGGGTCGCCGACGGCGTCGCCGGCCGTGAGCAGGGCGGTGATGCGGACGCCGCCGGCGAGGCCCAGCAGGTAGGGGGCGCGCGAGCTGCTCGGGCCCTGCTCGGCCGTAGCCGGAGGGCGGACAGCGGCGGCGGGCAGCAGCACGGCGAGCGCGGTGACAAGGGCGAAAGCAGCGGCGCGCATAAGGGTAGCTCCGGCTCGCGCTTCTGAGCGCACAACGGCGGGGTCATCGCTGATCATTAGCCACTAAAGCGCCGCCCATGTCAAGGGTCAAGCGGCCCCCGCCGGGGTGCAAAGAGCGCGACAGAGGGCCGGCCGTGCACGGTGTATAATGCCCTGAGCACCAGCCCCCCGAAACCAGGAGCACACCGCGATGCTGACCGAGCGCGCCCGCGAGACTCTGCATGAGTGGGTCAAGACCGAGAGCCTGCGCAAGCACTGCGAGGCCGTCGCCGCCTGTATGGTCCACTTCGCCCGCAAGGCCGACGCCGACGCCGACCTGTGGGGCGCCGTGGGCCTGCTGCACGACCTCGACTTCGAGCGTTACGCGCACATGCCCGAGGCCGGCCCCGCCACGACGACCCTCTCGAACGCCCTGGTGGCGGGCGAGCCCGTGCCCACCGAGCTGCCGGGCCACCCCTTCTATGGCGTGGCCTATGTGCGCGAGCAGGGCTGGGGCGCCGAGGTGGTGCGGGCCATCCTGAGCCACGCCGACTACAGCGGCATCGCCCCCGAGAGCCCCCTCGAGCGCACGCTCTACGCCGTTGACGAGCTGAGCGGCTTCGTCACCGCCGTGGCCCTGGTGCGCCCCGACAAGAGCGTCCACACCGTCGAGGTCTCGTCGGTGAAGAAGAAGATGAAGGACAAGGCCTTCGCCGCCAAGGTCAGCCGCGAGGGCATCGTCCACGGGGCCGAGGTGATCGGCATGCCCCTCGAGGAGCTGATCGCCGAGGTGATCGCCGCGCTGCGGGCCGAGGCGCCGCGCCTGGGGATCGCCGGGGTATGACACTCCATCGCCACATCTGGCCCGACACGGCCGAACTGCGCGGCGGCCGGCTCTACATCGGCGGCTGCGATACGGTCGCCCTGGCCGCCGAGCACGGCACGCCGCTCTACCTGTTCGATGAAGCGACGATCAGGGGCGCCATGCGGGCCTACCTGGCCGCCTTCGCGACCGCAGGCGCGCCCGCCCGCGTCCACTACGCCAGCAAGGCCCTGCTCAACACCGCCCTGGCCCAGATCGTCGCCCAGGAAGGCCTGGGCCTCGACGTGGTCTCGGGCGCCGAGCTGCTGATCGCCCGCCGGGCGGGCGTACCGATGGCTCGGGTGCATCTGCACGGCAACGCCAAGACCGACGCCGAGCTGGAGCGAGCGGTCGCCTGGGGCGTCGGCGCGATTGTGGCCGACAGCCTCGACGAGATCGGGCGCCTGGCCGCCCTGGCCGAGGGCCGCGACCAGCCCCAGGGGGTGCTGCTGCGCATCGCGCCCAATATCGACGCCCACACCCACGCCCATATCGCCACCGGCGGCAGCGGCTCGAAGTTCGGCCTGCCCCTCGCGGCCCTCGAGCCCGCCGTCGAGCGCGTGCTGGCCTCGCCGGGCCTGCGCCTGCTCGGGCTCCACGCCCACATCGGCTCGCAGCTCTTCCACCTCGACGAGCTGCAGGCCGCCGTCGCCGTACTAGTCGAGCAGACGGCGCGCCTGCACGAGCGCTTTGGCATCGAGCTGGAGGAGCTGAGCCCCGGCGGGGGCCTCGGCGTGGCCTACACGCCCGATCAGGCGCCGGGCGACCTCGCGACCTACGCCCAGGCCCTCGTCGCGACCCTGCGCGAGGCCTGCGCCGCCCGCGGAATAACGCCGCCCATGCTGACGATTGAGCCCGGGCGCTCGATTGTGGCCAGGGCCGGCGTGGCGCTCTACGGGGTGGTGGGGCGCAAGCTGACCGCCGAGGGCGCGACCCAGTTCCTGCATATCGACGGGGGCATGGCCGACAATATCCGCCCGGCCCTCTATGGGGCGCGCTACACCGCCCTGCTGGCCAACCGCGCCCACGAGCCCGCCGGCCCGCCGGTGGATGTGGCGGGCCGCTACTGCGAGTCGGGCGACGTGCTGCTGCGCGACGTCGCCTTGCCGCCCGCCGGCCCCGGCGACACCCTGGCCGTGGCCACGGCCGGGGCCTACACCCTGAGCATGGCCAGCACCTACAACCTGGTGCCGCGCCCCGCGGTGCTGCTCGTCGCCGACGGGCAGGCCCGGCTCATCCAGCGCCGCGAGACCGAGAGCGACCTGCTGGCGCGCGATATCGGGCTGTAGCGATTGAGGCGCGTGTGTCGAGGCAGGCAACTCGCTCGCCGGCGGGCTAGGCGGCCTCGATCGGCTGCACCGGCAGGGTGAAGCTGAAGGTGCTGCCCTCGTCGACCCGGCTCTCGAACCAGATCCGCCCGCCGTGCAGCTCGACCAGCTTGCGGGTGATGCTCAGCCCCAGACCGGTGCCGCCCACCTCGTCGCGCAGGGGGTTGTCGGCGCGGAAGAAGGGCGTGAAAATGTGGGGGTGGGCCTCGGGGGGGATGCCGACCCCATTGTCGCGCACCTCGACGCGCACCTCGCCGCCGCCGTTGCGCAGGGCGACGCGCACCTTGCCGCCGCGCGGGGTGTACTTGCAGGCGTTGCCGATCAGATTGACCGCGATCTGGGCCAGGCGCTGACGGTCGGCCCGAATCACCGGCAGGCCCGCGGGCAGGTCGAGGGCCAGGTCGATCTGGCGCTCGCGGAACTGGCCGTCGAGGACGGCGGCCACGTCGCGGATCACCTCGGCCACATCGGTCGGCTCGACGCGCATCGGCGCCTCGCCGGCCTCGACCCGCGACATGTCGAGCAGCTCGTCGATCAGCTGGACCAGGCGCACCACATTGTTCTTGATCACCAGCAGCGGCTCGCGGTGGGTCTGGTTCACCTCGCCGAAGGTGCCGAGCAGCAGCATGTCGACGAAGCCCCTGATGCTGGTCATGGGCGTGCGCAGCTCGTGCGAGGCCGTGGCGACCAGCTCGGTCTTGAGCCGGTCGGTGGCCTCCTCGGCGGTAATATCGTGGTAGACCACCACGCTGCCGAGGGCCTCGCCCCGCGACGAGTGGACGGGCGACGAGCGGGCGCGCACGGTGCGCTCGCCCGCGGCGAACTTGCGCACGCGCTCCTCGGGGTCGGCGCTCTCGAGGGCGGCGGGCACGCCGGGCAGCTCGCCGATCGGGCGGCCCATGAAGGCCTCGGCCCTGATGCCCAGGATGCCCTCGGCGGCGGGGTTGATGATGCGGACGAGACCGTGGCGGTCGCTCACCACCACCCCGTCGCCGATACTGCGCAGCACCGCCATGAGCTTGCTGGCCTCCTCCTCGCGCTGGGCCACCGTCACCGCCAGCGAGTCGCTCTGCTCGCTGACGTAGCGGTAGAGCTGGGCCTTGCCGAGGGCGGCGGCGGCCTGAGCGGCGGCGGCCTGGGCGATCTGCGCGTGCTCGGCGGTGAAGTGGCCGACCCGGCCGTGGAGCAACAGCAGCACGCCCAGGACCTCGTGCTCGAGCATGATCGGCACGGCCAGGACGGCCCTGGCGGTGCTGTCGTGGCTGCTGCGCACCTGCCAGCGCTGATCGCGGGTCGTATCGGGCACGATGGCCGGCTCGCGGTTGACCAGCACCCAGCCGGCCAGGCCCTGGCCGCGTTCGAGGAGCCCGGGCGCCTCGCCCTTCTGGCGCTCGAGTGTGGTGCGGTAGACCAGGTGGCCCGTGTTCGGCTCGAGCAGCATAATCCCGCCGCGCTCGGCGTCGACGTGCTCGGCCACCAGGCTCAAGGTCTGCTCGAGCAGCTTGCGCTCGTCGAGGCTCACGGCCAGGGTGCGCGCGATCTGATAGAGCACCTCGGCCCGGTCGCGGGCCCGGCGCAGCTCGTCGGCGCCCCGCGCGAGGTCGGCGGTGGCCGCCTCGACCCGCTGCTCCATGGTGGTGTACAGCTCGGCGTTGTCGAGGGCGGCCGCGGCCTGGTTGGCCAGCAGCTCGAGCAGGGGCAGGGCCTCGCGCAGGGCGGCCCGGCGCTCGCGGGTCGCCGAGACCGAGAGCACACCGCGCACCTCGCCGAGCTGGCTTCTGAGGGGCAGGGCCAGGTGCAGTTCGCCGGGCAGGCCGCGGTAGGGCAGGGTGGCCACCTCGACGGCGTGGGCCCCGGCGGGCGCGCCAGCCTCGAGGCGCTCGGCGAGCTCGGCGTAGGGGTAGGCGAGACCCTCGACGGCGCTCAGGCGCCGCCCGCTGGCCCCGATCGCCACGTCCACCCGCGCGCGGCCCCGGCTCCAGTCGACCGTGCTCAGGGCGACACAGTCGAAGTCGCCGGCGCCCTGCACCGCGCCGGCCAGCTCCTCGAGGATGTGCTGGAGGCTGGTCGAGACGCGCAGGCGGTTCGAGACGGCCAGAGCGCTGTGAAGGGCCGCCTCGCGGGCCCGGGCGCGCTCGCGCAGGGTGGCCTGGGCGGCGATGGTGCGCTCGAGCAGCAGGGCGACCAGGCCAAGCTCGGCCCCGCGCAGGAGCCAGGCGGCGGCCGCGACGGTCCAGCCGTCGGCGGCGACGACGAGGGCCACGGCGCCATAGGCGAGCCAGATCGCGGCGGCGACGCCGCGGCCGGGTGCGCCGGGCCAGAGCAGCAGGGCGGCGAAGATCGGCGGAATGAGGGCGGGCCAGAGGGGCGAGGCGGCCCAACCGCTGGCGGCCACGGCGACAAGGGCCAGGGCGACGCAGGCGCTCAGCAGGGCCAGGGCGAGCAGGCGCGCGGCCCTGGGCGAGAGCCGGCGGAGGCGCCCGCCCCCGGGCGCGCAGAGCAGGCCGAGGGCCGGGGCGACCACGGCGAGGGCCGCGAGGGAGGCGAGGGCGAGAGGCGGAGCGGCGACCGCCGTGGCGTAGGCGAGCAGGGCCAAGGCGAAGACGGCGAAGCCGAGGCCAACCCAGAGCGGGTCGACTGTCGGCTGCGCATCCTGATTAGCCGTTTCTTGATCCAATGCTCGCGAACGCCCCCCTCGCCCCCGCTTCCTCGGGGGGCAGGCCGACAATGGCCGCGCCGAGGCCCATGACTCCCCAGAACAGGGCGACCATGTGGCTGAACTCGATGTTAAAGAAGTAGTGGTCGGCGAGCCCCATGGCCAGGGCGGCGACGATGCCGGCCTGGCAGCCCAGGACCCAGCTGGCCCGCTCCTCGTCGAGGCCCCTGAGGGCGCCGATCGTCTGGGCGAACCATGCGGCCACGGCGCCCAGGAAGGCCGCCAGGCCCACCAGGCCGACCCGCTGGCCGAGGGCCAGGTAGATACTGCTCACCCCCGCCGTCAGGTCGAGGTCGGGGGCCTGGCCGAAGCCGATGCCGAAGGCCGGGTAGCGCTGGATGATCGCGACGGCGTTCTCGAACTCGGCGAGGCGCATCTGCTGGGCCCGGTCCTCGAACTGCACCCCGCTCACCACCCGGGCGACGAACTCCTCGGCGAAGCCGAGGCCGATCAGCAGGGCGGCGCCGGCGACGCCCGCGCCGATCATCACCCACCAGAGGCGCCTGTAGC
This sequence comes from uncultured Oscillochloris sp., assembly GCA_964555675.1. GTDB lineage: Bacteria > Chloroflexota > Chloroflexia > Chloroflexales > Chloroflexaceae > CAIWXH01. The sequence continues at coordinate 8,759 of CAZKTU010000172.1, forward strand.
GCAGCGTGGCCAGGTAGGCCGCCGCGATCACCACGCCGAAGAGGGCGGCCCGCGAGAAGGTCAGGAGCAGGGCCAGCGCCATCACTCCTACGATACAGCCTAGGAGCCAGCGGCGCAAGAGGGGCTGCCGGGCCACCAGCTGGGCGGCGGCGAGGGCCACCACCAGGGCGAGCATGCCGCCGAAGCTGTTCGGGTCGACCGAGAGGCCGATGGCCCGCTCGAGGCCGTCGACATCGTCCTCGACATAGCGCAGGACCCGCCCGCTGGTGGGGTAGCCGATACGGCCGAGGCTGACCAGCAGGCGCAGGGCGAGCTGGTCGCCCATGGCCCAGAGGAGCAGGGCCGTCAGGGCGGCGAGGCCGCCGGCGATGATCAGGCCGCGCAGGATGAGTCGGGCCTGGGCGCGGGAGCGCACGCAGTTGACCACACTGAAGTAGAGCAGCACGCCGAGGACGAACTTGGCGTAGTTGTGCAGCGTGCTCGTGTCGGGCAGACCGCGGGCGCCCAGGATAAGCGAGAAGAAGGTGAGGCCGAGGAAGCCGAGGAGCGGCAAGGCCAGAGCGGTGAGGCGCAGCTCGTAGGCGTCGGGGCGAGCGAGGAGGCGCAGAGTCCAGACGCCCATCAGGGCGACCAGGGCCAGGGTGAGGAAGTTGGGGGTGATCACCGCCTTGAAGGGCAGGGTTGCGAAGGGCAGCAGGGTGATAATCGCGAAGACGGCGAGCAGACCGGCCTCGGTCGAGACGAGGACGGCGAGGCCGGCGAGCATGGCGAGCAGGCCGGCGATGGCGTAGAGGGGGCCGAAGGCCGCGGCGCCGCCGACGACCCCACCGAGGGCGAGGGCGAGGGCGGCGACGAGGGCGGGCGAGCGCGTCAGGGCGTCACGGAACTGAGCTTGCTGCATAAATGAGCGGGGGGCGGGGACCCCACCGAGAAGCCTTCTCAGGAAAGCGGGTTGCGGATCACCCGTAGGGCATGTTGCTGATGCGCATCAGCTTGTCCCAGCGGTGAGTCGCATCGATATAACGAATGGTGCCCGAGCGCGAGCGCATGACCACGCTGTGGGTACGGGCGCCGCCGCCGAAATACTCGGTGCCGCGCAGGAACTCGCCGGGGGTGATGCCCGTGGCGGCCACGTAGACATTATCGCCCCTGACCAGATCCTTGACCATATAGACCTTGCTCGCGTCGATATTGAGCTCGGCCATACGGGCCCGCTCCTCGTCGTTGCGGGGCCAGACCTTGCACTGGACCTCGCCGCCCATACACTTGAGGGCCGCGGCGGTGATCACGGCCTCGGGGGCGCCGCCGATGCCCATCAGGATGTCGGCGGGAGGGTTCTCGATTGCCGTCATAATTCCGGCGCTGACATCGCCGTGGAGGATGAGCTTGATGCGGGCGCCGGTCTCGCGGATCTGCCGGATCAGCTCGGTATGGCGGGGGCGGTCGAGCACGACGACGGTGACATCGTCGATCTGCTTGCCGAGGGTGCGGGCCACGGCGCGGACGTTATAGGCGACGGGGGCGTTGATATCGATCACGCCCTTGGCGCGCTCGCCGACGGCGAGCTTGTCCATGTAGGCGATGCCCTGCCAGTTGTGCAGGGCGCCCCGCTCGGCGATGGCGATCACGGCAATGGCGCCGGGCATACCCTCGGCGAGGAGGGTCGTGCCCTCGACCGGGTCGACGGCGACGTCCATCTCGGGGCCATCGCCCGAGCCGACGCGCTCGCCGGTGAAGAGCATGGGGGCCTCGTCCTTCTCGCCCTCGCCGATCACGACCGTGCCAGTCATGGGAATGCTATCGAGGGCGTAGCGCATCGCGTCGACGGCGGCCTGGTCGGCGCCGATCTTGTCGCCACGACCCATCCAGCGTCCACTGCGCAGGGCGGCGGCCTCTGTGGCACGCACCAGGTCCATGCCCAGATTGCGCTCGATCCGCATGACTTCCTCCATTGGCGTTCTGCGGCGTCACAGTGGTGAATTTTAGCACAGAGGATGCGCGCTGTCGAATGATGTGGCGGGGCCGGAGCCTTGCCTACGCCTCGTCGAGGGTCGCGAGCACCCTATGGGCGCGCAGGGCCAGCCAGAGCGCGAAGTGCTCTTCGGCGTTATCCAGGTCCATCCCGCTGATCTCCTTGATGCGCTCGAGGCGGTAGAGCAAGGTATTGCGGTGGACGTGGAGGGCCTCGGAGGTGGCCCGCAGGTTGCCGAGGTGGTTGAAGTAGGCGTCGAGGGTCTTGATCAGGTCGGCCCGCTGGCGCGTATCATAGTCGGCGAGCTTGGCCAGGGTCTCGCGGTAGAAGGTCCAGAGCTCGGGCGTCTCGCGCAGGCGCACCAGCAGCCGGTACACACCCAGGTCCGAGAAGGCGAGGACGCGGCCGGTCCCGAAGAGCTGGCGGCCGAGGATGAGGGCCTGTTCGGCCTCCTCGAGGGTGCGGCGCCAATCGGTCAGAGCGGGGACCTGGGAGCCGATGGCGATCAGCAGGCCGGGATATTCGGTCAGCAGGCGCTCGCGCAGCTGCTCGACCAGGTCGCGGGGGCGCAGGTTAGGAGCGGCGGGGAACATGCAGAGGACACTACTCTCGCGGCGCGAGAGCGGCGCGGCGACGCCGCGGCGGGTCAACTCGCTCTGGACGGCCCCGCTGAGGCGGGCCAGGGTGGCGGGGGTGGCGTCCTCGAGGTTGATCAGGACGGCGATATGGGGCAGGGTGAGGTTATAGCCGAGCTCCTGGCCGCGCTGCACAGCGGCGGCCATGTCGCCGGGGGGGCCGCTGAGAATGTTCGAGACGAAGTCGCCGCGCAGGCGCTCTTCGGCGGCGTGGACAGCCTGCTCCTTAGCGAGCTCGAGGGCGAGGGCCGCGGCGCCGCGCAGGGCGGCCTCGCGGTCCCACTCGTCGAGGGTCGCGCCGGCCAGGGCCAGGAAGCCCGTGGGGTAGTCGCTCTGGCCGATCGGCTCGACCCAGATCTGCTGATTGAGCAGCGAAGCGTCGCCCCGAGCGGTGGGGCGGAGGGCCTGGAGGGCGATCCGGGCCGAGCCCTTGCCGCGCTGGGCCCGCAGCTCGCCGTTGGGCGCATAGCAGGCCACACTCTGGCCGGTGCGCTCGGCCAGGGCCTCGAGCAGGCCGGGCACGCCCTGGCCGGCCAGCGAGCGCTGGGTGAGCAGATCGTAGAGCTGGGCGCCGCGCCGCTCGAACTGAGCCTCGTAGTCTGAGACCAGACGTGTGATCTCGCGCTCGACCTCGCGCAGGTCGGCCTGGGCGGGGAGCTGGAGCAGGGGCAGGCGCGCCTCTTCGGCGGCGGCGATATCGTCGGGGCCAATCGGGCCGAGGGCGACGACGCCGGCCACGGGCACGGGGGCCTGGGCGAGGCGGCGCACCAGCACAGCGAGGGTCAGGCGCGAGTCGAGGGCGAGGGCGGCATCGACGGCGAGCAGGGCGATCTCGCCGCCGCGCAGTTCGGCGAAGGCGGGGAGAGTCGCGCGCAGCGTCGCCACCCAGGTCACCTGCCGACCCTGCCCGGCGCTGCCGGCGGCGATGCTGGTGCCTGAGGGAAGCGCGAGGCGTAGGACGTCGCGAACGGTGACCGAGGGCATTGGTGCGCTTTACTGTGTCGGATGCAGTGGCGGCCATTATAACATGCCGCCGGGCCCATCAAGGCCAGGGCGCGTAGGATCCGAACTCCTCGCCCTGCCCTGATTTGCGGTTTCTTCGGGCAACCCGGTATAATACCGCCTACACCCCCAACACCCACTTGACGTCCCACCCGACTCGTAGTACACTCTCAGCCACAACAATTGCATACCCAATAGTTGCGAATACAACGACGGAGTTGACCTACGCAACCGATGCATAACCAAGCTGAGCAACAGTACCGCATGATCTATGACATCTACGTCCTGCTGGACGATGGGGATCGGCGCGTACTGCGCTCCTTCAATCTCAACACCTCCCAGTACAGTATTCTGTTGCTGCTCGACGCCGACCAGGGCTGGCGGCTCACCGACCTGAGCGACAGACTTCTGTTCGACAAGAGCACCGTAACGCGCATCATCGACAGGCTCGAGCAGATGGCCCTGGTGCGCCGTATCGCCGACCCTTCGGACCGGCGCGTGCAGCGAGTGCTGCTGACGCCGCAGGGCGTAAGTGTACGCGACGACGCCTATGCCGCCCACGAGCACTCGATGGAGCGGCGCATGGCCGTACTGAACGCCGATGAGCAGCACTGTCTGCGCGGCCTGCTGGGCAAGCTGCGCGACGGCCTGCAAGCCGACCTGCAGCATGTCCCCGCCCTCGACCCATGACCCACGCACACCCTCGCGGGCCCGCGCAGCGAGGGTGACTCTTTGAGGTAAACCGCCGTCGCTCAATGCTGAAAGGGGGTGGTTGCAGCACACGAAAGCAGGACTGTTCGTGTCGGAACTCACATAACAGGATCTCGGGAGTATTCCCAAACCGGCCATTGCTGGCCAAACGTACTGCTAAGGAGCATTCAAGCATGAAGCGGACTCTTTCGCTGTTCTCCCTCATCGCCCTCTTCGCGATGATCCTGGCGGCCTGTGGCGGCACCGCTGCCCAGCCCACCGCCGCTCCCGCCGAGCCCACCGCCGCCCCCGCCCCCGCCGAGCCCACTGCCGCCCCCGCCGCCAGCGGGATGGCGATCGAGGGCACGGTCACCCTGTGGCACGCCTACGGCACCGGCGGCGCCGAAGAGGCCGCGATCAACAAGCTGATCGAGAACGCCAAGGCGGCCAACCCCGGCGCGACGATCAACGTCCTGCAGATCCCCTTCGATCAGATCTTCACCAAGTTCCAGAACGAGGTCTCGTCGGGCGCGGGCCCTGACCTCTTCGTGGCCCCGAACGACAGCCTGGGCAGCCAGGTGCGCGCCGGCCTGCTGGCCGACCTGAGCGAGTACGTCCCGGCCCTGCAGGCCGAGAACGTCTCGCCCACCGCCATCGACGGCATGACCGTGGACGGCAAGCTCTACGCCATCCCCGAGTCGTTCAAGGCCGTGGCCCTCTACTACAACACCGACAAGGTCGCCACGCCCCCCACCACCACCGACGAGCTGCTCGCGGCGGTGACGGGCAGCAACACCCTGGCCCTCAACCAGAACGCCTACCACAACTTCGGCTGGCTGCAGTCGTTCGGCGGCAAGCTGATGGACGAGACCGGCAAGTGTGTGGCCGACCAGGCCGGCGGCGCCGAGTGGTTCACGCTGCTCTCCGACCTCAAGGCCGCCCCGAACGTCACCTTCTCGACCGACGGCGGCCAGGCCGACTCCCTCTTCAAGGAGGGTAAGGTCGACATGATCATCAACGGCCCCTGGGCCCTCGGCGACTACCGCACGGCCCTGGGCGACAAGATGGCCGTGGCCCCCATGCCCGGCGGCGCCAACCCGGCCGGCCCCCTGACCGGCGTCGACGGCTTCTACGTCAGCGTCAACAGCCAGAACATCCCCGGCGCCGTGGCCCTGGCCATGTTCCTGACCAGCAAGGAGTCGATGCAGGTGTACGTCGACGAGGCCGGCCACGTGCCCGCCCGCACCGACATCACCATCGCCGATACGGCCGTCAAGGGCTTCGCCGACGCTTCGGCCACCGGCTTCCCCCGCCCCCAGGTCCCCGAGCTGGATAACTTCTGG
>CAZKTU010000173.1:0-14377 GCA_964555675.1 uncultured Oscillochloris sp.
CATAACACAGGGAGCGTTTGCGTTGTCAATTAGCGTTAATGCGCATGGGGGGCCGGCGGCGGCCCCCTCGCAGACAGACGGGGTCGCAGGGACCCTCCCCCTGGCAAACGGGGTCGCAGGGACCCTACCCCTGGCAAACGGGGTCGCAGGGGCCCTCCCCCTGGCAAAAGGGGGTCGCAGGGGCCCTCCCCCTGGCAAAAGGGGGTCGCAGGGGCCCGCCCCAGCAAACGGGGTCCAGGGGCGCTAGCCCCGGCGCCTGCCGCGCAGGCTAACTACGTAGCAACAGCGCCACCGGCAAGGCACCCAGCACCTCGCGCAGCGCCAGCCCCACCTGGCCGCCCCGCTCGCCCGCGGTCAGGGTGGCGCCGGTGAGCCGGTCGACGTAGCGCGCCCCCGCCTCGGCGTGGGGCAGGGCCAGCCAGGTCTCGCCCCACAGCTCGCCCGTGGGCGGCCGCCGCTCGCCCGCGGCCAGGCGCAGGCACAGGCGCGGCGTGACGACCACGGCCTCGGCGCCCCCGCCCCGCCGCGCAAAGGCCACGGCGTGGGCCGCCTGCTCGCCCACGGCCTCCAGGGGCAGGTACGCGCCCCCCGCGAAGAGGCCCGGGGCCTCGCGCCGCAGGCCCAGGGCCTCGGCGAGCAGATAGAGCTTAACCCGCCCGTCCTCGGCGCCCGCGAGCAGCTCGGCGGCCAGGGCCGCCTGCCCGCCTGTCGCGCGGCGCTGGCGCAGCTCGGCCAGCAGCCGCGCCCGCAGCTCATAGTCGACCGGGCGGCGGTTGTCGGGGTCGACCAGGCTCAGGTCCCACAGCTCGCTGCCCTGATAGACGTCGGGCACGCCGGGGGCCGTGAGTTTGATCAGCGTCTGGGCCAGGCTGTTGAAGCGCCCGAAGTAGGCCACGTGGGTCGCGAAGGCCGCCAGGCTCTCGAGGAAGCGCCCGCTGCGCCGCGGGTCGAGCACCCCCTCGACGAAGCGGCGCACCGCCTCGTCGTAGGCCGCGCTCGGGTTCACCCAGCTCGTGTGTACCTTGGCCTCGCGGGTGGCCTTCTCCATGTACTGGATGATCCGATCGCGGAATGGCTCCAGGCTCGCGGCGGTGGCCGCATCCTTCATCTTGCCGACATCATCCTGCAGCAGCGGCCACGCCCCCACCAGGGTCTGGTAGAGCAGGTACTCATCGTTGCGCGCGGGCATGGTCTGGCCATCGGCCACGGTCTTCTTGCGCTGGTTGAGCCGCGTCCAGCGGGCCACGGCCTGGCGCCACTCGCGCGGCAGCTCCGAGAGCACATTGATGCGCGCCCGCACATCTTCGCTGCGCTTGGTGTCGTGGGTCGAGCTGGTCAGCAGCGAGTGGGGCCAGCGGCGCGCCCGCTCGCCGGCCCGCCGGTGCAGCTCGGCCACGCTCGCGCCGAAGCGCTCGGGGTGCCCGCCCACCTCGTTCAGGGCGACCAGGCGATTGTAGACGTAGAAGGTCGTGTCCTCGACCCCCTTGGCCATCACCGGCCCGGTGATCTGCTGGAACTTCATCACGAAGCGCAGCACCTCCTCCTGGGCCTGCTCGGCGAAGCTGCCCAGGTTGCGCAGCAGCAGTGTGTCGGCGATGAAGTTGAAGATCGACTCGGCCGTGCGCGGGTTGCGCCGCTTCGCCTCGCGCACCGCCGTCTCGATAAAGCGCTCGTCCCAGGGCGTCACCGTGTCCGGCCCGCTGATATAGGTGCGGTAGACCGGCAGGGCCGCGATCACCTCGCGGATGGCGAAGGTCAGGCTGTTCAGGGTGAAGTCGCGGTAGTGCCGGTTGCGCTCGGTCAGCCGGTCGAGCATATGGCTCAGGGTGTTGACCTCGCTCGCCAGCGAGACCAGCATGATCTCCTTCTTCTTGGCGTTGACCAGGTTGGCGTAGGTCGGCTGGGGCCCGGTCACGTCGGTGTAGAGCTTGTCGAGGGCCCGCCGCGCGCTCTGGTCCACATAGATCCCATTGACCTCGTTCAGGAAGTCGTAGCCGGTGGTGCCCTCGACCGCCCAGTCCTCCGGCAGGGTCTCGTCGGCCGCCAGGATCTTCTCGGCCACCACATAGAGCGGCCAGCGCGGCCCGCCCTCGCCCGCCAGATCGACCCACTGCCCGCTCTCGAGGGCCGCCGCCGGGTCGATCGCCACGCCCGCGCGCTCGGCGACGGCCGCCAGATAGCGCTCCTGCAGCTGCCGAAAGTAGGCCGGCGGCCGCCACAGCCCGTCGGGGTGGTCGATGCGCAGCCCCGTGGCCCGGCCCTCGGCCAGCAAGCCCAGCACCAGCTGGTGGGTGGCCTGGAGCACCGCCGGCTCTTCGACCCGGATCGCCGCCAGGTCGTTGACGTCGAAGAAGCGCCGGTAGTTAATCTCCTCGGTGGCGACCCGCCAGTAGGCCAGTCTATAGGGCTGCCCCGCCACCAGCTCGTCGAGCAGGTCGAAGCTGGCCGGCTCGCCCACCACCCCGTTGTAGCGCTTCACCGTCGCCTCGATCGCCGCCCGCACCGCCGGGCTCTCCTCGGCCAGGCTGCGCAGCCGGCGCTTGATCACCTCCTTCTCGCGGTTGCGTTCCTGCACCTTCTCGGGCGTGGTCTCGGTGTGCAGGGGTAGGTACGAGAGGGCCGTGAGGATGCTCTGCAGCTCGAGCACCTCGGGCGCGTCGGGGCCGAGGCGGCTGAGCAGACGGTCGCGCGGGAAGGTCAGGAGGTCGAGGTAGCTGCACGGGTTGACCGGGAAGCTGTGCTCGTAGTAGTCGAGGGCGAAGGCGCCCTCCTCGTAGCGCAGGCGCAGCTCGCCCGCCTCGAGCACGTCGCCGTACTGAGCGCCCAGCACGGGCAGCAGCACCTTGTCGCGCAGCTGGGCGGGCACGGGGTCCCAGTCGATGTCGAAGTGGCCGGCATAGATCGACGCGGGCCCGTTCTCGAGCACGTCGCGCCACCAGCCGTTGCGCAGGTCGCCGATGCCCATATGGTTGGGCACGACGTCGAGAATGAGGCCCAGCCCGCGCTTCGAGAGGGCCGCGCCAAGCTCGGCGAAGGCCGCGGGGCCGCCCAGCTCGGGGCTGATCTGGCCGTGGTCGGTGATATCGTAGCCGTGGGCGCTGCCGATGCGGGCCGTGAGGATGGGCGAGATGTAGAGGTCGCTGACGCCCAGGTCGTCCAGGTAGGCCACGATTCTGGCGGCGGCGTCGAGGGGGAAGCCGTGGTTGAGCTGGAGTCTGTAGGTTGCGCGGGGGATGCGCCGGGGCAACTGGCGCAGCAGGTCGGCGGCGTTCTGCCTCGCCGTCGGCTCGGCCGTGGACATAGCGCTCCTATCCATGAGGGATGACGTGGGATCGCGACCCCACGTCATCCCTTACGATCTGCCCACGAGCCTACCCGGCGCTCTTGAAGAAGAGCGCGCCCAGGGGCGGCAGATCGATACAGAGCGAGTGCTGCTTGCCGTGGGCCATATGCTCTTCGGCGTGCTTGCCGCCCGCGTTGCCCACCCCGCTGCCCCAGTACTCCTTCGCGTCGCTGTTGAACAGCTCTTGCCACCAGCCGCCGCGCGGCACGCCGACGCGGTAGCCCTGGCGCACCACCGGGGTGCAGTTGAGCACCACCAGGATCAGGTCGCCGCTGCTGCGGGCCCGCCGCATGAAGGCGTAGGTGCTGTGCTCGGCGTCGTTCGCGTCCACCCACTCGTAGCCCGCCGGGTCGGCGTCGAGCTCGTGCAGGGCCGGCTCGTTCACATAGAGCCGGTTCAGGTCGCCGAGGGCGTCGAGCACGCCGCGGTGCGAGGGAAACATCAGCAGGTGCCAGTCGAGGCCCTCGTCGTGGCGCCACTCGTGCCACTGGCCGAACTCGCAGCCCATGAAGATCAGCTTCTTGCCCGGCTGCCCGTACATATAGCTGTAGAGCAGGCGCAGGTTCGCGAACTTCTGCCAGGCGTCGCCGGCCATCTTGTCGATCAGCGCGCCCTTGCCGTGGACCACCTCGTCGTGCGAGATCGAGAGCACGTAGTTCTCGCTGAACATATAGAGGCCGCGGAAGGTGAGCTCGTTGTGGTGGTGCCGCCGGTGGATCGGGTCGCGATGGAAGTAGGACAGGGTGTCGTGCATCCAGCCCATGTCCCACTTGAAGCCGAAACCCAGGCCGCCCACATAGGTCGGGCGCGAGACCATCGGCCAGGCGGTGCTCTCCTCGGCGATCGTCTGCACATCGCCGAAGCTCTTGTAGACCTCGGCGTTGAACTGGCGGAGGAACATGATCGCCTCGATGTTCTCGTTGCCGCCGTACTCGTTGGGGATCCACTCGCCCTGCTTGCGCGAGTAGTCGAGGTAGAGCATGCTCGCCACGGCGTCGACCCGCAGGCCGTCGATGTGGAACTTGTCGAGCCAGCAGATCGCCGAGCTGATCAGGAAGCTGCGCACCTCGTTGCGACCATAGTTGAAGATATAGCTGCCCCAGTCGGGGTGGTAGCCCTTGCGCGGGTCGGCGTGCTCGTACAGGTGCGTGCCGTCGAAGTAGCTCAGGCCGAAGCCGTCGGTCGGGAAGTGCGAGGGCACCCAGTCGAGAATGATGCCGATCCCCTGCTGGTGCAGATAATCGACGAAGTACATGAAGTCCTGGGGCGTGCCGTAGCGGCTGGTCGGCGCGAAGAAGCCCGTGGCCTGGTAGCCCCACGAGCCGTAGAAGGGGTGCTCGGTGATCGGCAGCAGCTCGATATGGGTGAAGCCGGCCCGCTTGACGTGCTCGGCCAGCTTGGGCGCGATCTCGCGGTAGCTCAGCGAGCGGCCGCCGTCCTCGGGCGCGCGCATCCACGAGCCCAGGTGTACCTCGTAGATCGACATGGGCGCGGCCAGGCCCTGCAGCTTGCCGCGGGTCTGCAACCAGCCGCTGTCGCCCCACTCGTAGTCGCGGTCCCAGACCACCGCCCCCGTGCGCGGCGCCACCTCGTAGTAGGCGCCGAAGGGGTCGGTCTTGTCCTCTTTGTAGGCGTGGAAGCGCGACGAGACGTGGAACTTGTAGCAGGCCCCCTTGACCACGCCGGGCAAGAAGCCCTCCCAGATGCCCGAGTTGCCGCGGGCGGTCAGCGGGCTGTGGCCGGCGTCCCAGTTGTTCCAGTCGCCGATCACCGCCACATACTCGGCGTTGGGCGCCCACACCGCGAAGTATACCCCTTCTTGCCCGTCGACCGTGGTGAGGTGCGCGCCCAGCTTCTCGTAGAGCCGGAAGTGGTTGCCCTCGTTGAAGAGATAGACGTCGTCGTCGGTGATGAACCCCGCAGCGGCGGGCGACGCGGGCACGACGGCCACCGCCGTATCGCTCGGGGCGGGGGCCGCAGGGGCGGCCGTGGCCGCGGGCTCGGCAGCCGCCCCGCCGACCTCGACCACCGTCTGAGCGCCCTGGTCGCTCGTCTGCTCGGCCGCGGGGGCGGCCTTCTTCGCCCGGCTGCGCCGGGTTGGCTTGGTCTCTTCCGACATGGGTGGGCTTCCTTATGCTAGTGGCGGCCTGGTGGCCAGGGCCTGCTCCGGGCGCGCCCCGCGGCGTCGATCCGTTATCCTGCCGAGCCGACCTGGCGCAGAATGCCGCTGAGCGGGATGCTCAGCCAGGTCGGCCGGTTGTTCATCTCGTAGGTCACCTCATAGACCGCCTTCTCGAGAACGAAGACCTCGAGCAGGGTCTCCAGGTCACCGCTCGCGGCGGGCAGGAAGCTCGCCCCCTTCGCGTGGGCCAGGTACCCCCCGAGGTAGGCCGCGCCCACCCAGAAACACCAGAAGTCGGCCCAGGGCCGCATCTGGGCCACGGCGCTGTCGCCCGCGGGCGCGCCCGCGTTGCGGTTGAACAGGGTGGAGTAGGCGGCGTACTCGAACGAGCGCAGCATCCCGGCCACGTCGCGCAGCGGCGAGCGCTTGATGCGTCGCTCGCTGATCGGCCGCACCGGCTCGCCCTCGAAGTCGATGATCATGAAGTCGTTGCCGGTGTAGAGCACCTGGCCCAGGTGGAAGTCGCCGTGAATACGCGTGCGCGTCGCCTCGATCTTGTCGGCGTTGATGCGCTTGAAGCGCCCCAGCAGGGCCTCTTCACTTGCGAGCACCGCCTCGGCCTCGGCGCGGGCGCCGTCGGGCAGCCGCGGCAGCAGCTTGCGCAGGCCCTGCAGGGTCTGGGCGGTCAGGGCGCGCATCGACTGGTAGAGCGAGCGCTGGTAGAGCAGCGAGAAGCTCTCGGGCGCGAAGGCCGGGCGCGCGCCCGCCGCCAGGGCGATATGCATCTCGGCGGTGCGCTGCCCGAGCAGGCGGGCCCGCTCGAGGAAGGCCCCCACCACCTGTAAGGCCAGGGCCGGCGGCTCCTGGCCGGCGACCGCGAGCAGGGCCGCCACCGTCGGCGCCGTGGGCGGCAGGCTCAGGTCGGGGCTGGCGAGGGTGTCGTCGTACGAGCGCCCCGCCACGTCGAGGGTGTAGTCCCAGGCGTCGCCCTCGTTCGGCACGAACTCCTGGAGGATGGCCAGCGACATCGGCTCTTCGCGGGGCCGCGTATACTCCAGGGCCCCGGCCAGGGGCGGCGTGTTGGCGAAGGCGCTCTCCTCGGTCAAGAAGCGCCCGATCTCCAGGTCGGGGTTGATGCCCGGCTCGACCTTGCGGAAGATCTTCATGATCAGGCTGCCGCCGAAGATCAGCGAGCTGTTGCTCTGCTCGGCGGTCACCACCCGCGGCTCCAGGCTCTCGGTGCGCGCCAGGATGGCCCGCAGCGGGCGGCCCGGGTGGCCGGCCAGCTCGGCCTCGCCGCTGCCGCGCAGGCGTCGCCGCGAGAGCACCAGGTCGAGCAGGGCCCGCGCAAAGTCGCGGTCGACCAGGGGGTCGTAGAGCACCCCCGGCTCCTCCTGCCCCGGGCGCACCTTCAGGCGGGCCACCACGGTGTGGCGCATGTCGGCCAGGATGGCCCGGCCCCGCTCGCCCTCGGCGTAGGCCAGGGGCAGCAGATAGGTCTCGGCGCCGCCCTCGGTGTATTGCACCGCGACCAGGTTCAGATAGGCCACCCCGTCGCCGAAGGGCAGCATGGCGTTGTCCAGCAGACTCACGCTCTTGATCTTGCGGGCCTTGGCCCCGAACCAGCGCCGCGGCCGCAGATAGTCGGGCAGCACCCGCTCGAGCTGGGTCTGGCGCCCGTTATACAGCAGCGCGTCCCACGAGGCTGCGTCGATCGTCAGCAGGGCGGGCTCGGGCTCGGGGGCGCCCCCGGCCGGGATGACCCCCTCGACCCGCTGGGGCACCAGGCTGAACCAGTAGAACGAGTGGGGGCCCAGGGTGATAAAGTACGCGCCGTCGCCCACGGGCGGGAACTCGACCTGGCCGAACATCTCGACCGGCATCATGCCCTTGTAGGCCGCCAGGTCGAGCTCGACGCCCTGGACGAAGCGCGAGAGGTTGGCCACCACCAGGATGGTCTCGTCCTCGTAGCGCCGCACGAAGGCCAGGACCTTACGGTTCTCGGGCTGCAGGAACTCCAGGCTGCCGCGCCCGAAGGCCCTGTAGCGCTTGCGCAGGGCGATCAGGCGCTTCGTCCACCAGAGCAGCGAGTGCTGGTTGGCCAGCTGGTTCTCGACATTGACCATCTCATAGTGGTACTCGGGGTCGGTGATCACGGGCAGGAAGAGCCGCTGGGGGTTGGCCCGCGAGAAGCCCGCGTTGCGGTCGCCCGTCCACTGCATGGGCGTGCGCACGCCATTGCGGTCGCCCAGGTAGATATTGTCGCCCATGCCGATCTCGTCGCCATAGTAGAGCACGGGGGTGCCCGGCAGCGAGAAGAGCAGGCCGTTCATCAGCTCGATCTTGCGCCGGTGATTGCCGAGCAGGGGGGCGAGGCGGCGGCGGATGCCCAGGTTGATGCGGGCCTGGGGGTCCTTGGCATAGGTGCGGTACATATAGTCCCGCTCCTCGTCGGTCACCATCTCGAGGGTCAGCTCGTCGTGGTTGCGCAGGAAGATCGCCCACTGGCAGTTCTCGGGGATGCTGGGCGTCTGGCGCATAATCTCGATGATCGGGAAGCGATCCTCCTGGTGCACGCCCATATAGAGGCGCGGCATCACCGAGAAGTGGAAGGCCATGTGGCACTCGTCGCCCTCGCCGAAGTAGGCGATCAGGTCCTCGGGCCACTGGTTGGCCTCGGCCAGGAACATACGCCCGGGGTATTTGGCGTCCATGTGGGCGCGCAGCTGCTTGAGGTAGGTGTGGGTGCGCGGCAGGTTCTCACAGTTGGTCCCCTCCTCCTCGTAGAGGTAGGGGATGGCGTCGAGGCGCATGCCGTCCACGCCCATGTCGAGCCAGAACTCCATGGCCTTGGCGATCGCCTTATGGACCGCCGGGTTCTCGAAGTTCAGGTCGGGCTGGTGGCTGTAGAAGCGGTGCCAGAAGTAGGCCCCCGCCACCGCGTCCCATGTCCAGTTTGAGGTCTCGAAGTCCTTGAAGATGATACGCGCGTCCTTGTACTTCTGGGGGTTGTCGCTCCAGACGTAGAAGTCGCGGTACGAACTGCCGGGCTTCGCGCGGCGGGCCCGCTGGAACCAGGGGTGCTGGTCGGAGGTGTGGTTGCAGACCAGCTCGGTGATCACCCGTAGGCCGCGCCTGTGGGCCTCGCGGATGAAGCTCCTGACGTCGGCGATGTCGCCGTACGAGGGGTGGACCTCGTTATAGTCGGCGATATCGTAGCCGTCGTCCTTCAGGGGCGAGGGGTAGAAGGGCAGGAGCCAGATCGCCGTGACGCCGAGGTCCTGCAGGTAGTCCAGGCGGCTCGTGAGGCCCTTGAAGTCGCCGATGCCGTCGCCGTCGCTGTCGGCGAAGGCCCGCACGTGGACCTCGTAGATGATCGCGTCCTTATACCAGAGGGGGTCGCCCGAAAAGATCTGCGGCGTCTTCGGCCTGGGCTGCTTGATCGTCGCCATAGTCTCCTGAAAGGGCCGGGGCGCCGCCCCGGACCCCGCAGGGGTGAGGGGGTTGCGGCCCCTGGCCCCGGCTTCGCTCGAAAGGGCTGCGCACCCCCCAGGAAGAAGGGTTAGGGCGAAGCCCTACGCGTAATCTCCCACCTGCGGCTCCGACGGCGCCGGCCGCTCTATGCGCAAGATATGTACCGGCATCCCCGCGGGGTCGAGCTCGACGAAGTTGAACTCGCCGTTCCAGGTGTAGCGCGCCCCGCTGAGCAGATCCTGAACCTCGTAGGCGCCCTGCAGGCCCCACTCGGCCAGGGGCACCTGGACCCAGCCGCGCTGGACGCTGGTCGGGTCGAGGTTGACGATCACCAGGATGATATTGTCGCCCGTCGCGGTGGCCTTGCTGTAGGCGAGCAGCTGCTCATTCTCGGCATAGTTGAAGTCGACCCTGTGGAAGCGCAGGCCCACGTTCGACTGCAGGGCCGGGTTCTGGCGCCTGATATAGTTCAGGGCGCCGATGAACCAGCTGATATTCCCCGGCTGCTGCAGGTCCCAGTGGCGCAGCTCGTACTTCTCGTTGTCGACGTACTCCTCGCGGCCCTTCACCGGCGTGTGCAGCATCAGCTCGTAGGCCGGGCCGTAGATGCCCCAACTGGCCGCCAGGGTGGCCGCCAGGGCCGCCCGCGTGAGGAAGGTCGCCCGGTGGCCCGAGTAGAACTGCGGCGTGAGGATGTCATGGGTGTTCGGCCAGAAGTTCGGCCGGAAGAACTCCTTCGCCTCGCCCTGGGTCAGCTCGAGCATGTACTCGGTCAGCTCCCACTTGGTGGTGCGCCAGGTGAAGTAGGTGTAGCTCTGGGTGAAGCCCAGCTTCGCCAGGTTATACATCACCTTGGGGCGGGTGAAGGCCTCGGAGAGGAAGATCAGGTCGGGGTGTTCGCGCTTCAGCTCGCCGATACACCACTCCCAGAAGCGGAAGCTCTTGGTGTGGGGGTTGTCGACCCGGTAGACCTTCACACCCTGCGCGATCCAGAAGTCGAAGTAGCTCTTCAGCTCCTTCCAGAGCCCCTCCCAGTCCTCGGTCTCGAAGTCGAAGGGGTAGATGTCCTGGTACTTCTTGGGCGGGTTCTCGGCGTACTGGATCGTGCCGTCGGGCCGGGCGCGGAACCACTCGGGGTGCTCGGTGACGTAGGGGTGGTCGGGCGCGCACTGGAAGGCGTTGTCGAGGGCCACCTCGATGCCGTGCTCGCGCGCGGCGCGCACCAGGGCCCTGAAGTCCTCCAGGGTGCCCAACTCGGGGTGGATGTCCTTGTGCCCGCCCTCGGCGCTGCCGATCGCATAGGGGCTGCCGGGCTCGCCGGGCTGCGCCGTGACGCTATTGTCCTTGCCCTTGCGGAAGGTCAGCCCGATCGGGTGGATCGGCGTGAGGTAGAGCACGTCGAAGCCGAGGGAGGCCACGTAGGGCAGCCGGGCGATCACGTCGCGGAAGGTGCCGTGGCGCCCGGGCTCGCTCGCGGTCGAGCGCGGAAAGAGCTCGTACCAGGCCGAGAAGCGCGCCAGGGGTCGGTCGACCGTCACCAGCAGCTCGCGCTCTGCGGCCGTGGCGTAGCGGCGCGGCAGATAGCGCCCCATGAGCCGGGCCAGCTCGGGCGAGAAGCCGATCTGGGCGTCGCCCTCGCGCAGGGCCCGCTCGAAGCCCCGCAGGGTGTCGCCGTGGTCGCCCGGCGCGACCGCCGCCGCCTCGCGCACCAGGTCGGCGCCGATCAGCAGGTCGACCCGCACGTCCTGGGCCGCCTCGACGCGCTTGTGGAGCTGATGCTCCCAGGTGCCGAAGCGGTCCATCCAGGCCAGCACGCTGTAGCGGTACTGGCCCACGCGCTCGACGCTGAACTGGCCGCGCCAGCGGTCGTTCACGATATGCTTCATGGGCGCCTCGCGCCACTGCGCGTCGTCGGGGCCCCTGTAGCGCACAATGCAGGCCAGGCTGTCGTGCCCGTCGGCGAAGGCGTCGCACTCGACCACCACCGTCTCGCCCACCACGCGTTTGATCGGGTAGCGGCCGCCGTCGATCTCGGGGGTGACCCGCTCGACAATCACGCGGCGGCGGCCCTCGCCCTGGTCCGACAGGCCGTTCTGGGTGGCCGCGCTGACCACCGGCGCGCCCGCCATGGGCGCCTTCAGCTTCGCTGTCATACGCGATCCCTTTGCATCCTACAACCGTCTGTAGGAGCTTTTTAGGCGCAGTGGGGCAGGCGCAGAAGTGAGCGCACAGGCCCCTTCGGTGCTGTATAGCGCAACCTATTGAAGGTCGTGTTAACCATGGCCATTCTACAGGGGCCGTTGGCCTGTGTCAAACGGGAATTATGGCGTCCTCATGAGCTGAAACGCAGAGCAGCCGCCCCCTGGGCGGCTGCGCTCTTCCCACGTCAGGTTAACCCGTCGCCGCCTCCACGCACCGCTGCCGCGCCGTCAGGGGCCCATGCGTTTCGCGCGTCTACCCGCCCGCGATGTCGAGCCCGATATCCAGGGCTCTGGCGCTGTGGGTCAGGGCCCCGACGCTGATGAAGTCCACCCCGCTCTCGGCCACGGCCCTGATCGTCTGCAGGGTGATCCCGCCGCTGGCCTCGGTCAGCGCCCGCCCCGCCACCGCCGCCACCGCGGCCCGCAGCTGCGCGGGCGGCATATTGTCGAGCAGGATCATGTCGGCGCCCGCCTCGGCCGCCGCGACGGCCTGCTCGAGTCTCTCGACCTCGACCTCCACCCGCACCATCGGGCCGACGGCGGCCCGCACGCGCTGCACCGCCTCGCCCAGGCTATAGCCCTGGGCCGCCAGGATGGCCAGGTGGTTGTCCTTCAGCATCACCCCGTCGTAGAGCCCGTAGCGGTGGTTGGTCGCCCCGCCGACCCGCACGGCATACTTCTCGAGGGCCCGCAGGCCGGGCGTGGTCTTGCGCGTATCGAGCACGCGGGCGCGCGTGCCGGCGACGGCCTCGACGTAACGGGCCGCCAGCGTCGCCACGCCGCTCAAACGCTGGAAGAGATTCAGGGCCACCCGCTCGCCGGTCAGCAGGCCGCGCGCCGGGCCGGCCACCGTCGCCGCCACGGCGCCCCGCTCGACGCGGGCGCCCTCGGCCAGCAGCTCGCTCACCCTGAGCCCGGGGTCGACGGCGGCGAACACCGCCCGCAGCACGGGCAGCCCGCAGACCACCCCGGCCTCGCGGAAGACGAAGGCGGCCTCGGCCCGCGCCTCTGCCGGCACCGCCGCCAGGGTGGTCAGATCGCCCGCGCCGACATCCTCGGCCAGGGCCCGCGCCACCACATCGCGTATCACATCAGGGGCAAGATCGAGCACGGGGCTACTCCTTCCAGCAATACCGCCGGCGGGTGGACTCGCGAGGGCCTGGCCCTCCCTGAAAAATCTACTCAGCACACTCAGTGTGCTAAAAAACTAATCCGCTGCGTGGGCCACCGGCAGCGCCGGGGCCACACTCTCGACGACGAAGGGGCGCCGGCCGCGGGCCTGCACGCCGTGGACGTGCCACTGCTCGCGCTGGACAGGGAAGTCGGCGCGGAAGTGGCCGCCGCGGCTCTCTTCGCGCAGCAGGGCCGCGGCGACGATCAGGCGTGCCGTCAGGGCCGCGTTGGCCGCCGTCATGCCCTCGGCGTCGTCGGGGTCGGCCTGCATCGGCCAGCTCTCGAGGGCCTCCTGGCCCGCCCGCAGCCCCTCACCGTCGCGCAGGGGGCCGGCGGCCGCGCGCATGATCGCCGCCAGCTCATCGCGCCAGCCGGCCCGCATTGTCGCCGGCGCGGCAAGCCGCTCGCCCGCCAGGCGCGCAGGCTCTGCCCGGCCCTCGTCGGCGGCCTTTGGTCGCTGGTCGGCGCGCGCGGCGGCCAGGCCGGCCCGCCGCCCGAACACCAGGCACTCGAGCAGCGAGTTCGAGGCCAGGCGGTTGGCGCCGTGGACCCCCGTGCAGCTCGCCTCGCCCGCGGCGTAAAGGCCGGGCAGACTCGTCGCGCCGTCGAGGTCGGTGCGTACCCCGCCCATCAGGTAGTGCGAGGCCGGGGCGACCGGGATGGGCGTGGTCACGGGGTCCAGGCCCTCTTCGCGCAGCCGCGCGCAGATGGTGGGGAAGTGATGCTCGACCCGCTCGCGCTCCAGGTGGGTCAGGTCGAGCAGCACATGGTCGCTGCCCGCCCGCCGCATCGCCGCGTAGATCCCGCGAGTCACCACGTCGCGCGGGGCCAGCTCGGCGCGCGGATCGTAGGCGGGCATGAAGCGCTCGCCGTCGGGCGAGCGCAGGATGCCGCCCTCGCCGCGGGCCGCCTCGGTGATCAAGAAGCCGTGCCCGGCCCGCGTCTTGTAGACCGTCGGGTGGAACTGCACAAACTCCATATCGGCCACCTCGGCCCCGGCCCTGTAGGCCATGGCGATGCCCTCGCCCAAGGCTGTCGGCTGGTTGCTGGTCAGCCCGTAGAGCGCCCCGGCGCCGCCGCTGGCGATGATCGTCGCGCCCGCCAGCAGCCGGTGCCAGCGGCCGGCGCCGTCGCGGGCCAGGGCGCCGATGATCCGGCCGCCGCTGTCGAGCAGGTCGGTCGCCTGCCAGCCCTCGAGCAGGGTGATGCGCGGGTGGGCCCGGGCCTCGTCGATCAGGGCCCGCGTCACCGCCCAGCCCGTGGCGTCGCCCACGTGGACGATGCGCCGCGCCGAGTGGCCGCCCTCGAGCCCGAGGGCGAAGTGGGCCTCGTCGTCGCGCTCGAAGGGCACGCCGCGTCTGGCAAGCTCGCGCATCAGCCCGGGGGCCTCGAAGGCCAGGGCGGCCACGGCGGCCTCGTCCGACAGGCCGGCCCCGGCCACCAGGGTGTCGGCGATGTGGGCCCGCGGCGAGTCGGCGGCGTCGAGGGCCGCGGCGATCCCGCCCTGGGCCATGGCCGAGTTGCTCTCGGGCAGGGCGCCCCTGGCCAGCACCAGCACCTCCGTCCGCGCCGCAGCCGTCAGGGCCGCCGTCAGACCGGCGGCGCCGGCCCCAATCACCAGTACGCCGGTCCGCTTCACCTCAGCCGAAGCCGGCTGCTCCACGAGCACAGAGCGAGGGGCGCTAATCATGGCAGGCTTCCTTTCGACCTAAAGCGCGATCATTCGCTCGATCGCCCCGCGCGCCCGCGCGGCCAGCGCGGGGTCGACCGTGACCACGTGGGTCATGTCCCGCAGGCTGTCGCGCACCTTGGTCAGGGTGATCATCTTCATGTACTTGCAGCTGATCGACTCGTCGATCGGCAGGAACTCCTTGGCCGGGTTGGCCTTGCGCATGCGGTGCAGCACGCCGATCTCGGTGGCGACCACGAACTGCGTGGCCCCGCTCGCGGCGGCGTGTTTGATCATGCCCTCGGTCGAGAGGATGTGGGTGCCCTCGGCGCTGAGCTTGCCCGTGGCCAGGTAGTGCATGGTGCTGCTCACACAGCCGCACTCGGGGTGGATCA
>CAZKTU010000174.1:0-8415 GCA_964555675.1 uncultured Oscillochloris sp.
GTTGAAGGGAAGTTTAGCGTGAGCGCCCGCATTTGTCAACGACGGGGGAGCTTCTCCCCGCCCGGTTGGGAAGCGGCGCTATTGCGCAGATGGCGAAAC
This sequence comes from uncultured Oscillochloris sp., assembly GCA_964555675.1. Classification (GTDB taxonomy): domain Bacteria; phylum Chloroflexota; class Chloroflexia; order Chloroflexales; family Chloroflexaceae; genus CAIWXH01. Next base: position 100 of record CAZKTU010000174.1, read on the forward strand.
CGTTCTATGCTACATAACGAGGAGATCTCAATAGTTGCGGTTGTGAAGGTTATCAGGTCATCGCGACCTGTTAAGGATGGTCTTATGCGCTGGTCATTTCGGATCGCCCGCATCGCGGGCATCGATCTCAATATTCACTTCACCTTTCTGCTGATGCTGCCCCTGGTCGCCATGCTCTTCGGCGGCGGCCCGGCGGGGGCCCTCTTCGGCACGCTCATGGTCGTGCTGCTCTTCGGCTCGGTGCTTCTGCACGAGCTCGGGCACGCCCTGACGGCGCGGGCCCTGGGCATCCCCGTGCGCGAGATCCAGCTCCTGCCGATCGGCGGGGTGGCCGTCCTGGGCCGCCCGGTAGTCGACCCTGGCCACGAGCTGTTGATCGCGATCATGGGCCCGGTGGTCAACGTGATCATCATCATCGGCCTGACCTTCCTGGCCATCGCCACGGGGGTGGCCTCGCGCCTGAACCCCGAGACCATGATTACGGCCATCGGCGCCCCCAGCTTCGACGGGGCCCTGCTCTGGCTCATCCAGGCCAACGCCCTGCTGACCCTGTTCAACATGATCCCGGCCTTCCCCCTCGACGGCGGGCGGGTGCTGCGGGCGGCCTTGGCCTTCGTCACCAACTACCGGCGGGCCACCGTGATCGCCGGGGCCATCGGCCAGGTGATCGCGCTGCTGCTGGCGGTCTGGGGTCTGGCGAGCCTGAACTTCCTGCTGGTCGCCACCGCCCTCTTCATCTTCCTCGGCGCTCGCCAGGAGGTCGCTATGTCCGAGGTCGTCGGCGTCCTCGGCGAGACCACCGTCAACGCGGCCCTGGCCGAGCGCTCGGCCACCGTCGAGGTGGGCCAGCGCGTGCGCGACGCCGCCGCGGCCATGGCCGCCACCGGCCAGAGCGCCGCGGTCGTCCTGCAGGGCGAGCGGCCCCTCGGCCTGGTGCTGGGGGCCGACGCGCAGGCGCTGCTCAACGCCGGCCGGGGCGATATGTGGGTGACTCTGGCGATGCGGCGCGACTACTATGCGGTGCAGGCCTCGGCCTCGCTTGAGGCGGCGCGCATGACCATGGCCGAGCAGAACACGCCTGTGCTGGCCGTCTTCGAGGGCGAGACCTTCCGCGGGCTGCTCACCATCGACGATATCGCCGCCGCCTATAGCCGCAGCGAGCGGGGCGGCCGCCCGCCCCAGGGCCCGCCCGCCCGTCCCGAGGCCAGCCCCTCGGCCTGACCCGGCTCCAGCACTGTCAGGGCGCAGCCTCGTGCTGCGCCCTTTCTTGTATAATGGCGCGAATCCCGCTCCACGAGGATCCCGCCATGCCCCACCCCAGGCTCCGCCGCGCCCTGCCGGCCCTGCTCCTGGCCCTGCTGCTGTCGCTGCTGCCCGCGCGCCCCCTCGGCGCGGCCCCGCCCGCGGCCCTCTCGCCCGAGCTCGCCCGAGCCCTCGACGCCGTCCTCGAGGCGGGCCGGCGCGAGGCCGGCGCGGCCGGCGCCCTGCTCTACGTCTCGGTGCCCGGGCGCGGCGCCTACAGCGGCGCCCGCGGCCTCGCCGACGTGGCCGCCGGCACGCCCCTGGTCACCGGGGCCCGCGTGCGCCTCGCCAGCCTCACCAAGCCCTACGTCGCCGTGGTCGCCCTGCAGCTCGTCCAGGAGGGCTGGCTGCTGCTCGACCATAGCGTCGAGCACTGGCTGCCCGGCCTGCTGCCCGGCGGCGAGCGGATCACGGTGCGCCAGCTCCTGCGCCACACCAGCGGTCTGCCCGACTACCTCAGCGACGGCATCGTCGGCCGCGCCCGGCGCGCCCCCGAGCACACTTGGACCCCCCAGGAGCTGCTGGCCGAGGCCCTGGGCAAGCCGCGCTCATTCGCCCCCGGCGCGCCCGGGCGCTGGGAGTACTCGAACACCAACTATATTCTGCTCGGCCTGATCATCGAGCGGGTCACCGGCAACCCCCTCGAGCGCGAACTGCGGCAGCGCATCTTCACGCCCCTCGGGCTGCGCAGCACGGCCCTGGCGCCGCCGAGCGCCGACCCGGGCGACCTGGCCCACGGCTACGTGAAGGGCCGCGACTACACCGCCCTCAACAGCTCGGTCGTCTGGGCCGCGGGCGGCATCACCTCCACCGTCGACGAGGTCGGCGCCTTCGTCGAGGCCCTCTATGGCGGGCGCCTGCTCAAGCCCGAGACCCTCGGGCTCATGCTCGCCTGCGAGAGCACCGGCGGGGCCTGGGGCATCGCCGACATGGGCTACGGCCTGGGCATGATGCGCCGCACCCTGCCCGCCGCGGGGCTCGCCCCGGCCGACCGCCAGGCCCTCGGCCACACCGGCGCCCTTGGGGGCTATCGCACGGCCATGTGGCGCCTCGAGCGCAGCGGCGTGATCATCGTGGTCGCCCTCACCCGCTTCGAGGCCGACCCCACCCCCATCGTCGCGCGGGCCCTCGAGGCCCTCGCCGCCCATCCATGATCTACCCCACCATGCGCCGGCAGACCCGCTCGAGGGCCTCGCGCGGGTCGTCGCAGAGGCCCGCGTGGACGGGCGAGGTCTGGATCACCGTGCTGCGCGGAGCGGTGAGCCAGCGGAAGCGCTCGTAGAGCGGCAGCTCGCCGATCGGCCCCGCGCCGCGGCCGCCCGCGCAGACAATCGGGATGAGCTCCAGCTGCTCGATCACCGCCTCGAGGTCGAGGTCGGGGGCCATGGCCCGCACTAGCTCGCGGTTCAGCAGCAGGCGCGCCTCGAGGAAGCGCCGCTGCCGGCAGAGCAGCACCGCCCCCGCGTTGACGAACTCGCCCCGCTCGACCCGCGGCACCACGCGGATCAGGGCGTACTCAAAGGCGCTCGCGGGCATTGGCTGCCTCCTCGACAAACAGCCGCGGCGCCTCGATCCGCCCCAGCAGGTAGCCCGCGTAGGCCGAGCGCTGCTCGGCCATGTCCGCGAATGGCGTCTCGACCGCCTGGAGCCATGTCTCGGGGATGGCGGCCACCAGGCCCTCGACCAGGGCCGGGGTGATCTGCGGGGCCAGGGCCGCATCGGCCGCCCGCAGATCGCCCGCCGCCGGCAGCAGCACATGGTCCTTGACCTGGGCGAAGGGGCTGCGCGCGCGCGCCGACCAGTCGGTCCAGGTGTGATGCACATAGAGCGCCGCCCCGTGGTCGATCAGATACAACCGGCGGTGCCACATGAGCAGGTTCGTATTGCGCGGCGTACGGTCGACGTTGGTCACATACGCGTCGAACCAGACGATGCGCGCCGCCAGCTCGGGGTCGACCGCGCCGACCATCAGCGGGTCGAAGGCCAGGGCCCCCGGCAAGAAGTCCATGGCCAGGTTCAGCCCGCCGCTCGCCTCCACCAGGTCCTGCACCTCGCCGTCGGGCTCGTTGCGGCCGAGGGTCGGGTCGAGCTCCATCAGCACCACCTCGGGCACCGGCAGGCCCAGGGCCCGCGCCAGCTCGCCGCAGAGCAGCTCGGCGATCAGCACCTTAGGGCCCTGGCCCGCCCCGCGAAACTTCAGCACATACAGCCCGTCGTCGTCGGCCTCGACCACGGCGGGCAGCGAGCCGCCCTCGCGCAGCGGGGTCACATAGCGGGTCGCGGAAATCGTTCGTACCATACAGGTAGCGCCAATCAGGGTGCCGGCGTCAGCCGGAAGATATAGCCCGTCTGGGCGGGCAGCTGCGCCAGGGGCCGGAACGAGCCCGCGCCGTCGGCGCCCACCGTCAGCTGCCCCAGCCCGCCCGCGGGCGCGCCATACAGGGGCGCGAGGGTGTAGCTCCCGGGGGGCAGCGCGCCCGCGGCCACCTGCAGGGTCACGCCCTCGGCCGCCGTGTCGAAGTTGATCAGCACCAGGGTCCGGTCGTCGCCCTTCAGCCGCAGGAAGGCCGCGACCGAGCTGTTATCGCCCTCGAGGGGCACGAAGTCGCCCTCGCCGAGGGACGGCGTATTCACGTGCAGGTGCACCAGCTCTCTGTAGGCGCTCAGCAGCGAGTCGGGGTCGCCGGCCTGGGCGGCCACATGCTTGGTCTGGTAATCGGGCTGGGGGGCGCGCCACGGCTCGCCCGTGGTGAAGCCGGCGCCCGGCTCGCCCGTCCACTGCATGGGGGTGCGAATATTCTCGTCGGGCTTCACGCCGAGCATGCCGAGCTCTTCGCCATAATAGAGGTAGGGCTGGCCCGGCAGGGTCAGCAGGGCCAGGGCGGCCAGTTTGGCCCTGACCGGGTCGTCGTCCAGCTCGTTCATCACCCGGTTCTGGTCGTGGTTGGTCAGGAAGGGCGCCCAGCGCTGGTAGGGCAGCTTGTTGTAGGCCGCCTCGACGGCCTGCATATACAGGCTGGCCAGGCCCACATCGGCGGCGCCGCGGGTGGCCGCGGCCACGTCGAACTCGAAGTAGTAGTCGAGCTGGTCGGGGAAGTAGGGGGCCAGGCTGCTCGGGTCGCCGCCGAAGATCTCGCCGATCGTATAGGTGCCGGGCAGCTCGCGCTCGAGGAAGGCTCGGTACGTGCGCAGCCACTCGTGGGTCTCGACCCGGTTCTCCTGCACCCCCAGGTACTCGAACAGGTGCTTGATCGCGTCCATGCGGAAGCCCGCCGCGCCCATCTCCTCGACCCAGAAGCGGCTGATCTTCAGCACCTCCTCGGTGACGGCGGGGTTGCGGAAGTTCAGGTCGGGCATCTCGCTCCAGAACAGGCCGTAGTAGTACTCGTCGGCCACGGGCGAGCGGTGCCAGCCCGTATAGGGCGGCTCGATCTGCGACCAGAGGTACCAGTCGCGGTAGGGCGAGGCGGGGTCGCGCAGGGCCGCCTGGAACCAGGGGTGCTGCGACGAGGTGTGGTTGATCACCAGGTCGATCACGATCTTGATCCCGCGGGCCTCGGCCGCGCGCACCAGAGCCTTGAAGTCGTCGTTGGTGCCGTAGTCCTGCTCGACCGTGTAGTAGTCGAGCGTATCATAGCCGTGATAGCTGGCCGCCTCGGCGACCGGCATGAGCCAGATACAGTTGGCGCCCAGGTCGTCGCGGCTGGCCGGGTCGCCGTCGTTGATATAATCGAGCTTCTGGATCAGGCCCTGCAGGTCGCCGTTGCCATCGCCGTCGCTGTCGTAGAACGAGCGCACGAAGACCTCGTAGCAGACCGAGCTGTCCCACCAGCCCGCCTCGAGGGGGAAGGGCGCGGCGGTCGGGCCGGGGGTGATCCGGGGCGGCGCCGTCGGCAGCCGCGGATCGGGCGTATTCGTCGGCGCGATCGGGCGCGTGGGCTGCGCAGCCTGTGCTGACGCAAGAGCCGTTGCGGCGAGCGGCGTGGCGTCGCCGGGCTGTCCTACCGTCGCCGTGGGCGCTTGCGCGCCTGGCCCCGTGCAGGCCGCGAGGGCGTACACCAGAGCAATGAGTAGCAGCAGCCGTGACATCGGGGCTCCCATCAAGCTGGTCGGACACACCGGGGCATTATACGCCAGGCCCGAATCGCGCTCGCAGGCCCGCGGCGAAGATCTGCGCCCCGCCCTGGGCCGGGTGACGTAGCTTGACATAGTCTGCGCCGAGGGCGGCGAGGCTGGCCGCGGCCACATTGCCCATGGCCACGGCCGGGACGGCGGGGAAGAGCGCCAGGATACGGGCGAGCAGGGGCCTGCCCAGGGCCAGCTCGCCGGCCCGCGGGAAGCGGTTGCTCTGGTCGTCGCCCGGCCTGTGGGGGTGCAGCGGGTAAGCGTTCCAGCCCACGGCGAACAGCCCCAGCTCGCGCATCTGGCGGTACACGATCGTCGCCGTCTGCTCGTTCGAGATCCGCCCGTCGTCCGTGGCGATCCTGAAGCCCCGCTCGGCGCCGAACTGCCCGAGGGGCCCCAGGCCCTCCAGCAGCAGGCGCTCGCTGGTGAAGGGCACGCCAGTGCGACGCGCGCCATTGTAGCCGGGGGCCTCGCCCACCAGCAGCAGGTCGGGGCCGCGCTCGAGGGCCAGGTGCAGGGCCAGGGCCAGGTTGGCCCTGCGCTGCGCGTTGCCGGGCGGGCCGTCGGCCGCATACATATTCACCGCGTCGGGCGGCGCGGCGATGGCCGCCAGGTCTGCGATGATCGCCTCAATCTCGTGCATAATAGCCTCCTGGCAGTTGCCGTATTGTAGCAGCAGTGGCCGCCGTCACAGAGCACGCGGGGACGCCGCGCCCGCTGCGCCTCTGTGGTCCAGACAATAGGAGAGCCCAATGGAGCGCAAGCTGGTCTGTCTCGGCGAGATCCTGATCGACTTCCTGCCGCTCGAGCGCGGCGGCGAGGTGGTTGGCTTCACCATGCACCCCGGGGGCGGCCCCTTCAACGTCGCGGTGGGCCTGGCTCGCCTCGACCAGCCGACGGCCTTCGTCAGCAAGGTCGGCGCAGACTACTTCGGGCGGCGCCTGCGCCAGTCTGTGCGCGCCGAGGGCATCGACGACCGCTGGCTGCTCAGCTCCGATGCCGCTTCGACCCTGGCCTTCGTCGCGATCGAGGACGGCGAACCCGCCTTCACCTTCTATGGCGAAGGCACGGCCGATACCAGGCTCACCCGCGACGAGCTGCCCGCCGAGCTGTTCGACTCCACCGCCATCCTCCACTTCGGCGGGATCAGCCTGCTGCGCGGCAGCACCCCCGACGCCGCCCTCGCCGCCGCCGAGCGGCTGCAGGGTCGCGCCCTGATCTCCCTCGACCCCAATATTCGCCCGCTCCTGGTCCGCGACGGCCCGGCCTACGTCGCCTTGCTCAGTCGGGCCGTCGCCACCTGCGACCTGCTCAAGCTCAGCGCGGCCGACGTCGCCTGGCTCGCCCCCGGCGTCGCCGTCGACGACTACGCCGCGGCTCAGCTCGACGTCGGCCCGGCCCTCGTCGCCCTCACCAGGGGCGCCGACGGGGTCAGCGGCCTGCGCTACGTCGACGGCAAGCTCGAGCGCATCGACGTGCCGACCATCCCGGTGAGCGTGGCCGACACTGTCGGCGCGGGCGACTCATTCACCGCCGGCCTGCTCGCCGCCCTGGCCGACGCGGGGGTGACCAGCCGCGCCGCCCTCGAGGCCCTGCCCGCCGAGCAGCTGCGGGCGGCCCTGCGCCAGGGCGCCGCCGTGGCCGCCGTGGCCTGCTCGCGCCCCGGCGCCAATCCGCCCACCACCGCCGAGCTGGCCGCCTTCCTCGCCCAACACAACGCGGGGTAGCAGGGTGGCGTGGAGGGCTTGGCCCTCCACATCCACGGGGCTCCGGCCCCAAGCCCCGGCCGCGGGCAGCGGCGAAAAGCGTAACTCGGTTACGCACCCTCCCAAACGGACAGTTGTCCGAATATAGGAGCTGAGGTATCATGACCGTGGGCGATCGAGGCCCGCTAGTTCGCGCTACAGCGCTGTAAAGGAATGTGCCCCTATGACTGTCACCCGAGAGCGGTTCGAGCAGGGGATGACCTACGAGGCGTACAAGGCCCAGATGACCCGCAACCGCGAGCGCCTGGAGGAGAACGAGCGCACGCTGCAGCTCGACCCCGCCGACGTCGCCTTCTTCAGCGAGCTGCCGCAGGCCCTCGATGTGATCGCGATCGCCGAGGACTGGTGCGGCGACGTGATTAACAACCTGCCCATCCTGGCCCGTCTGGCCGAGGCGAGCGGCAAGCTCAATCTGCGCGTCTTCCTGCGCGATCAGAACCTCGACCTGATCGACCAGTACCTGAAGGACGGGCTGCACCGCTCGATCCCGGTCTTCGCCTTCTTCGGCGAGGATTTCCGCCCGATCGGCCACTTCATCGAGCGCCCGGCCTCGATCACGGTCAAGCAGAGCGCCGCGATGGCCGAGCTCTTCGCCACCGCCCCCGAGCTCGCCGGCGTCGAGCCGGGCACCTCGCCCGCCCAGCTCTCCGACGAGGCCCGCGCCCGGGTGATGCAGTTCTACGGCGAGTTCCGCGCCAAGCACCGCGCCGAGTCCGACGCCGAGGTCGTGCGCGAGCTGCGCGAGCTGGTCGCCGCCGGCGTGGCCGCCTAAAGGGGGCCTTATGGACTACCCAGGCAGCGGGGGCCAGCCGGTCAAGGTGCGCATCGTCTACTGCGCCTCGTGCGGCTACGAGCCCTACACCCTCGATCTGGCGAAGGCCCTGATGATCACCTTCCTCTACGATCTCAGCGCGATCGAGCTCATCCCCTGGCAAGAGGGCGCCTTCGACGTGACCGTCAACGGCGACCTGATCCACTCGATGTACCGCGACGGGGGCTTCCCCGAGCACGAGACGATCATCAAGGCCGTCCGCGAGCGTCTCAAGGGTTGACCGTCAGAGCTGCTCTGACGGGTTGTGTGGTTATTTTGCGGGGAGGCCAGGCCTCCCCGCGCCCCTGCTGA
>CAZKTU010000174.1:8515-14336 GCA_964555675.1 uncultured Oscillochloris sp.
CCCGCCCATCGGCGCTGGGGTGCAGTTCGAGGCGGGCCCGCTCGAAGTACTGCACCAGCAGCCCGCGCTCGTCGCTGTAGGCGGGCCCGAGTGGGTAGCCGAACTGCTGTAGCCCGCCTGCCTCGGTCCAGGCGGCCCGAAACGGCGCCGCAATCAGGTGGCCCGTCGCCGGGAAGTACCAGGCCAGCTCGGTCGCGCTGCTCGGCGGGGCCACAGGCGGTCGCGCGCCCCCCAGCTCGGCCCCGAGCCGGCCCAGCAGGATCAGGGCGGGCGCGCCGGCGTTGGCGGGGTGGTACTCGAAGCGGGCCCGCTCGAAGTACTGCACCACGATGCCCGCCGACGTGGTGATCGGCTCGCTCAGGGGCAGGCCGTAGAGCGGCAGCCCGCCGCGCTCCCAGCTGACCCGAAAGCGCAGATCGACCCGCTCGGCCGGCAGACGCACGATCGTCGGGGCCGGGGGCGGCGCTGCCGTGAAGGGCGGCACGACCACGGGCAGCGTCACCGCCGGGGTCTCGTGGGCCCCGTCGCGGTCGCGGTAGCGCACCCGGTAGCGCAGCTCGAGGCGCTGCTCGGCCTCGCCCCCGGATCGCACCCGCAGCCTGATCCGCAGCTCGAAACGCCCCTTGCGAATGGCGTTGTTCGGCCCGATGCCGATGACGACGCGGCCCTCGCCCTGCTCGATCACATAGCCGACGCCCTCGCCGAAGCCAAGATCGGCGAGCGCGAGCCGGCTGTCGTCGAAGTTCAGGGTCAGCCGTACGTCCTTGGCCGGGCCGCGGCTGCTCTCGAGTGCGATCTTCAGGGCCACAATGGCCGCGTTGTCGCCGAGCTCGACCTCGGCCGTTCCGGCGGGCAGGCTCAGGCGGGCCGGGTCGGGCCGCCGCTCCTCGCGCTCGCGCTCCTCACGCTCGCGCTCCTCACGCTCCCGCTCTTCCCGTTCCCGCTCCTCGCGCTCGCGCTCTTGCTCGTCATCGCCGCCGCCCCCACCGCTGGCGCCGTCAAGGCGCACCTCGGCCCGGTCGATCGTGTACGAGCCGCTCGGGTCGTCGGCCGTAAAGAGGAGCTGGGCCGACTCGGCCAGGGGGTAGCCCGCGGCGACGGCGAGCCCGCGGAGCCGCACCTCGTCGCCGCCGGTCCTGACCCGCAGCTCGAGCGTGCGCTCGCCTAGATCGTAGCGCGCCTCCAAAGCGACGATCTGGCCGGGGGTGTAGCTGATGCCGAGCAGACTATCGCCGTGGCGCAGCTGCCCGCCCGCCGCGAAGGCGAGGACGGGCAAGCTCTGACCGCCCGCCGTGGCCAGGGCCAGGGTCGCGCTGCCTGCGGCGCCGGGGGGCGCCACCAGATCGGCCTCTACGCGCAGCTCGCCCTCGTCGGAGGTGAGGCGGGGCGCGGCGCCGGGGTAGGTGCTGAAGCGCAGGCTTGCGACGCCGGCGCCGCTGACGCCGAGGGCGCGCTTGTCGTCGACACTCTCGACCACCGCCACCGTCGCGGCCGTGGCGACCACGCTGCCGAGCTCGACCGGGAACGGCGTGTTGAGCGGCAAGAGCCCCAGGCTCAGCTCGTCGAAGTCTGAGCGGAAGACCCGTCCCCCAGACTCCTCGGCCAGGGCCGTTGGGCCTCCGGTCCAAAGGGGGGCGAGGATCAGGCCGAGGGCGAAGATGACCGACAGCGTGCGGGCTTGTCTGCGGAGCGTGGCGTGCATAGGGTGTTGTCTTCCTGTCGCCGGGCGTCGCAACACCGCGACGCACCATGCCTTGACCAGCGGACGGGATGGGGTATGATCTACAAACGGAGGCGCTGCAAAAAAGATACGCCCGGCGCGTGCGAACATACGCCGCTGTCCGGCGAAGCCAGAGGCTCATGCTGAACCAGACACTCGACGCACTCAACGCCCAGTTCGCCATGCCTGGCCGCCTGCACTTCGAGGCCGGGCCAGGCGGCCTGCCCCATGCGCGTATCGCCGCGGGCGACTATACGGCCGAGGTTGCGCTCCAGGGCGGCCACGTCGTCTCGTACGGGCGCGTGGGGGCGCCGCCCATCCTGTGGGTCAGCCGGCAGGCCGTCTACGTCCCCGGCAAGGCCATCCGCGGCGGCATCCCCGTCTGCTGGCCCTGGTTCGGCCCCCACCCGAGCGACCCGAGCAAGCCGGCCCATGGCTTCGCGCGGGTCAGCATGTGGTCGGTCGCCGGCGCGCACGACGACGGCGCCGCCGTCGCCCTGACCCTGCGCCTGGGCGACGACGAGGCCACGCGGGCCCTCTGGCCGCATCGTTTCACCCTCGAGTTGACCGTTTCCGTCGGCGAGCAGCTGGCCCTGGCCCTGACGACCGTCAACAGCGGCGACGAGACGCTGATCGTGGGTGGGGCGCTGCACAGCTACTTTACGGTGGGCGATGTAACTCAGGCCTCCATCATAGGATTAGAGGGGGCGGCTTATCTCGATCAGCTCAGCGGGCAGACCTATACTCAGGTCGGGCCTGTTACCATCGGCGCAGAGGTCGATCGCATCTACAGCGACAGCGCCGATGCCTGCACGATCCGTGACCCCAGCCTGGGGCGCGAGATCAGGGTGGCCAAAGCGGGGAGCCGGACGACAGTCGTCTGGAACCCCTGGGTCGAGAAGGCGCGGCGGCTGGCCGACTTCGCCGACGACGAGTACCCGGCCATGCTCTGTGTCGAGACGGCCAACGCCCCCGGCGACACGGTGACTCTGCCGCCCGGCGGCAGCCACACCCTGAGCGCTACAATCTGGACCGTCTAGGGGCGCGCCACGGCGCCGCCCGGAGCAAAGCCATGCTGCTGCCCGACGTCGCCGTCCTCGACCTGCCCACGGGGCCACTCGCCTACAGGCGCGGCGGCGACGGGCCGCCCCTGCTGCTCATCCACGGCTGGGGCGGCTCGTCGCGCTACTGGATGGGCGCCTTCGTTACCCTGAGCTCCGCCTACGACGTGATCGCCCTCGACCTGCCCGGCTTCGGCGACTCGCCGCCGCCGCGCGGGCCTGCCGGCGTGCTCGCCATGGCCGGCGTCGTCTGCGCCGCGGCCGAGGCTCTGGGCCTCGGGCCGGCCGTCGTGGGCGGCCACTCGTACGGCGCCGCCGTGGCCCTGGCTGTGGCCCAGGCCTGCCCCGAGCGGGTGAGCCGTCTGGCTCTGGTGAGCTTCGGCCTGCCGCGCAGCCCCGAGGAGGCGGCCCTCTTCGCCGGGGTGCACCTGCAGTTGCGGGCGGGCGCGGCCCTCTGGGCGCCCTGGCTGGAACTGTGGCAGCCGTGGCTGGCGGCCGTGCGCCCCTGGGCCCAGGCCTTCTGGACGACCCCGCCGCTGCCGGCGCTGATCGCGGCCCAGGCGGTCTACAGCCTGCCCGAGGTACCCTACGAGGCTCTGGCCCTGGGCGCCGCCGACCTTGTGGCCATGGACGCCCGCGTGGCTCTCGAGGCGGCCAGCAGCACCGGCGACCCCGCTATCGCCGCGGCAGCGCGCGCGGTGACCGCCCCGGCCCTGGTGATCAGCGGGCGCGACGACCAGCTCTTCCCGCCCTCGGCCAGTGCGGCCCTGGCCCAGGCGCTGCCCACTGGCGGCCACGTGTTGCTCGAGCGCTGCGGCCACGTGCCCATGGCCGAGCGCCCCGGCCAGTTTTATACCGCCCTGGGGGCGTTCTTGATGATGTAGGGGCGTCCTAGCGCGCCCCGAGCGCCCAGCCCGCGATGGCCGCCGCGACCACTACGGCCCAGGGCGGGGCCTTCCAGAGATGCAGGGCGGCGAAGGCGGCCAGGGCCAGGGCCACGTCGACGGGGGCCAGAATGGCGCTGGTGATCACCGGGTCGTAGAGGGCGGCGAGCAGCAGCCCGACCACCACGGCGTTCACCCCGCGCAGGGCACCCTGGGCCCCGGTGGCCGCCCGCAGGCGACCCCAGAGGGGCAGGGCCGCCCAGACCAGCAGGAAGGCCGGCAAGAACATGGCCACCAGGGCGATCGCCGCCCCGGGGATGCCGTTCGGCTCGGGCGCGCTGATCGCCCCCAGGTAGGCCGAGAAGGTGAACAGGGGGCCGGGCACAGCCTGGGCGGCCCCATAGCCGGCGATGAACTGGTCCTGAGTGACCCAGCCGGGCGTCACCACCGACTGCTCGAGCAGGGGCAGCACCACGTGCCCCCCGCCGAAGACCAGGGCCCCGGCCCGGAAGAAGGCCTCGAACAAGGCCAGGCCCTGGCTGCCCGTGGCCGCCACCAGGGCCGGCAGGCCGAGCAGGCCCAGGGCCAGCAGCGCGGCGCTGCCCAGCGAGAGGGCCCGCGGCACGTGGATGTCGAGGCTCGGGCCGGCCCCGCCCGCCTCGGCGCGCAGCCAGCGCCAGCCGATCAGCCCGCCCGCCACGATCGCCACGATCTGGGCGATCGCCGTGGGCCAGATCAGCAGCAGGACCGCGGCCGCAATCGCCATAGTGCCGCGCCACACATCGGGGGTGAGGCTCTTGGCCATGCCCCAGACCGCCTGGGCCACCACCGCCACGGCCACGACCTTCAGCCCGTGGAGCCAGCCGCTCTCGCCGCCGATGCTCAGGGCGCCCACGCCCAGGGCGAAGGCGGTCATGGCGATCGCCGAGGGCAGCGTGAAGCCGACCCATGCCATCAGGCCGCCGAGCACGCCGGCCCTGGCCGTGCCGAGGGCGATGCCCGTCTGGCTGCTGGCCGGGCCGGGCAAGAACTGGCAGAGGGCCACCAGGTCGGCGTAGGTGGCCTCGTCGACCCAGCCCCGCCGCCGGACGATCTCTTCGCGAAAATAACCCAGGTGCGCGACAGGTCCGCCGAACGAGGTCAGCCCGAGCCGCGTAAAGACCGCCAGTACCTCCCAGGGCGAGCCCGGGGGTTGGGCGGTGGTCGAGGTTACGGTCTGCTCCATTAGGGCGACTCTCCTACTCTCCTACGCTCCTCCCCGGGCATAATACCCGCAAACCGGCCGCAGCGGGCAGCCCTCGGCGCGCCCGAGGTAGCTATCGCGCCCCGCCTGGCGGCTATACACCCGGCGGGCCGGCGGGCCGTCGCAGCGCGGCCGCGTGAGGCAGTAGCGCACGCAGGCCTCGTTGATCTGGGCGTGGTACTCGGCGTAGTAGGCGGGCTGGAGGCCGGGGTCAGGGAGATGCTCAGACAGTTCGACCTCGATAACGGTGCGCAGCAGATCGTAGGGCTGACGCCAGAGCGTTAGCGGTCGTCGCCCGACCTCAGGCGCCCCCGCCCCTTGGTCCGCCCACGCTCCAACCTGGGGCCCGACGCGCTCGAAGAGGCGTCGGGTGTACTCATCGACGACGAAGAGCGGGTGGGCCCCGCCGTAGAGCATCGTCACGTCGCAGGTCTCGCGGCCGACCCGCGGGAGGGCGAGCAGCTCGGCGCGCAGGGCCGGCGTAGGCCGGGCGAGCATCAGGGCGGTGCTGCCGGCGTAGTGCTCGCCGATGTGGCGGGCGATGGCGATCAGGCCGGGGGCCTTCTGGGTGTGGAAGGCGGCAGGGCGGATCAGGGCGGCCAACTCGGCCGGGTCGGCGGCGGCCATGGCGCGCGGGCTGAGCAGCTCGGCGGCGATCAGGCGCATAATCGCGGCCTCGACCGTCTCCCAGCGGGTCTGCTGGACCAGCACCGCGCCCACAAGAATCTCGAAGGGCGGGTCGTCGCCATAGAGCGGCCACCAGGGGCGCGCGGCCTCGGGCCCGCTCAGCGCTCCAAAGTGCTCACGCAGCAGCGTGTAGATCGTGGCGAGTGTGGTCACCTAAACATCGTCCCTGCAACACTCACGGTAGCCGCCTCCGTAAGGGCGCACCCATGTGTGCGCCCCACCGCGC
>CAZKTU010000175.1:0-14272 GCA_964555675.1 uncultured Oscillochloris sp.
AAGCCTACCACGGGCGCAGACCCGGGATGTTGAAGCGGCCGGTGCTGATCAGGAAGTAGAGCGTCGGGCCGTAGTTGATCGACACCAGGACGACGGCGCCCAGGATCCAGGGCCAGAAGCGGTCGAGCACCGCGGGCACGTCCTCGGGGCCCGAGATCTTCTCGGCGAAGGGGATCTCCTGGTTGGGCTGGGGCTTGCCGGAGCTGATCGTCAGCAGGATGTTGGCGAAGAAGAGGATAGCGCTGACGAACATGATCAGGCCGCCGATCATCGTCATCGGCAAGAGCAGCTGCCAGGCGGGCTGGATGTAAGGCGCCGCGCCGACCATGGTGCGGCGGGGCATGCCCAGCAGGCCGAGCTGGTGCATAAAGTGCGAGAACAGGGTCATGCCGATGATCCACGTCCAGGCCTGAGCCAGAGCCATGCCGTTGCTGAAGAGCTGCTTCTTGGTCAGGTAGGGGATCAGCCAGTACGAGATGCCCATGAAGGTCAGGGCCACGGCCGAGCCGACCGTCAGGTGGAAGTGGCCCGAGATCCAGGCCGTATTATGCACCACCAGGTTCAGGTTGTAGCTGGCGTTGATCACGCCGCCCGCCCCGCCGAAGGCGAAGAGGAACATCGCGAAGACCTGGGTGGTGAAGGCCGGCTCCTTCCAGGGCAGCGCGAAGATCCAGGCCAGCCAGCCCTTGCCGCCGCGCGCGCGGCCGGCGTTCTCGAGCGAAGCCACCACATTGAAGAAGGTCAGCAGGCTCGGGAAGAAGACGCCCACGGTGAAGATGAAGTGGACCAGCTTCCAGATCTGCGAGATGCCGGGGTCGGTGTACTGGTGGTGGATGCCGATCGGCACCGAGAGCACCAGGAAGAGCACGAAGGCCACGCGGGCCATAGGCTCGCTGAAGAGCTTGCCGCCCGCCAGCTTCGGCACCATGGTGTACCACGAGATGTAGGCCGGCAGCAGCCAGAAGTAGACGATCGGGTGGCCGGTGAACCAGAACAGGGTGCGCGCCAGGATGACGTCGGTGCCCGCGACCAGGCCGAACGACCAGGGGATGAGCAGGAACAGCATCTCGCTGGCGATACCGACCGTCGACAGCACCCACATGGTCATCGTGACGATCGCCATGAAGGCGGGCAGCGGGATCTTCGCGCTCGGGTGCTCTTTGCGCCAGGCTCTGTAGGTCAGGGCCTGGTTCAAGAGCAAGAAGTAGGTGCCCACCACCACCAGGGTCAGGCCCAGGTAGTAGAAACCGTCGGCCTTGAGGGGCGGGTAGAAGGTGAACAGCACCGTGGCCCGGTTGAGCAGGATCGGCACCGCCGCCATCAGCAGGCCCACCACCATCAGCCAGAAGGTGAACCAGCCCAGGCCCTTGTTGACCAGGGGCTTGTCAAAGGCCTTTGCGGTAATAAAGGTCAGGAAGCCGATGATGTAGAAGGTCGTGAAGACCAGCACATTCAGCACGCCGTGGAGGGTCAGGCCCTGGTAGTAGCCGCCCGGCAGCACCGGCCGAACCACCCGGTACAGATCGATCCCGTTGTACTCGAGCACCTGGAAGATGCCCATCAGGCCGCCGAGGGCCAGAGCGATGAAGGCCACAAGGATATTCAGCCCGGCGAGGCGCTTCTCGGTGGCGAAGCGGTCCGCCACCTGCTCGCTCACAGCGCCACGGGGTCGAGCGACGACAGCCATAACAGATCCTCTTTGCTACTTGACGATCACTTTGCCGAACATCGCATGGTGGCCGCCGCCACAGTACTCGTGGCAGACAATCAGATACTCGCCTGGCTTATCGAAGTGGACGGTCATCTTCGAGATCTGACCCGGCACCACCATCATATTGACCGGCGTGCCCACCACCTTGAAGCCGTGGATCACATCGCGGCTGGTCACGACGAAGGTCACGTCGGCGCCCGCGGGCACCTCGATCTCGTTCGGAGTGAACATGAAGGTCTGGGCGACCATGGCCGCCTCGTACCTGCCCGGCGCCAGCTCCCTGACCCCCGGCTCGTTGAACGGCGCCGTCTGGTTGATCGCCTGGGGCTCGATGCGGCCGGCAATATCGGGCACCCTGATGCCCACCGCAAAGGCGGTGATGATCACCGCCGTGATCACCGAGACCGGGATGGCCACGCTGGGCAGGATCCACGCGACCTCGAAGATGTAGCCGATCATCTTGCTGTTATTCTTCATGGCCGGGGAACCCCTCCGTTGCTAATCAGCTGCAGATAGACCTGCAGCCAGAGTGCGCAGACCAGCACCAGGTAGCCGCAGGTGATCAGCAGCGCGCCCCGGGGCGGCTCGTGCGACTCGTGGTCCGTTTCCTCGACCGCAGGCTGCGCCGCCTGCCACTGCCCGTCCTGCTGTGTGCCCTTCACTGCCATTACGGTCTCTCCTCTGGGCGCAGCATGCTGAGCCCTGACTAGCCCCGCCGTACGGGGTTGCGGGGGTAGCCCCCGTATTCGATCTTGGGCAGCGCTGCCGCCCGCCGGCTATGTTCTACCCCGAGGGAGGGGCCCTCAGTCAGGGGGGTAGCAGAGAAAGATGTGCGAGGCCTCGTAGACCTGGCGCATCGCGCCTGTGCTCGCCAGCTCTTCGGTCACCATCCCGATATCGCGCAACAGCCGCCCCTGGTCAAGGGCTTCGCCCCTGTAGCGCGCCCGCAGCACCCCATTGCTGTCGAGCAGAATGACATCCTGCTCGTGCTCGATACGGCCCGCCGCGTCGGGCTGCTCGTAGTAGATCCCTAGCTCGCCCCCGATCAGGGCCTTCAGTTCGACCGGCTCGCCCGTGCCGAAGCGCCAGGCCTCGCGGTCCGCGCCCAGCCCGGCCGCGTAGCTCTGCAAGGCCGCGGGTGTGTCACGGGCCGGGTCGAAGCTCACCGTGAGAAAGACCACCTGGCTGCCGAGCCGCCCGTCGGCCCGTAGGGCCTCGCGCAGGCTGACCAGGCCCTGGCGCTGGGCCGCGCAGTCGTCGCCGCAGCCCGTGTAGGTGAAGTTGACAATCACCAGGCGCCCCAGCAGATCGCCGCTGTTCAGCGGCAGGCCGTACTGATCCTCAAGGGCGAAGGCGGGCAGGGCCTTGATGCGCGGCACTACCTTGACCGGGCGCGCAATGGCGAACCAGAGCGCGGCGCCCATCAGTAGGAGCCCGAGGGTCAGGGAGCCAAACAGAACCAGCCGGGTCTGAAGACCCAGGCCGACCGCCGGCTGAGCGCTGTCGAGGCGCCCCTGAAGGGTGGTAGATTTCATGGGCTCGCTGATGCTTGTGCCAGATGGAACGACTTATGTTGCAAGTATATTTGTGGTAGCGAAGGACAGGGGTGAAGCCGCTGCAACCTTCAATGGTCATGTGTTAACTGCCCCGGCTCGTTCGCCGAGCAGATCGAGGAGGGGCCAGGCCCCTCCTCGATCACGCTCCCAGGCTCACCCGAAACCCGCCCTACGCCTGCGAGGCCAGAGGCGAGACAGTCAGCGGCGCGGTGGCCTCCTGAGCGAGGGCCGAGGCCGCCAGCAGCACCAGGGCCACCCAGACCAGGTCGGCCATCAGCAGATGGATGAGCTGCACCGGCACGGGCACCAGCAGCGCCACGTTGAGCGTGCCCACGCCCAGCTGGGCGACGAAGAGCAGAATCAGCGCGGCCGAGGCGAGCTTCGTGCCGTGGTCCGGCCGCTGGCGCGCCACAACCTGCGCGGCGATCACCAGGTAGACCCCGGTGATGATCGCCAGGAGCGGGTGATAGACCCGGAGCCTGATCAGGAAATGGGCGTAGGGGTCGAGGTCCTGCTGCAGGCCATGCTGCAGGCTCGCCGCGGGGAAGAGCGTATCGCCCAGGGCGGTGATGGCGCCGGTGGCCCCGAGGACCATCACGGCGGCCACGGCGACGCCGAGCAGCGCGCCCACGCTACCTTGCCCGCGCAGCTTCAGGGCGCCACCCCCCTGACCCCACCAGGCGGTCAGGGTGATCACCCCGAGCAGCAGCAGCGTGTTGATCAGGTGTACGCCCATGGCGAAGGCCCGGGCCACCGAGCTGTTGTCGGCTACAAGCTCGAGCAAGACCAGCCCGGCCCCCAGGGCGCCCTCGATGATGATCATCAGCAGCGACAACCACGCGCCGCGCCTGGCCAGATGACCCCTGGGGAAGACCCGCACGGCCCAGATCACCATGGCGATCACCAGCAGCCCGGCCAGCCCGCTGGTCAGCCTGTGGGCGAACTCGATCAGCGTCTCGAGCTGCTCGGCCCGCGGCACCACCTGCCCATTGCACAGGGGCCAGTGGCGCCCACATCCCGCCCCCGAGCCCGTCGCCCGCACAAAGGCGCCCCAGACGATCACGGCCAGATTGTAGGCCAGCACAGCCCACGTAAAGCGGACAAAGCCTCTCCGCATGCGCTCCTCCAGGGGATCGTTATATCGCAAGGTTGTCCCCGGAGAGTCTACCCGCCCGCTCTCGGGCCGGCGGTGAATAGGCCGCCCGCCCCGGTTAAGAAGGCATAACTCTTGTGTTTCAGCACGCTGATGGTGCTGAAACGATACTTCCGGGAGGGCCCTGCCCTCCCGAACCCTCCCGCTTTCTGAGCGCGGCCCAATCCTCGGCCAGCATGGCGAAGCGCTCGTGGTCGCGCCAGTCGCCGTCGATGAACAGGTAGCGCCGCGAGTAGCCTTCGCGGGTGAAGCCCAGCCGGCGCACTAGGGCCAGAGAGGCCAGGTTGCCGGGCTGTATGTTGGCCTCGACCCGGTGCAGCCCCAGGGCCCCGAAGGCGTGGTCGAGGGCCAGGGCCACGCCCTCACCCATGTACCCCCGGCCCGCATAGGGCGCGCCGATGTAGTAGCCCATATACGCGCTCTGGAGCGGCCCATAGAAGATCTGGCTCAGAGTCACCGCCCCCATCACCGCCCCGTCGTCGGCCCGGCAGACCAGCAGCCCCGCGACGTCGTCGCGGGCGCAGCGGTCGAGATAGGCCGCGAAGGCCGCGGGCGTCGTCGGGGGGGCCACCCAGGGCCTGTAGTGCGCCTCGCTGGCCCGGTTGAGCTCCAGCAGTGCCGTCTCGTCGGCGGGTTCGGGCGCTCGCAGCAGAACCCGCCCAGGTTGTGTGCTATTCACCGGCTCGGCCTCCTTCTGGCTACGTAATGCGCTACGTAGTTTTCCTGATGCGTAGATCCACGCGGTCTGCTACCATCGGCCTATTCACCGTTAAGAAAATGTTTACGGCCGGAGGTACGCATGGCCTCGCCCGACCTCGAGGGCGCCCTCGACTATGCTCTCACCCGCCTCGAGCGCGAGCTGCCAGCCTCGCTCGTCTACCATTCGATTATCCACACCCGCGACGAGGTCGCGCCGGCCGCCGAGCGTCTGGCCTTGCACGCGGGCGTCGATGAAGCCGCTCGCCTGCTACTGCGCACGGCGGCCTACTTCCACGATCTCGGCTTCGTGGTGCAGCGCTACGAGCACGAGACGGCCAGCGCCCAGATCGCCACGACCGTGCTCCCGCGCTTCGGCTATGGCTCGCTCCAGGTCGCGCAGATCGCGGCGATGATCCGCGCCACGCGCCTGCCGCAGACCCCCACCAACCTGCTCGAGGAGCTGCTGGCCGACGCCGACCTCGACCTGCTCGGCCGCGACGACTTCTTCGCCCGTAACGACGACCTGCGGCGCGAGCTGGCCATCGACAGCCCGACCGTCAGCGACGAAGAATGGTTCGGGGGCCAGATGCTCTTTCTCAGCACCCATCGCTACTGGACGGCGGCGGCCCGCGCGCTGCGCGACCGGGGCAAGGCGCGCAACCTGACCATCCTCAACACCCTCGTGGCCGGAATCGCGCGTTAGCCCGCCGGCGCCCGCCGCCATGATACAATGCCCCGGGGCCATGGGCGCATACCGGCGGAGACAAGCATGCTTGAGCGGAGCGGCGCAACGCCGGTGATCGAGGCGATCGGCCTGCAGAAGCGCTATGGCGACACCGTCGCCGTCACTGGGGTCGACCTGGCGGTCTACCCGGGCGAGATCGTCGGCTTCCTCGGGCCCAACGGCGCGGGCAAAACCACCACGATCAAGATGCTGATCGGGCTGCTGCGGCCCAGCGCCGGCACCGCCCGCATCGGCGGCCACGACATCCAGGCCCAGCCCCTCAGAGCCAAAGCTCTGCTCGGTTACGTCCCCGACCAGCCCTACCTGCCCGAGAAGCTGACCGCCCGCGAGTACATCCAGCTGATCGCCGGCCTCTACCAGCTCAACCCTGAGGAGGCCCGCCAGCGCGGCGAAGAGCTGCTGCGCCTCTTCGGCCTCGAGGAGCGCGGCGACGAGCTGCTGGGCGGCTATAGCCACGGCATGCGCCAGAAGGCCGCTCTCACCGGGGCCCTGCTGCACCAGCCCCAGGCCTTCTTCCTCGACGAGCCCACGGTCGGCCTCGACCCGCGCAGCGCCCGCCTGATCAAGGATATCCTGCGCCAGGTGGCCGGGCGCGGCACTGCGGTCTTCATGTCTACCCACATCCTCGAGATCGCCGAGCGTATGTGCGACCGCGTCTTCATCATCAACCGTGGCGCCATCGTCGCCGCAGGCACCCTCGAAGACCTGCGGGCCGGCGGCGACGCCACCCTCGAGGATATCTTCCTGAGCCTCACCGGCGGCTCCGAAGAGGCCGCCATCGCCGAGGCCCTCACCCAATAATATGCTCAACGCCATCGGGGTGCTCGCGCGCGCCCGGCTCCAGATTGCCCGCAACACCTTCTGGCGGGGGAAGCTCAGCGGCAAGCTCGGCCTCCTCTTCATGCTCGCCCTGGTGAGCGCAGGCTCCTACGCCCTCTTCAGCTTCACGCGCTTCGTGGTCGGCGCCCTGCGCGACCCCGAGGTCGCCGAGCTGGTGCGCGAGCTGGCCGCCCGCACCCCGGGCCTCCCCGCCGACATAGCCCCCTTCCTGGCGGCCATCCCCAGCCTCGTGCTGCTCGGGGCCCTTGGCCTGCTGGTCTTTTCGAGCTTCAGCAGCCTGCTCAGCTCGCTCTATCTCTCGGGCGACATCGACATGCTGCTGGTGGCCCCGGTGCCGATGCGGGCGGTCTTCATCGTCAAGTTCTTCGGCGGCCTGCTCACCCAGTACCTGATCATGGTCGCCCTGCTCGCCCCCGTGCTGGTGGGCTACGGGCAGGCGATGGGCTACGGGGCCCTCTACCAGCTCTGCGCGGCCCTGGCCCTGCTGCTGATGCCGCTGCTGCCGGCGGGCATCGGCGCCCTGCTGGTGATGGCCGTCGTGCGGGTGGTGCCGGCCCGCCGCGCCCGCGAGATCGTCAGCGTCCTGGGCGGTCTGGTGGGCATCAGCTTCTATATCATCACCCAGCTCGGCGGACGGATCGCCCCCGCCGTCGCTCGCCCCGACAATCTGGCCGCCCTGCTCGCCGCCGACCTGCCCCTGCTGCCCTCGGCCTGGGCCGGCCGGGCCCTGGTGGCCGCCGGCGAGGGCCGTCCCCTGGACCTGCTCTTCTACGGCGGGCTCTTCCTCGTCGCCTCGGCCGTCGTCTTCGCCGGCTGCCTGATCATCGCCGAGCGGCTCTACTACGCCGGCTGGAGCAACATGGCCACCCAGGGGGGCCGGGTGCGCCGCAAGTCGCCCGACGAGCGCCGTCCGAGCGCCGCCCCGAACCCCCTGGCCCGCCTCCTCCCGCAGCAGTCCATGGCCATCCTCGTCAAGGACCTGCGGCTCTTCTTCCGCGACCTGCGCAATCTGCAGGCCCTGATCTTCCCCCTGGCCCTGGCCGGCATCTGGAGCTTCCAGCTCTTCAGCGGGCCGCCCACGCCCGAGGTCGACGAGCTGCCGGCCTGGTTCGGCCAGCTCCAGGAGCTGGGCGGGGCCGGGGTGGCTTTCTTCATCTGCCTCAGTCTCTCGAGCGTGCTGGCCGGCACCGGGGTGAGCCGTGAGGGCAAGGCCTACTGGTTGCTCAAGCTGGCCCCGGTCAGCCCCTGGCGGCTGCTGCTGGGCAAGCTGGCCCTGGCCTACCTGCCGTTTCCGCTTGTCGGCACCGCCTTCCTGGCCGTGGTCGCCCTCCTCAGGCAGCAGTCGCCCCTGATCTTCCTGCAGCAGTGGGCCCTGGTGTTGCTCTGCGGCCTCGGCTGCGCCGCCCTGGGCATGGGTCTGGGCGCGGCCTTCCCCCGCCTCGACTGGGAGAATCCGTCCCAGCAGAACAGCTGGCAGAGCGGCTGCCTCGGCACACTCTTCTACCCGCTGTACCTGCTGGTCATCGTGGCCCTGGTCGCGGGCGCCGCCATCCTCGCCGAGCTCCTGGGCGGCGGCGCCGCCGGTCTCGGCCTGCGCCTGGCGGGCTGGGCCATGGCCATGGCCCTCACCGCCGCCGTGGTCTGGCTCGGGGCCACCATCGGCACCCGCGGCCTCGAGCGCATCGAGGTATAGGACCGGTCGCTACAGGCTGGTCACGACCCCGGGGACGATCGGGGCGCTCAGCCAGGTCTGCCTGCCGTCGGCGCGGGTGACCACGATCGTGTAGGCCCCCGGGGGCAACTCGACCGCGCCGAACCAGCCGTCGGCCGAGGCGCTGAGGTCGCGCAGCCAGACCCCGTCGCGGATCAGGCTCACCTTCGCCTCGGGCGCCACCTGGCCGTCCACCGCGGCGATACCCTGGAGGTGGCCGCCCGTGGGCGCGACGATCCAGGGCCAGTCGGGCGCGCGCGCCGGCTGAGCGAAGACGGTGGCCCGCAGCTGGTCCATGTAGGCCCGCCGCGCGTCGTCGTTGACCCCGCTGAAGGGGTTGGCGTACGAGAAGAGCGCCACCCCCGCCAGGTAGCGGCCCTGCTCGTCAGGGGCGAGGGCGCGCTGGGCCTGGCCGATATTCTGCTCGCCGGTGTTCAGCCAGGCCCCGACGCCCGCCACGATCGCCCGCCGCCCCGCCGCCCCCCGCCCGAAGCTCAGCCAGCCGTCGTACCAGGCCCGCGTGCGCGGCACCCCCTCCTCGAAGTAGTACATAGGCACCGCGAAGTCGAGCGTACCCTCGGCGAGCCAGGCCGGCCAATCCTGGAAGACCCGCTCGTAGGCGGCCGAGGCCCGCCAGTCGCCGGCGCTGCCCGCCCCGCCCCAGCTGATCGTCGCGGCGCTGACCTGCACGCCCGGCTTGAGCGCCTTGGCCCTGATGTAGAGCCGCCGCGCCAGTTCGCTCACCCGGTCGCGACGCCACTGGCCCCAGGCCGGGTCGTCGGGCCGGGGCCGGCTCTCCAGGGGCCGGCCGAGGGCCCGGTTGAAGCGCTCGAGGCTGACCTGGTTGTAGCCGTAGTTCTTCCCCGCGAAACGAATATAGTCCCAGTGGACGCCGTCGAGCTCGGGGTAGGCCCGCAGCAGCTGGCCGACAACCGCCTCCATGTACTGGATCGCGGCGGGGTGGCCAAAGTCGAGGTCGCCGACCTGCTGACCCTCGAAGGTGGCCGTGGTCCAGCGCTCGGCGCCCGCCACGCCCGGGCCGTGGCTGGTGCAGACATGCCCCGGGTGGCCCCAGAGCCGGTCGGCGGGGCGGCAGGCCACCGAGACGACCAGCCAGGCGTGGACCCGAATGCCCATTGCGTGGGCCCTGGCGAGGAGGTAGCCCAGGGGATCGAACTCAGCGGCCGGGGCCAGGCGCGGCTCGGCCGCGCGCGGGTCGAGGCTGTTGTTGTACCAGGCGTCGCCATGGCGGCGCACCTGCACGAAGATCGTATTCGCGTTCGCGCGGACCACATTGTTGATCAGCTCGTCGACCTGGGGATGGTTATAGAAGCCCGGGTTCAGGCTATCGACCCAGAAGGCCCGCATCTGCTGAGGCGGCCCCTGAGCGGCAGCGGGGCGGGCCGGCAGGCCGGCGGCGAGCACGATAAGGGCCAGGGCCAGCAGCACACGGCGTGTTGAGGGCATAGGGGTTAGGTCTCCGGGGCGGCGCCTCGCTCCAGGCCGCCGAGGGCCTGCTCGTAGGTCAGCCACCCGCTGTGGGGAAAGAGCTTGGCGATCTGCGACGAGAGCAGCAGGCTCTCGCCCAGGACTTCGGGCGCGGGGCCCTCGACCACCAGCTCGCCATCGCCGAGCAGGGCCGCGCGGTCGGCGCAGGCCGCGGCCAGCTCGACATCGTGGGTCGCCATCACCACCGTGCGCCCCTGCGCGCAGAGAGCCCGCAGCAGCCGGGCCAGCTCGCCCTTGGCCAGGTAGTCGAGCCCGCGCGTCGGCTCGTCGAGCAGCAACAGGGGTGGGTCGGCCACCAGGATGGCGGCCATGGCGGCGCGCTGAGCCTCGCCGCCGCTCAGGGCCCGCGGGTAGGCCTCCGCCAGGTGGGCGATGCCGAGGGCCGCGAGCGTGCGCTCAACCGCCTCGGCGACCGGCCCGCCGAGCTCGCGGCCGCGCAGGGTGAACTCCAGCTCCTCGCGCAAGGTGTCGTGGTAGAGGATGCTGCGCGGGTCCTGGGGCACATAGCCGACCGTGCGGGCGAGCTCCTCCACCGAGCGCCGGGCGATGTCGTGGCCGAGCAGCTCGACCCGGCCCTCGGCGGGCCTGACCAGCCCGATCAGGGCCTTGAGCAACGTGCTCTTGCCGCTGCCGTTGCGGCCCATCAGGGCCAAGAGCTCGCCCCTGCGCACCTCGAGGCTCAGCTTGTAGAGGGCCTCGTGCTCGCCGTAGCGCACCGTCAAATCGCGCACCCGGGCCACGGCCTCGCCGCCCGTCTGCCGCGAGCTGGCGGCGGCGGGCGGGGGCTGGGGCAGCCGACGGGCGAAGGCGCGCCCCTCCTTGATCGTCAGCGGGAGCGGGGACCAGCCGAGGGCGCGCCCGAGCTGCTGCAGCGGCGGGGCCAGGGGGATGGCGGCGAGCACCTCGCGGGGCGGGCCGATGACGAGGGCGGGGGGCTCATCTTGCTCCGCCGTAGCGGCGGCCAGGTAGAGCAGCCGGTCGGCATACTGCACCACCCGCTCGAGGCGGTGCTCGCAGAGCACGATGGTGATCCCCAGGTCGGCGTTGAGCTTCTGGAGGGCGGTCAGCACCTCCTCGGCGCCGTGGGGGTCGAGCTGGCTGGTCGGCTCGTCGAGGACGAGGGCCCGCGGCTGCGTAGCCAGGGCCGCGGCGATAGCCACGCGCTGCCGCTCGCCGCCGCTGAGCGAAGAGGCGCGCCGCCGGCGCAGGTGGGCGATGCCCAGCTGGTCGAGCACCTCCTCGACCCGCCGGCGCATGATCGGCACGGGCAGGCCGAGGTTCTCCATGCCAAAGACTAGCTCGTCCTCGACTACATCGACCACGAGCTGGCTCTCGGGGTCCTGGAAGACGAAGCCGACCAGGTCGGCCATGTCGCGAGGCTGGTGCTGCAGGGTGTCGCGGCCCCACAGCCGCACTCGGCCGGCGAAGCGCCCGCCGTAGAAATGGGGCACGAGCCCGTTGAGCAGGCGCAGCAGGCTGCTCTTGCCGGCGCCGCTCGGGCCGGCCACGAGCAAAAATTCGCCCTCGGCGATGCTGAGGCTCAGCCGGCGTAGGGCCGGGCCGCCGCTGCCGGGGTAGCTGTAGGTGACCTGGTCGATGCTGATCATGGGGGGTGGGCGCCGGGGGATGAGCTCGTTACGCTCGGGCATTATGCGCGCCGGGCTCGCCGCTGTCAACCCGCCGGAGGCGCGAGAATCGAGCGCCCCCTCCCGGGGGGGAACGGGAGGGGGCATCGGGCCCGGGCCGTTGTGCCGACGTTTTCGTCGACCCCCCGTGGGGGGAGTACGGGCGGCCGACACGTCGGCGGCGCGCCTGGGACCCGCTGTAATGGGCTGGTAGGCTGTTCGGGCGTCGCTGCGAGAGTTGCCCTCGCGGCGACGCCCGGCTGCAGTCGCTCCAACCGCGCGCCGCCGGGGCGGCGCGAGTGGCGGCCTTACCTGGTGACGAGGATGATGGGCGCGTAGTTGGCGGTAACGGCCGTGAGCTCTGTGGCGATCAACACCCCCTGGGCGTCACGGTAGCCATTGACCTTGACCAGCGCGCCGTTGGCCAGGGGCGCGGAACCTTCCTGAATGAGCGTGGCGTCGTCGATCTGGAAGCTGACCCCGCCGACGGTATACGCTGCGGCGGCGAGCCCAGCGGGCGTGCTCCCCGCACTGTAGCGGCCGATGTAGCTGTCGTCGCCCATGCCGGGCGGCACCCTGGTCGAGATCTCGCGGGCGATCTTCTCGCCGCTGACGACCACGTACTTCACCTCGACGAACGAGCCGACCACCGGGGCGCCCACGCCTGCGGCGAACTCGAACTCGGTCGCGGCCTCGACCTTGTAGGTGGCGCCGCCAATCGTCCAGGTTCCGGTGTAGCTGCCCGTGGGCATCGTCTCGACGAAGCCGTAGGTGCGACCGATCTCCTCAGTATTGCGCGTGCAGTCGTCGCCATCTCCGCGCTCGACCTTCACAGCGGTCCGGGCGCCCTCGGCGTCAGCCCGGAAGTGGATCTCGACACAGTCGGTCTCGACGAAGGGGGTGCCGCTGTCTCGCAGGCGCGTATCGGCCGTAATAGTATACACCTGGCCGGCCACAGTCCAGTCGCCGGCAACCGGGCCGCCGGCCGGCAGAGCCTCGATCTTGCCGTAGGCCTTGCCGCGGCCGCGCTCGCGCTGGTCGTCCTCATCGCCGGGCGTACCCTTGCCCTCGATCTTCAGTGCAACGAGCGTGCCATCGCCGGCGCGGGTGAACTTGACCTTGACGATGCGCCCGACGGTGAACGGCCCGTCTTCGAGCTTTGTAGCCCGGGTGACCTGGACCTCGATGTTGCCGATCAGCCACTTGCCGAGGTAGGGGCTGGCGGGCAGCTCCTTGATCTCGCCATAGAGCTCGCGCTCGTCGCCGCTGGCGGCGCAGCGGAAGTCGGGCCGGCTCTCGACCTCGCGGGCGAGGCGCTCGCCGCTGACCAGGCTGTAGTGGACCTTCACGCAGGTCGGGGGCGTATCGCTCAGGGGGCCGAACTCCTCCTTGAGCTCTGTGGTGATAGCGATGGTGTAACTAATGCTGCTGGTCGCGTCGCCGGCGGTGGGGCCGATCACATAGGTCTGGGCCCCCTTCTCATTCAGCCAGCCGTGGCTCTCGAACTCGCCATCGTCGTTCGCGGGCCGCTCGCAGGTGGCAGGCCGCACGCCGACCATGGTCCGTGTAGCGTTGCGCTCGCTATAGGCCACCGCGACACAATCGCCGACCGCCGGCTTGCTTGCATCGGCGAAGCTCGGGGCGAAGACCGTTGTGCCGTCGACCGCCTCGAAGGCGCGACCGCCGATCACCCAGGCGCCGAGACGGCCATCGGTGGGGCGCTCGTCGACCCGGCCGCGGTAGAGATGATTTTCGGAGGGGACGCCGCCGATATTGCCGCAGCCATCTTCAGGGTGAATCTTGATGGCGACGTTGGCGGCCCCATCGACGATATACTCGACCTCGACGCAGGCCTCGATGGCGGGGGGCGTATCGCCGAAGCCGAGGAAGAAGGTCCCGGCCGTGGCGGTGAAGTTCTTGCCGCCGATCGTCCAGCTGCCCACAAAGCCGCTGGCGGGCGCCGCCGAGACCTTGCCGCGCCAACCCAGCTCGCCGGGCTCGCCGGGCGCGCCGCAGTCGTCATCGGGCTTGATCAGCAGCGCGACAGGGGGCGTCGCATTGCTCAGCTTGGCCTCGACACAGCGGCCGACGGCGATGCGGCTGTCGCCGAAGCCAAAGAATACCGTCTCGACGTCGACGGCGAAGGTCTGGCCGGCGACCTTCCACTCGCCGATCCGGCCCACGGCCGGCACGGCCTCGACAAGGCCTTTCACCTCGATATCTTCACTTCCAGGGGGGTCGTCGGTGGCAGGGACCTGGGCATAGCCGAGGTTGGGTACAGCGGCCAGGGCAAGGAGGGTGACGAGCAGCAATAGTCTTGGCATCAGTGCACGGACATTCATTGGCGTTGCTCCTCTGTAGGGTGTATCGGGGCCACAATGTCGACTGCAGCACTTCTCAAACGGCCGAGCTGACAAAAAGTTACGGGTTACCGCTGAGCACCATGAAACAAAGTACGCCCTCGCTCCGGGGGGAGGAAGCGAGGGCGATGGGGAGTAATCAGGTTAGCGCCCGACCCACATCAGGGCTTATCATCATCATCCGAGCCGCCGCCGCTACCACTATCGCCCCCACCGTTATCACCGCCGCCGCCACCGTTATCACCGCCGCCGCCGTTATCGCCCCCGCCGCTATCACCGCCCCCGCCGCTATCACCGCCCCCGCCGCTCTCGGGCGTGTCATCGGGCTCGGGCGTGTCATCGGGCTCGGGCGTGTCATCGGGC
>CAZKTU010000176.1:0-14172 GCA_964555675.1 uncultured Oscillochloris sp.
GGGTGGATGTGGAGGGCCAAGCCCTCCACGCCTCCGTCGAGGCGAGGGAGCTGTTTGCCGCTGCCCGCGGCGGGTGGGCCTTTTGCTACGAGCCTAGTCTGAGCGATGGGTTGACGTCGAGGGTCCAGTCGCTCTGGACGCCGGTGGCGAAGCGGTAGTGGGCGGCGGCGGCGACCATGGCGGCGTTGTCGGTGCAGAGGGCCATGGGTGGGTAGCGCACCGGCACCGGCGAGCGGCGGGTCAGCTCCTCGCGCAGGCGTGTGTTGGCGGCGACCCCGCCGGCCAGCAGGATGGCGGTGGCCCCGTGGCGGGTGGCGGCGTCGACGGCCTTGGCGGTCAGCACATCCACCACCGATTCCTGGAAGGCGTGGGCCATCTGCCCGACGAAGGCCCGGTCGAGGGGCTGCGGGTCGGCCAGCGGGGGCTGCGCGCTCAGGGGCGAGGGCGCGGGGGCCGGCCTGCCTTTCTGGCCCTTGCGCTCGGGCGTGGGGGGCTTTGGCATGCGCGCCGCCAGCTCCTGCCGCTCCTGCACCTTGTGCAGCACGGCGGTCTTCAGGCCGCTGAACGAGAAGTCGTAGCTGTCGCGCAGCCAGGCCCGCGGCAGGGGGCCCGCCGGGGTGGCGCCGCGGGCGGCCTGCTCGACGGCGGGGCCGCCGGGGTAGCCGAGGCCGAGGATGCGGGCCACTTTGTCATAGGCCTCGCCGACGGCGTCGTCGCGGGTCTGCCCGAGCAGGGTGTAGGCGCCGTGGCCCTCGAGCAGGGCCAGCAGGGTGTGGCCCCCCGAGACGACCAGGGCGACGAGGGGGAACTCTGGCGGCGGGGGCTCGGCCGGGGCGGCGCCCGCGGCGAGCCAGTTGGCGTAGATGTGGGCCTCGAGGTGGTTGACGCCCACCAGGGGCAGGTCGCGCTGCCAGGCTATGGCTTTGGCCGCGTTGAGGCCGGTGAGCAGGGCGCCGCTGAGGCCCGGGCCGTGGGTGGCGGCGATGGCGTTCACGCCGGCCCACCCGCCCGGCACGGCGCGCAGGGCCTCGGCGATCACGGGGGCGAGGGCGATAATATGCTGGCGCGAGGCTACCTCGGGCACGACGCCGCCGAAGCGCTGGTGCATGTCCATCTGCGAGGCGACCACGTTGGCCAGAATGGTGCGCCCGCCGCGCACCACGGCCGCCGCCGTCTCGTCGCACGAGGTCTCGATCGCCAGGATGGTGAAGGCATCAGGTAGCTGGCTCATGGCTCCAGTATACGCGATCGCGCGCGGCGCGGTGCGCGGGGCGGCGGGTCGCGCCGCGCGAAGAGGGCCGGGGCGGCCAGCAGCAGCATGGCCAGCCCTGCCCGCAGGTCGAAGCCGGGCGCCCTGAGGGTCGGGAAGGGGTAGTAGACCAGGTCGCCCTGCCCAGCCAGGCGCAGGGCGACGATGGCGGCCACGCAGACCAGGGCGGCGGCGACCGAGCAGCTGTCGCGGCGTCGCCAGCGCTCGGTCCGGTACGCGCTGCGGGTCACCGCGCGGCCCAGGGCCCGCAGCGAGAGGCCGAGGGCCAGGGCCCCGCCCGAGGCCATGGCTGCCGGGGTCGGCCCGGGGCCGTAGTAGAGCCAGCCGAAGACCCCGGCCCCCAGCAGCAGCACGCCGCCGAGCAGCCCGCCCTGTCTGAGGCTGACCGCCCGGTTGTCGGGCGAGCTGCGCCCGTAGCCGCGGGCGTCCAGGGCCTCGGCCAGCTGCACCGAGCGCTCGAGGCTGCCCGCCAGCAGGGGCGAGACCAGGGGTGGCCAGCTACGCGGCCCGCCGAAGCGGTGGCCGCGGGCCCGCTGGGCCTGCCCGATCTCGCCGATGGCCCGCAGCAGCGACGGCACGAACGAGACGGCGATGGTCACCGCCAGACCGGCGTGGAAGAGGGCCCGCGGGGCCAGGCGCAGCAGCCGGTGGTGGTCGACCAGGGCGTTGAAGGCCCCGAAGACCACCATCAGGGCCCAGATGCTCAGGCCGCGGGTCAGGCCCCAGGCCAGGGCCTCGGCGGTGACCGGGCCGCCGAGCACAATCCCGCCCAGCCAGGGCGGCAGCCGCAGGGCCGGCAGCGTTAGCAGCACCGTGTCGCCCTGGGCCCCGCCGACGGTGAGCAGCCCGAAGACGACGTAGCCGAGGCAGACGAAGGCCCCCGCCCGCACAAAGAGGGCGAAGCTGCGCGCCAGGGGCGAGTCGCTGCGCCAGGCCAGGAAGACCTGGGTCGCCGCCAGGAAGACCAGGCAGAGATAGAGCGGGTTGGGCGCCAGAGCGATCGTCGCGCCCGCCGCGGCCAGCCAGATCAGCCAGGTGAGGGTGTGCACGCTAGATCCGCGCGGCGGCGGCGATAGTCGCGATGACCACGACCTCGCCGATCTCGCAGAGGGCCCCGTAGGTGTCGCCCGTCAGCCCGCCCAGATCGCGCGTCCACCAGCGGGCCAGCATGTGGGCGCAGGCCAGCACCAGGGCCATGGCGACCAGCCCGGCGGCGCCGCCGACCAGCAGGGCCGCCGCCCCCGCCGCGGCCGTGGCGACGAAGAAGTCGGGCCGGCGCACCTGGTCGTGAAAGGCCCGGCCCAGCCCGCCCTCGGCGGCGGGCGGGAACCAGTAGATGCCGTACAGGTCGGCCCAGCGCCCCAGGGCCGGGGCCAGCAGGGCCGCCTGCCACCAGGCCGCCCCGGCCTCGGCCAGGAAGACTACCTTGAGCAGCAGCACCGCCACCAGGGCCAGGGCGCCCATTGCGCCGATGCGGCTATCCTTCATGATCTCCAGCTTGCGCTCGCGCGAGCGCCAGCTCAACACGCCGTCGAAGGTGTCGCTGAGGCCGTCGAGGTGCAGCCCGCCCGTCACCACGCCCCAGGCGACCACCACCAGGGCCGCCCGCACCAGGTCGCCCCAGGCCAGGCCGGCCAGCCAGCCCACGGGCAGCAGCAGCGCCCCGATCACCAGGCCCGCCGCTGGGAACCAGGGGATCGAGGCGACCATGCCGCGCTCGCTCATTGGCGGCAGCCAGGGCTGGGGGATGATCGTCAAGAAGCGCAGGGCCTCGCCCAAAGGCTGAAGGCTGAAGGCTGAAGACCGAGCCCGCTCTTCGTCACGCCCCTCGCCGGCGTGATTGTCACTGGCGCTCATCCGTTTCCCTCTCTGATACGCCGGCCTGCTCGAAGGTGGCCATCTCGCGCATGAGGCGGGCCGCGGCGGTCACCAGGGGCAGGGCCAGGGCGGCGCCGCTGCCCTCGCCGAGGCGCAGGTCCAGGCGCAGCAGGGGGCCGGCGCCCGCCGCCTCGCTCAGCCCCAGGTGCTCCAGGGCCAGAGCGTGGCCGGGCTCGGCCGAGCAGTGGCCGGCCAGCAGGTGGTCGCGGACGGCGGGCGCGAGGGCCGCCGCCGCGAGGGCCGCCGCCGTGGTGATGTAGCCGTCGAGCAGCACGGGGACTCGTCGCGCCGCCGCGCCGAGGGTTGCCCCGGCCAGGGCCGCGATCTCGAGCCCGCCCAGCTCGGCCAGGGTCGCGAGGGCGCCGGCAGCCCCGGCCGCGCGCGCCCGGGCGAGCGAGCGCTCGACCACGCTGATCTTATGGGCCAGGGTCGCGTCGTCCACCCCGGTGCCGCGGCCCACCGTCCGGGCGGGCGGGGCCCCGGTGAAGGCGCTGGTGAGGGCGGCGGCGGGAGTGGTGTTGGCGATGCCCATCTCGCCCAGGGCGATGAGGTCGGCCCCGGCCTCGATCAGCTCGTCGGCCAGGGCGGCCCCCGCCAGCAGGGCGGCGGCGGCCTCGGCCTGGCTCATGGCCGGCTCGCGGGCGATGTTGCCGCTGCCGGCCCTGATCCCCAGCCGCCGCATGGGCAGTTCGGCGGGCAGCCCGCCGGCGACCCCCGCGTCCACGACCAGCAGGCGCGCCCCCGCCGCTGCCGCAAGGGCATTGATCGCCGCGCCGCCAGCCAGGTAGTTCTGCACCATCTGGGCCGTCACGGCCTGGGGGTAGGCGCTCACGCCCTCGGCGGCGACGCCATGGTCGGCGGCGGCGAGGAGGATCGCCGGCCGCTCGAGGGGCGGGCAGACCTGCCCGGTCGCGCCGGCCAGGCGGACCAGCAGATCCTCGAGCCGGCCCAGGCTGCCCTGGGGTTTGGTCAGTCGGTCGAGGCGAGCCCGCGCCGCCGCCGCCGCGCCCTGGTTTGCGGGCGGCACGGCGGCGCAGAGCGCGCGCAGCCGTGGCTCAAGGGACGCATCGCTCATCGCGCTTCTGCCTCCTGCCGCCCGTCGCTGACGTCGGGCAGCGGCGGGACCTCATTGACCATGCGCACGATCGCGCCGCCGCCGTAGACGTCGAGGCAAGTGACGCTGCCCAGGTCCACCCGCCAGTGCCAGTGCTGGCCCGGGGCGAGGCCGAAGCACTCGCAGAGCACCAGCTGGATGGGGGTGGCGTGGGTGACCACCAGCACGCGCCCGCCCCGGTGCTCGCGCAGCAGGGCCTTCCAGGCTGCGGCGACGCGGGCGTAGACCTCGGCCAGGCTCTCGCCGCCCTCGGCGCGCCCGTTGATGCCCTCGGCCCAGCGGGCCTGGGCCTCGGCGGGGTAGCGGGCCAGAACCTCTTTGTAGGTCAGGCCCTCCCAGCGGCCGTGATTGGTCTCGGACCAGCCGCCGTCGACCCGCGTGGTGACGCCGCGGCGCCCCGCCAGGATGGCGGCGGCGGCGAGCCGGGTGCGCTCGGTCGGGCTCACCAGGGCCACCCCGAAGGGGAGGCGCCGCAGCCGCTCGGCCAGGGCCCGGGTCTGCAGGCGGCCGTAGTCGGTCAGTGGGCTGTCGTCGCGGCTCTGGTAGCGCCGCTCCAGGTTGTTGCGGGTCTGTCCGTGACGGACGAGCCAGACGCTTGTGCGCAAGAGGTGGCCCCCAATTAGTGCAGCTTTTCAGAGGTAGCTGCTAGTTTGCGACGAAGGACGATAGACCAAAGACCAACCTGCTCGGGCAGGAGTCTGGCCCTGGTGATTGGTCGCTGGTCTTTGGTCTTTGGTCAGAGCTGGCAAAGGACCTCTCGCTGGCACAATTAGGGGCGGCGGGCCAGGATGGCCGCGCCGGCGCCGAGGATGATCACGAGGGCCGCGAAGCCGAGGTAGCCCCAGGGTGCGCCCTGCGGCGCGGGCGGTGGCGTGGCCGTCGCCGCCGGGGGCGCGGTCTCGGCCTGGGCGGTTGGGGGCGCGGTCTCGGCCAGGGTGGTGGCCGCGGGCGCGGCGGCCGGGGCCGAGGACTCGGGCTGAATGGTCGTAGGCGCGGTCGGCGGTGCGGGCGCAGGGCCGCAGATGCTGTCGAGGTCGACCACGGGCGGCACGGCCCCTGTGCTCGAGTCGCCGAGGCCCCAGGCCCAGCCGTGGACCGTGCCGTCGCGCACGGGGGTGTTGGCGGCGCCCAGGCTGGCATAGGCCCACGCGCCCTGGTCGAGGGTGTAGAAGGCCCAGTAGATACTGCGCGCCCCCTCGCGCCGGCAGAAGCAGCCCTCGGCGGGGTAGTCGCAGCCGTCCGGCCCGATCTTGCACACGGCCTCGCCGACCCCGCCGGCCTGGGTGATCACGGGCAGCCCCGAGCGCTCGAGCAGCTCGACCCCGTCGAGCTCGGGCTCGCCGAAGCGCACACAGGCCGTCGCGACCTGCCCATCGCCATACTGCACGACCACGCCCGCCCTGCCCTCGTTCGTCTGTGCCCCCGCGCCCGTCGCCGTCAGCGCAAGGGCCAGCAGGGTCAGGGCGGCGAGCAGGCTGCGCTGGCGCGGTCGGCGGCCTGGCATGGCATACTCCTCCGGGCGCCGCACGGGTGTGTTCAACGGGCGGCCCGGCGGGTCGCCACCCCCGCGCCAAACAGAGCCAGGGCCAGCAAGGCCAGGGCGGCGACGGGCACCTCGGCGGCGCCGGTGGCGGGGAGGCCGGCGGGCGTCGGGGCGAGCAGCGCGGCGGCGCCGGGCGTCGCGGCGGTGATCAGGGGCAGGGCCCGGCCGAAGAGGGCCGGCACGGCCTGGTAGGTCGCCACGCCGTTGTCGTCGGGCTGGGCCGCCTGGAAGCGCAGGGCCCCGCTGCTGTTCTGCAGGCCGACCAGGGCGGTGTAGGGCGTGTTGCGCCCCTTCGTCCAGGCCCGCGCCCCCGGGTCTTGCCCCGCGGCGATGATCGCCTGGATGCTCGCGGCGGTCGAGTTGGCGTCGCTGTCGTTGCCGAACTGGGCGGTCTGCGAGTAGGGGAAGCCGCCGTCGTCGTTCTGCTGGCCCTTCAGGTAGGCGATCGCCTTGGCCCGCGCGCCGTCGGCCTGGCGCAGCCCGGCCAGGGCCTGCAGGGCCAGGCTGGTGGTGTTGGTGTCGCTGCCGGTGGCGGTGGTGCCGTCGAAGCTCCAGCCGCCGTCCTCGAGCTGCAGGTCGAGCAGCCTGCTGACGGCCAGGGGCGCGGGCGCGGCCTCGACCGCTTTGGCGGCGAGCAGGGCCAGGGTGTGCCCGTAGACGTCGGGGCCGTACTGGCCGGTGGCCGGGTCGTAGCCCTTGCCGATCTCCCGCAGCAGGTTGACCCCGCCGAAGCTGGTGGGATCCTCGCCCACGGCGACGGCGGCCAGGGCCAGCTTGGCGGCGGCGCCGGGGCCGCCGGCGACATAGGTGGCGGCCTGGGCCTTCAGATAGTCGAGGGCCGCCTCGGTCTCGGCGGCGGCTCGGTCGTCGCCGGCGGCGACCAGGGCCACCACGGCGTCGGCGGTGTCGCCGGCGCTGAAGCCGGGGAAGCTGCCGTCGGGCTGCTGCTGCGCGCGCACCCAATCGGCGGCTGCGGCGGCCTCGGCGGCGGGGCTGGTGATCTGCTGGGCGCGGGCCGTAGGGGTGTAGGCGGCGAGCAGGGTCAGGGCGGTCAGGGCGAGCAAGAGGCGGCGCATCGCGGGTCCCTTCGACTACAAAAAAGCCTCTCCACCAATGTGGAGAGGGTGTGCAGAGAAGGGAGCGAGCCGCGCGGCGGCGATCCCCGGCCTGCCTCACCCCATTCCAGCGCGGTGTGAAGGGCAACAGGCAGGGACGGGCATTCTGGCTCGGGGGCCGGGGCCCCCCTACAGTAGCGTGGACTGCGCCGGCATTTGACCGGCTTTCCCCATTTGAGCCCTTCGCTTCCTCCGGGCTCCCTGCCGCGTGGGACATAGCCCCACGGTAGCACTATTCAATTAGGGCGATGGTACCACGAGGGTGCGCGGGCGTCAATCGGGCCGGGTTGTCGCGTATGCCGTAGCGAAAGTTTGCATGAGGCGACGAAGGACCAAGGACGAAAGACCAAGGGAGGGCGCCGCTCAGGAGCTTCATAGTGCCCGCACGATCGCAGTTCCCACCAATGTTGAAACACTGCTTCCGACTCGTCAGCAGCGCTGCTCCAGGGCCTGGCCCTTCACGCCGCCCCAGGCGCCCCTACAGGGCCGTCGGCAGCCCCTCGCGGTACGACGGGTAGCGCGGGCGGACGCCGAGCTCGTCGCGCATGCGGGTGTTGGCCATGCGGTGCGAGACGGCGGCCATTTCCACCAGGTCGACCGGCAGGGGCGGCTGGCGACCGCGCAGGCGGCTCGCGGCGCTGACCAGCCAGACCAGGGCCCGGCCCGCTGCGGGGGGCATGGTTGGCGGCGGGGGCGCGCCCAGCAGCCGGGCCAGGTGGCCGTAGAACTCGGCGACGGGGGCCGGCTCGTCGTCGGCCAGGTTATAGATCTGGCCGGGGCGGCCGCGCTCGGGCATGGCCAGCAGGGCTTCGACCAGGTCGTCGATATGGATATTCGAGGCGTAGCCGCGCCCCCCGCCGATCAGCGGGAAGCGCCCGCGGCGCACCTGCTCGACCATCAAGGCGGGGCTGGCGGGGCCGTAGACGGCGGCGATGCGGGCCACCATCACCGGCACGCCGTCGCGGACATGGGCGGCGAGCAGGGCCTGCTCGGCGGCGTGCTTGGCGCGGGCATAGTGGAAGGCCGGCGCGGGCGGGGTGGCCTCGTCGAGCCAGCCCGGCCCGCTCGGGTAGAGCGCGCCGCTGCCCGCGAAGACCAGTGCGCGCAGCTCAGGTCGCCCGACCGCGGCGGCGGCGATCGCGCGGGCCCCGGCCAGGTTGGCCCGCATAATCGCCTCGGGCGCGCCCAGGGGCGAGCCGGCCAGGTGGTAGACCACCCGCGCCCCGTCCAGGGCCTCGCGCAGGGCCCCCTCGTCGCCCGCGTCGGCGACCAGCGTCGTGACCCCCAGCTCGGCCAGAGGCGCCAGGGCCGCCTGGTTCAGGTCGAGGCCGCGCACCGCCTCGCCCCGCGCCAGCAGCGCCCGCGCCAGGCGCCGCCCGATATAGCCGCCCGCCCCGGTGATGAGGATCATGCTTCATCCTGGCGTACGCCCCGGGCCCCTCGGCCCGAGCAATGCGAGCGACAGCGACGTTCCAGCGCCGGCAGAGCGCCTCTCCAGCCTTCGTGCGCTTCGTGGTGCAATGCTGGAACCACTTTGGCCTATGCTAACTGCGCCAGCACCTCGGTCAGCACGGCGATGGCGCGCATGTACTCGTCCACCTCGACGTGCTCGTCGGGGGTATGGTCAAGGCGCGAGTCGCCGGGGCCGTAGGCCACGATCGGGCAGCCCCATGCGGGGCCGACCACATTCATATCGGCGGTGCCGGTCTTGTGCAAGAAGGCGGGCTGGCCGCCCTGGCCCCTGATGGCGCGCACGAAGGCGCTGGCCAGGGGCGTGGTGCGCGGGCTGCGGAAGGCCGGGCAGCCGCCCTCGAAGCGCAGGGTCGCGGGGCCGGCCATGGCCCGCAGCTCGTCGGCCAGGGCGGCGGGGTCGACGCCCTCGGGCAGGCGCAGGCCGACGCTCGCCTCGCACCAGTCGCTCAGGCCGTCGCCGCCGCTGGCGACCCGGCGCAGCGAAGGGATGAGCTGCTCGAAGAGCTTCTCGCGGCCCTGATTATGGGCGGCGCAGCGCCCCTCGACGGCGCGCCAGAAGGCCACCATAGCCTCGGGTGCCGCCGGCAACTCGCCGGCGCTGTGGGCTGCCGGCTGCTCGTGGCGATAGTGGGCCAGCAGGCGGCCCTTATAGCCCAGGGTCACCCGCTCCCAGCCGCTCGGCTCGCCGATCACGCAGAAGGCGGGGGCGTAGCGCTCGCGAGCGTAGTGGGCGCCCTTCGAGCTGGCGGCCTCCTCCTCGGTGGCCCCGATCAGGGCCAGGCGGCAGCGCAGACGGCCCGCCAGTTCGGCGCGGCGCGCGGCCTGCACGAAGGTGGCGAAGGGGCCCTTGGCGTCGACGGCCCCGCGCCCGTAGAGCCGCCCGGCCTCGACCCGCACGGGGATGTCGCCGGGAACCGTGTCGATGTGGCCCAGCAGGGCCACGAGGGGGCCGCTGTCGCCCAGCAGGCCGACGGCGTTGCCGGCCTCGTCGACCCCGGCCTGCCAGCCGTAGGCGGCCATCCGGCCGGCGAGGAAGGCCGCCGCCTCGCCCTCCTGGCCCGAGAGGGAGGGGATGCGCAGCAGGTCGGTGAGAAACTCCAGCTCGTCGCTCATGGCGTCGATTATAGCGCACCTGCGCGGCACCGCGATCGCGCCCGGGATGGCATAACTCTCCCAAAACCATCCCCCTTGCTACACACTGTCGTGCCGAGCGCGTGGTACCCTGCATGCGACTGAGCCTCACCGTCAATCTACCGCTGTTTGCGCTGACTGGGCCGGCGCCGCCGCTGCGCCGGCACCTCAGCGTAGCCGGGACGTTTGCACTATGACCGACACGACCCACCCTCAGCCGCCTGATCTCTTGCGCTCCCACGCCTACCTGAGCGCAATCTTGCAGACGACGCCGCAGCCGATCTACGCAGTGACCCTGGCCGGCGAGGTCCTGCTCTGGAACGCCGCCGCCGAGCGCGCCTTCGGCTGGCGGGCCGAGGAGGTACGCGGGCGGCCCCTGCCGATTGTCCTCCCCGGGCAGCAGGCCGAGTTCGCCGAACAGCGCGCGCGCATCGAGCGCGAGGGCAGCCTGGCGAGCGTCGAGATGCGCGGCGTACGCCGCGACGGCGCGCCGCTCGACCTGAGCCTCGCGGCCAGCCTGATCCGCGCCGAGGACATCGCCCCGCTCGGGATTATGTTCGTCGTCACCGCGGTCGTCGAGCGCCCGGCCGCCCGGGGCGCCCTCGACCGTCACAGCCTGCTCTTCGAGCACGCCCGCGACATTGTGCTCTTCGCGCGCCCGGCCGACGGACGCATCCTCGAGGCCAACGGCGCGGCGGTCGCCGCCTACGGCCACAGCCACGCTGCCCTGCGCGAGCTGAGCCTGGCCGATCTGCTCATCCCCGAGGCCCGCCCGCAGCTGCCCGGGCAGATCGCCGCCGCCGCGGCCGCGGGGGCGACCTACGAGATCGAGCAGCTCACGGCCGATGGCGATGTCTTTCCCGCCGAAGTGAGTGTGACGATCGCGCAGATCGACGGCGAGCCGGTGCTCTTGCAGCTCGTGCGCGACATCAGCGCCCGCCGGAAGGCCGACGCCGAGCGCGACCTGCTGCGCACGGCCCTCGCGGCGGCGGCCAACGCCGTCGTAATCACCGACACGGCCGGCCTCGTCGAGTGGGCCAACCCCGCCTTCACGGCCCTGACCGGCTACGAGGTCGAGGAGGTCCTGGGCCGCAAGCTCTCGCTCTTGCGCTCGCAGCGCCACGACGACAGCTTCTACCAGGAGCTCTGGACGACGGTGCTGGCCGGACGCTCGTGGCGCGGCGAGCTAGTCAACCGGCGCAAGGATGGGCGGCACTACGTCGAAGAGATGACGATCACCCCGGTCGTCGCGGGCGGGCGGCTGGCCCACTTCGTCGCGATCAAGCAGGAGGTTACGGCGCGCGCCGAGCGGGCCCGCGAGCGCGACGCTATGCTGACGATCGCCGAGGCTATGCGCCAGGCCCGCACGCGCGCCGAGCTGCTGCCCATCCTGCTCGAGCAGACCCGCGTGCTGCTCGAGGCCGAGGGCGCGGCCCTGGCGATCCGCGAGTCGGGCTCGGGCGACACGGTCTTCGAGCTGGGGCTGGGCCAGTGGGAGGAGCTGGGGCGGGCGCGCCTGCCACCGGGGACGGGCATATCGGGGCGCGTGATCGCCACGGGCGAGATCTACCAGAGCGACGACGTGCAGTGCGACCCGGCCCTGGCGGGCCCCGAGCTGATGGGCGAGGTGCGAGCGGTGATCTGCGCGCCCCTGCGTGCGGGGGGCGCGGTCATCGGCGCCCTCTGGGCGGGGCGCCAGGCCCCCATGGGCGACGCCGAGGCGCGCCTGGCCCTCGCCATCGCCGACCTGGCCGCCAATGCCCTGCACCGGGCCACGCTCAGCGAGCAGACCGAGCGGCGGTTGCGGCGCCTGGTCGGCCTGCGGGCGATCGACCACGCCATCACCGGCAGCCTCGACGTACGCCTGAGCCTCGGCGTCGTGCTCGACCAGACCATGCAGCAGCTCGGGGTCGACGCCGCGGCCGTGCTGCTGCTGAACACCCACAGCCTGACCCTCGAGCATAGCGTGGGGCGCGGCTTTCAGACCGGCGCCATCCTCGGGACGCGGCTGCGCCTGGGCGAGGGCTTGGCCGGGCAGGCGGCCCTCGAGCGCAGGACGATCGTCGAGTTGGACGCGGCCAGCCCCGGCAGCGGCTTCGAGCGCCCGGCCCTCCTGCTCGCCGAGGGCTTCGTGAGCTATATCGCCGTGCCCCTGGTGGCCAAGGGCCAGGTGCGCGGCGTGCTCGAGGTCTTCCAGCGGGCGCCGCTGCAGATCGACGTCGAGTGGCTCGACTTCCTCGAGACCCTGGCGGGGCAGGCGGCGGTGGCCGTCGACAACGCCGAGCTCTTCCAGCATATGCAGCGGGCCAATATCGACATGGCCCTCGCCTACGACACCACCCTCGAGGGCTGGTCGCGGGCCCTCGAGCTGCGCGACAAAGAGACCGAGGGCCACTCGCAGCGCGTCACCGAGCTGACCATGCGCCTGGCCCGCGCGATCGGCATCAGCGAAGAAGAGATCGTCCACATCAGGCGCGGCGCCCTGCTCCATGATATCGGCAAGATGGGCCTGCCCGACAGCATCCTGCTCAAGCCCGGGCCTCTGACCCCCGAAGAGCGCGAGGTGGTCAAGCTGCACCCCGGCTACGCCTACGAGCTGCTGCGGCCGATCGCCTTCCTGCGCCCGGCCCTCGACATCCCCTGGTGCCACCACGAGAAGTGGGACGGCAGCGGCTACCCGCGCGGCCTCGCCGGCGAGCAGATCCCCCTGGCGGCCCGCATCTTCGCCGTCGTCGACGTCTTCGACGCAGTCACCTCCAACCGGCCCTACCAGGCAGCCTGGCCCATCGAGCGCGCCCGCGCCCTGCTGCAGGAGGAGGCCGGGCGCCACTTCGACCCCCAGATCTGCGCGGCCTTCCTGCGCATTATCGACCAGGGCGGCGCGGCCTAGACAAGCTTCTGTGAAGTTGAGGGCCGGTTGACACCCCGGCGCGGGGCATGCTATACTCCCGCCAACTTCAGAGCGACGACTGTGACCAGGAAGAGTACACCGGGTACGGCGGCCCAGCGAGTCGGCAGATGGTGCGAGGCCGGCGCGCACGACGCGGTGGAATGGACCTGTGAGTCGCGGGCCGAACGGGCAGCGCCCAAGTAGTCCCCGCCGGAGACGCCACCGTTATCACGGCGAAGGGTATAGAGCGCGCGCGCCTTCGGCTCGCGGCGACAGTACCCCAGAGTGCGCGGCCCTAGGCCGCGAACGAGAGTGGCACCGCGAGCTTTTCGCCTCTCGACCCAACCGGGTCGGGGGGTTTTTTGTTGTCTCGTCGCATCAATCGAGGAGGAGCCCATGGAAACGGTCAAGTACGTCCTGCACGAGCGGGAGATGCCGACCACTTGGTACAACATCGCCGCCGACCTGCCCACGCCGCCCCCCGCCGTGCTGCACCCGGGGACGCAGCAGCCGATCGGGCCCGCCGACCTGGCCCCGCTCTTCCCGATGGCGCTCATCCTCCAGGAGGTCAGCACCGAGCGCGCGATCGAGATCCCCGAGGAGGTTCAGGCGATCTACCGGCAGTGGCGGCCGACCCCGCTCTACCGGGCCAGGCGTCTCGAGAAGGCCCTCGATACGCCCGCCAAGATTTACTATAAGTACGAGGGCGTCAGCCCCGCCGGCAGCCACAAGCCGAACACCGCTGTCGCCCAGGCCTACTACAACAAGCAAGAGGGCGTGAAGCGTCTGGTCACCGAGACCGGCGCGGGCCAGTGGGGCTCGTCGCTGGCCTTCGCCGGGGCGCTCTTTGGCCTCGAGGTGCTGGTCTACATGGTCAAGGTCAGCTACAACCAGAAGCCCTACCGCCGCGCGCTGATGGAGACCTACGGCGCCCGCGTGGTGGCCAGCCCCAGCGTCGAGACGGCGGCCGGCCGCGGCATCCTGGCCGAGCACCCCGACAGCACCGGCAGCCTCGGCATCGCGATCAGCGAGGCGGTCGAGGTGGCCGCCCAGCGCGAGGACACCAAGTACGCCCTGGGCAGCGTGCTCAACCACGTGCTGCTGCACCAGACCGTGATCGGCCAGGAGGCCCTGGCCCAGCTCGAGCAGGCCGGCGATTACCCCGACATCATCGTCGGTTGCACCGGCGGTGGCAGCAACTTCGCCGGGATCGCCTTCCCCTTCATCGGGGCCAAGCTGCGCGGCGAGCGCGACGTGCGCGTGGTGGCGGTCGAGCCGGCGGCCTGCCCCAGCCTGACCAAGGGGCGTTACGCCTACGACTTCGGCGACACCGCCGGCATGACCCCCATGGTCAAGATGCACACCCTCGGCCACAACTTCGTCCCGTCCGGCTTCCACGCCGGCGGCCTGCGCTACCACGGCATGGCGCCCCTGGTCAGCCACCTGCTCGAGCTCGGCCAGATCGAGGCCACGGCCCTGCAGCAGCTCGAGACCTTCGGCGCCGGCCTGACCTTCGCCCGCGCCGAGGGCATCGTGCCCGCCCCCGAGGCCAACCACGCCGTGGCCGGGGCGATCGTCGAGGCCCTGCGCTGCAAGGAGTCGGGCGAGGCGAAGACCATCCTCTTCAACCTCTGCGGCCACGGGCACTTCGATATGCAGGCCTACACCGACTTCCAGGCCGGCCGGCTCAAGGACTACGAGTACTCGGACGACGAGGTCGCCATGGCCCTGGCGGGCCTGCCCAGCGTGGGCTAGCCG
>CAZKTU010000177.1:0-12893 GCA_964555675.1 uncultured Oscillochloris sp.
CAGCCGCGCGCATGGTATCGAGCCCGCGCAGCATGGGAGCGCCGGATATGTTGATCGTTCTGACGGGCCAGGACTACGTCAACGTCGGTTCGGCGATACTACGTCGGAGCCGTAAACGGCCCGGCTCACTGCTACAAAAGCCACCTGCGTGGCCTCGTGAGCCCGCGCAGGCGGGCTTCGTAGCCCTGGCCCGCTGGTTTACCGGCCGGGCGAGGGTGGTTGGCAGCCTTTGGGG
Organism: uncultured Oscillochloris sp.; assembly: GCA_964555675.1. GTDB lineage: Bacteria > Chloroflexota > Chloroflexia > Chloroflexales > Chloroflexaceae > CAIWXH01. Next base: position 236 of record CAZKTU010000177.1, read on the forward strand.
CAGACACATGGGTCGGCCCTTACGGGCGATCGCCAGGCTTTAACGACGGCAGGAACCCCATCTCCCATGAGAGGAGCAGCCAATGACCACGACTGAGCCGCAGCGCAGCAGCCTCACGCGCCGCCTGGCCTGGTTCATAGCCGGGCTGGCGATCTTCGCCGTGATCGGCGTGGCGGGCTACTTCGGCGGCAGCGCCGTCGGCGGCGCCGGCAACCTGCTCGCCGCGCTCGTGATGCTGGCCCTCACGGCGGGCCTGGCCATCTTCGCGATCGTGCGCGGCAACATCATGCTGGGCAGCGGGCTCATGCTCGGCTACGCCTTCGCCACGCTCGTCTCGTCGGGCCAGTGTACCCTCTGGAGCGCCAGCAACAACTACGGCTTCCTGGGCGGCTTCATCTACTACGGCTTCGCCCTGGGCGCCGGCCTGGTCTTGCTGCTGCTGGTCTTCGCGGGCGAGACGTTCATGCGTAGACGCCAGGGCGGCTGAGCGGGGCTGCCGATGCTGGCCCCGGGGCGCAACGACGCCAGACCTTGCGCCGCTTTGTGCCCTGGCGACTTTGCGTCAGACGCGGCCAAGCTGGGCATGTTTTAGTGGTACACTCCAAAGTGGCGCGAGCACTTGTGGAGCGGGGAACCCATGACCGAGAATGACGAGGCGCTGGTTCTTGCCTGTCGACGCGGCGATGCTGCGGCCTGGGAAGCGCTCGTGCGTCGCTACCAACGCCTGATCTACACGATCCCGCGCCGCGCCGGCTTGAGCGAGGACCTGGTCGCCGAGGTCTTTCAAGCGAGCTTCACCCTGCTGGTCGAGCACCTCGACCGGCTCGAGCGCCCCGAGCGGGTGGGGGCCTGGCTGGTGACTACGGCCCGCCGCGAGACATGGCGCCTGGCCCGCGAGGCGCGCCTGCTCATTCCACTGGCCGGCCCTTCCGATGACGAAGACGCAGTCGGCGAGCTGCCGGACAAGCAGGCGCTGCCCGACGAGCTGGTCATTCAACTCGAGCAACAACACCTGGTGCGCACCGCCGTGTCCGCGCTCGACGAGCGCTGCCGCGATCTGCTGACCATCCTCTTTTACCAGCCCGAGCCGCCGCCCTACAGCGAGATTGCGGCAGCTATGGGCACCACCGCGGGCAGTATTGGCCCCACACGCGCGCGCTGCCTCGAAAAGCTGCGCCGACTCCTCGCAATGAGCGGAATCTGATGTATTTCCGGCTCAATATTCCACTCTGTGGGAGCGACTACTGCGGGTCGTGTGGTGCATGTGTGGGGGAGAGGTATGAGCGACACGCCTACATTTGAGCAGCTTGTCGACCTGGCCGAGGGTCGTCTGGCAGGGCGCGAGCGCGAACAGGTCGAGGCCCGGCTCGCCGCTGACCCCGATACGGCGGCCCTGGCGGCCTGGGTCGCAAAGGTGCTCGGGATCATGCGCAGCGACGAGGCGAGCGACGCGCCCGAGCATCTGGTCAATCGCGCGATCAGATTGCTGCGCCCCGCGCCAGCCCCGCCGCTGCTGCGCCGCCTGCTGGCCGGCCTGCGCTTCGACAGCGCCGCCCAACCCCTGGTCGCCGGGCTGCGCTCGGATCAAGCTGCGCCTCGCCAGTTGCTCTTCGCCGCCGATGATCGCGACCTTGACGTGCGGATCACGGGCGCGGGCGGGCTGCACCAGCTCGCGGGCCAGGTGCTCGGCCCCGACGACGGCGGCTCGATCGAGCTGATCGGCGAAAGCCTGCTGGTGCGGGCAGAGCTCAATCAGCTCAGCGAGTTCACCCTGCCGCCTGTGGCGGCGGGCCGTTACCGGCTGCTCCTGCGCCAGGGCCAGCTCGAGATCGAGACGCACACCTTCGAGCTCGGCTGACCCGCCGACCGTGGCCCAGGTACCATCGATGCAGCACGCTGAACTGGCGGCCCTCCTGGCATCAGCCGATGAGTCGACTCAGGCCACATTGGCGGCCTCCTTTGCCGCGCAGGGCAGGCCGCTCGCCGAGGCCCTGTTGGCGCTCTATGATCAGGTCAAGGCCAGCGACCCAACTCGGGCCGCGGGTGCGGCGCGTGGGCTGGCGGCCATCGCCGAGCGGCAGGCCGACCCGCTGGTCGACGCCCTCGCGCTCTGGGCAGCCGGCAAGGCGGCCCTGCAACTCGACGGGCGCACCGAGCCGGCTCTGGCGCTCCTCGACGCGGCCGTCGCGCGCTTCGAGGCCCTCGGCGAACCGCTGCGGGCCGCCGAGGTTCAGGTCAATCGACTGCACGCTCTGGCCCTCATGGGCAGCTATGACGAGGCCGTAGCCTCGGGCCTTCTGGCGCGCACGATCTTTCTGAGCTATGGCAAGGTGGCCGCGGCCGGCCAGATCGAGCTCAATCTGGGCAATATCGCTTTCCGCCGCGATCATTATGCCGAAGCCGAGGCTCACTACCGCCAGGCCTATGCCGCCTTCACCAGCGCCGGCGATGCCCGCGACCTGGCCCGGGTCCATAACAATCTGGCCATCACCCTGACCTGGCTGCACCGCTTCCGCGAAGCCGAGCAGCTCTATGAGCAGGCCCTCGCGCTGGCCGAGGCGACCGGCCTGACCCTGACCCAGGCCGAGATCGAGTGCAATATCGGCAACCTGGCCCTGCTGCAGGGCCGCTACGACCGGGCCCTCGACTATCTCGAGCGCTCGCGCCGACGCCATATCGCCCTCGAGATGCCCCACGAGGCTGCGGCAGTCGAGCTCGAGCTGGCCGACACCTATCTCGAGCTGAACCTGGCCCCCGAGGCCGCCGCGATCTACGAGCGGCTCGCGCCGCGCTTCGCCGAGCTCGGTCTGCGCTTCGAACAGGCCTGGGCGATCGCGCACCATGGGCGCGCGGCCATGCTCCTCGGCAGCGACGAACAGGCCCGCCGGCTGCTGCTGAGGGCGCGCCGCCTTTTCAAGGTCGAGGGCAACGCGACCTGGGTCGCTCTGGTGCGCCTGGCCGAAGCCCAGCTGCGCCTGCGGGCCGGGCGCTATGTGCAGGCCGAGCGCGCGGCCGCCAGAGCCGAGGAGGCCCTGGCGGGCGGCGGCAACACCGGACAGTGGCTGCTCGCCCGCTGGCTGCGCGCCGCGGCCGCTCACGCCCTCGGGCGCGACGACGAGGCCCGCCAGGCGCTGATGCTCACCCTCGCCCAGGCCGAGACGCAAGCCCTGCCGCAGCTCGTCTGGCGCTGCTGCTCGACTCTCGGGCAGATCGCCGCCGACGCGGGCGACGGGCCAGGCGCCGAGGAATGGTTCGCCCGCGCTGTCGCCGTCATCGAGACCATGCGCGCCCCCCTGCCCGCCGACGAGTTTCGCGTCGCCTTCGTCGCCGATAAGCGCGCGCCGTACCACGGCCTGGTGCGCGTCGCCCTCGCCGATCAGGCCCGTACCGCCGAGGCGCTCGGGTATGTCGAACAAAGTCGCTCGCGGGCCCTGGCCGATCTGCTCGACGGGGCGGTGGCATCGCTCCCGCGGGCCCGCGACGCCTTCGAGCGCGAGGGCCTGACCAGGCTCGCGGAGCTGCGCGCCGAGCTCAACTGGTGCTACAACCAGATCAATCGACCGCCTGACGATAGTAGCGCGCGCAGCCCCGCAGCGGCGCTCGAGCTGCAACAGGCGATCAGCTCGCGCGAAGAAGCCCTGCTGGCCCTGACGCGGCAGCTCCAGCAACGGCGCTTCGGGCCAGAAGACGGGCCGCGCCTGGACGGAGCGTCCTTCGACCTCGAGCGCCTGCAGCGCGACCTGGGCGCTACCACGGCCCTGGTTGAATACTATAGCCTCGATGGCGAGCAGCTGGCCTTCGTCGTCACCGACGCCGGCGTCACGGTCTTTCGCGCTCTGGCGCCCGATAGCGAGGTCGAGGCCCTGGTGACGCAGCTGCGCTTTCAGATCGACGCCCTGCGGCTGGGGGGCAAACGCCTCGAGCGCCACTTGCCCCAGCTCGAGCGCCGCGCCCGCCACTACCTCGCCCGGCTCTACGATCTACTGCTCAGACCCCTGCAAGATGCCGTCGGCGAGCGCCGGCTGGTGGTGGTGCCCCACCGCGCCTTGCACTATGTGCCCTTTCAGGCCCTGTACGACGGCGAGGCCTATGTGATCGAGCGACGCGAGGTCAGTTATGCCCCCAGCGCCCTGGTGTTCGGCCAGTGCCTGGCCAGGCCCGTGCGCCCCCTGCAGCGCGCGCTGTTGCTCGGCGTGCCCGACGAGCGCGTTCCGCGGGTGCGCGACGAGGTGCGGGCGATCGCGCCGCTCTTCCCCCAGGCCGAGACGCTGCTCGGCGAGCGCGCCACCAGCGCCGCCCTTCGCGCGAGCCTGCCCGCAACCGACGTGCTGCACCTGGCCTGTCACGGGCGCTTTCGGCCCGATAGCCCGCTCTTCTCGGCCCTACACCTGCACGACGGCTGGCTCACCGTCCGCGACGCCTATAGTCTCGACCTCGACTGCGGCCTGATCACCCTGAGCGCCTGCGAGACCGGCGTGAGCGTGATCGCGCCGGGCGACGAACTGCTCGGCCTGGCTCGCGGTTTCCTCTCGGCGGGCGCGGCCTCTTTGCTGGTGAGCCTCTGGCCGGTGGACGACGAGGCCACCGCCGAAGGCATGATCATCTTCTATAGCCACCTACTCGCCGGCGCGCGGCCGGCCGCCGCGCTGCGCACGGCCCAGCGCGCGCTCCTGGCGACCCGACCGCACCCCTTCTTCTGGTCCGCCTTCACCATGATTGGCCGCTGCTAAAATTCCTGGTATTTCCCCGCCCGTAGTTCCCTCTGTAGAGCAGTCACGCCTCGCAGCAGCAGGCGCGCGTTCAGGAGGGACCCCCCCATGTGTCGTCTACCCGCCCGCCTCTGGCTCCTGGTCGCCATGCTCGCCCTGGCGGCCGCCCCGATCCAGTTGGAGGCCGCTTCGAGCGATTATCTCCCCGACGAGCTACTCGTCTTCGTACACGACCCCGCCGAGCTCGGCCCTGTTGCGGCAGCCTTCGGGCTCGACCCGCAGCCGCTCGACCAGTTCGGTAGTCGCCCGATCTATCGGCTGCGCATTCGCTCTGGTGCAGAGCCCCAGCAGCTTGCAGAGACTATTGCCGCCGATCCGCGGGTGCGCATGGCCGAACCAAACTATACGGCTGAAGCCCCCGAGAGTCGCCGACGCACCTCGTGGGCGGGCGGCGACCCCCAGGGCTACGCCGAGCAGTGGGCGCCCGCCGTTATCGGTCTACAGGCGGCCCACGAACTCACCCGCGGCGCGGGGCAGACGGTGGCCGTGCTGGACACAGGCTTCGAACTCGCGCATCCGGCCTTGAGCGGGCGGCTACGCCCGGGCTACGACTTCGTCGACTTCGACGCCGACCCGAGCGAGACGGGCGAGCGCACTGATGCCGGCTATGGCCACGGCACCCACGTGGCCGGGCTCGTCGCCCTCGCAGCGCCCGAAGCGACTATTCTGCCGATCCGCGTCCTCGACCCAAGCGGCGCCGGCAACCTCTGGGTGCTCGCCGAAGGCCTGGCCTATGCCGTCGACCCCGACGGCAACCCGCAGACCGCCGACGGGGCGAGTGTGATCAACCTGAGCCTGGGGACACTTCGACGTACCGCCCTGCTCGAGCAACTGCTCGCCGAAGTCACCTGCGCCACTGGCGCTGACGACGACGACGATGACGACGACGAGCAAGTCTGGCCAACCCTCTGCCGTGGCCGCGGGGCCCTCGTGGTCGCCGCTGCGGGCAACGACGGCGGCGAGACGCCACTCTATCCGGCGGCCGAGGGCGTCGCCGGCTTGCTCGCCGTGGCGGCGAGCGACCGCGCCGACAACCTGGCCGGATTCTCGAACCGCGGCGCCTGGGTCCAGCTCGCGGCGCCCGGCGAGGCCATCACGAGCAGCGTGCCGGGCGGCGGGTACGGCGCCTGGAGCGGCACCTCAATGGCGACGCCGCTGACGGCCGGGACGGCGGCCCTGCTGCTTGCAAGCGACCCGCAGCTGAGCGCGGCCGAGGCCGCCGACCTGCTGGTCGCAAGCGCAATCCCCCTCTGTGATGGCTCGCTGGGGCGACTGGACGCCGCGGCGGCCCTGGGCCTCCCTCTGGTCACGAGCCGCTGCACCACAGGTCCGTAGCATACAAAGGAGCCTCCCATGCACCCGTTTGTTCCCACCACCTTCAAGCACTCCTTCGCTTCTCATATGGTCTTGCTCGAAAAGATGCGCGGGCTGCAAACCCTTGAGGCCCCGCCCAGGGTCGGCGATCTGGTGGCCGCGCAAGTCGTGGTCCTCGGCAGGCATACCTCCCTTGAGCTGCGCAACGGCATGAGCTCGCACATCTTCCCCGGCGACCGCATCACCGCCGTGTTCGGCAACTGCTACGCCGCCGACCAGTTCGAGGGCTACCTCCCCCTCGGCCCGGTGCGCGAGTGCGACCTGCTCTCTGCCGGGGGAGTCTGTGGCGAGGTGGTCTCGAGCCACGCCGCGATGGGCCCGCCCACCCTCCTGAAGCTGCTCGGAGCGGTGTGCGACGAGGAGGGTCGGCCGATCAACACCCGCGGCCACGGCCTGAGCGCTCGCCCGGCCATCCAGAATCAAGCCCAGATCATCCTGGTGGTCGGATCGTCGACCAGCTCGGGGAAGACGACCATGGCCGGCGCCCTGGTGCGGGCGCTGACCCTGGCCGGTCGGCGCGTGGCGGCCGCCAAAGTTACCGGCACGGCCGGCGGCACCGAGACCCGCTACTATGCCAGCTGCGGAGCGGCCCCGGTCCTCGACTTTAGCCACGCCGGCTTTCCCTCGACCTACATGCTCGAGACGCACGAGCTGCTAATGATCTACCAGAGCCTGGTCGCGCAGTTGCGGGCCGCCAACCCCGAGTACATTCTGGTCGAAATCGCCGACGGGATCCTCCAGCGCGAGACGCGCATGCTGCTGGCGAGCGAGCTCATCCGCACCAGCGTCGACCACGTCTTCTTCACCGCCGGCGACAGCCTCTCGACGGACTACGGCGTCCGCGTCCTGCGAGAGGCCGGACTGCCCGTGCGGGCTACGGGCGGCATGATTACCCTCAGCCCGCTGATGAGCCGCGAAGCCGAGAGCGTGACCGGCCTGCACTGCCTGGGCAGCGACCAGATTATCTCAGGCGAGGCCCTCGCATTGCTCGGCAACATGCAGAGCCAGAACAGGCATTGGGAGCTCGAGCGGGTGGCCTAGGGTCAGGGGCGAGCCGTGGTATACTCCTCCCACGCCGCACCTAGCCGGAGCCGCCCATGAGCCGCGAGCGCATCCTCTCGACCCTGCGCACCAGCCTGGCCTCGAGCCGCCAATGGCTCGAGGATGAGGCCGCGAAGGCGCCCCACGCCCCGCCGCCCTTCGTGCTGCCCCCCGCCGACGACCTGCCCGCCCAGTTCGCGGCCGAGCTAACCAAGCTCGAGGGCCGGGCCTACGCCGTGGCCGACGCCGAGGAGGCCCTCGAGACGATCGCAGGCTTGCTCGACGAGCGCAGCGCCCGCCAGGCCCTCGCCTGGGACCTGGGGCAGATCGGCCTGCCCGGCCTCGACGCGCTGCTCGCCCAGCGGGGCGTGGCCCTGCTCGACAGCGACGTGCGCGGCGCGGGGCGCAAGGGTCAGCTCCAGACCCTCGAGCCGGCGCCGGTCTGTCTCTCGGGGGTGGCCTGCGCGATCGCCGAGAGCGGCACGCTGGTGCTGCGCCACGGGCCGGGCCGCCCGCGCCTGGCCTCGCTGCTCGCGCCCGCCCATATCGCGGTGGTGCGCGCCGACCAGCTCGTGCGCGGCCTCGGCGAAGCCCTGGCGCGCCTGCGGGCCGAGCATGGCGCCGCGCTGTTCGAGGAGACCAGCAACCTGACCCTGATCAGCGGCCCCTCGCGCACCGCCGACATCGAGATGACCCTCTCGCTCGGCATCCACGGGCCGCCCGAGCTGCACGTGGTGCTGGTCGGCGCGCCGCGGTGATCACCCGCGCCTCAAAGACCGTGCTGCGCCATCGCGCGGCCCTGCGCCGGGTCGTCCCGCTGCGCGGACGGCTGCTGGTGCGCCTGCCCGAGTTCAAGCTCTATGTGCGGCTCGACGATTGGGTGATCGGGGCGCGCATCGCCGTGCGCCGCGCCTACGAGCCGCACGTGGCCCGCGTCTTCCGCGAGCTGCTGCGGCCGGGCATGCGCGTGCTCGATCTGGGCGCCAATATCGGCTACTACACCATGCTGGCCGCCGCGCGGGTCGGCCCCGCGGGCAGCGTGATCGCCTTCGAGCCCGGCCCGGCCAACGGGGCCCTGCTCGCCGCCAGTGTGGCCGCCAACGGCTTCGGCAATGTGGCCCTCTTTTCCTGTGCCGTGGCCGACTCAGCCGGAGTGGTCGGGCTGCGGCTCGACGACAGCAACGGCCAGATCGACGCGGCGGGCGCGCCGGGCGCCACCCTGGTGCAGGCCGTCAGTCTCGACCAGTTGCTCGGCCCCGCCCACCCAGTGGACCTGATCAAGCTCGATATCGAGGGCGCCGAGGGCCTGGCCCTGGCCGGGATGCGGGGCCTGCTACGGGCCGCGCGGCCCATCATCGTCACCGAGTTCAGTCCGCCCGCCCTGCGCCAGGTCTCGCAGATCGAGCCGGCGGACTACCTGGCCCGCCTGCGCGAACTTGGCTATGACCTGTATGTGATCGACCAGCGGCTGGGGGTCAGCCGGCGCCCCGAGGGCGACGCGGAGGTGATGGCACACCTGGCGCATACGGCCTCAGAGCACCTCGACCTCCTGGCCCTCCCACGCGAGGAATGATGAGCCAGCCACGTGTCTACCTGAGCCGTCGCCTGCCCGAAGCCGCGATGACCATTGTCCGGTCCGCCTGCCATGTCGAGCTGTGGGACGAGGCCGAGCGCCCCGTCCCGCGCGAAGAGCTGCTGCGCGGCGTGAGCGCAGCCGACGGGCTGCTCAGCCTGGTCACCGACCGGGTCGACGCCGAGCTGCTGGCGGCGGCGCCGCAGCTGCGCGTGGTCGCCAACATGGCCGTCGGTTACGACAATATCGACGTGCCCGCCTGCACCGCCCGCGGCGTCCTGGTGACCAATACGCCGGGCGTGCTCACCGAGACCACGGCCGACCTGGCCTGGGCCCTGATGCTCGCGGCGGCGCGCCGCATCGTCGAGGGCCAGAAGCTGATCGAGGCGGGCGGCTGGGGACCCTGGCACCCCATGCAGATGGTCGGCGTCGACCTCTACGGCGCGAGCCTGGGCGTGGTCGGGGCGGGCCGCATCGGCGGCGCGGTGCTGCGCCGGGGCGCCGGCTTCGGCATGAGCCTGCGCTACCACAACCGGCGGCCCAGCCCCGAGCTCGAGGCGGCCACGGGCGCGGTGTACTTGCCCCTCGACGAGCTCTTGCGCACCAGCGACTTCGTGGTGGTCACGGTGCCCCTGAGCGCCGAGACGCGGGGCATGTTCGGCGCGGCCGAGTTCGCCGCGATGAAGGACAGCGCGGTGTTCGTGAATATCGCGCGCGGCGCGGTGGTGCGCGAGGCCGAGCTGGTCGAGGCCCTGCGCGCCGGGCGGCCCTGGGCGGCGGGCATCGACGTGTTCGAGCGCGAGCCGATCGGCGCCGACCACCCGCTGCTGGCCCTGCCCAACTGCGTGGCCGTGCCCCACGTCGGCAGCGCCACCGTCGCCACCCGCACGCGTATGGCGGCCCTCGCCGCCACCAATCTCGTCGCCGCCCTCACGGGCGCGCCGGTGCCCTCCCCGGTCAATACGATCGGGTAGCACTGGTACCGCACAGAGGAGCCCGCCCTCGCCGTAGCACCCCTACTGGCGCCGGGCGGGCTGCGCGGGCTTGCGCTGGCCGTGGGGCAGCGGGTCGACCAGGCGACCGAGCCACATGGCGACGAGCATGCTGTGGACGAGGCTTGGTTCGCCGATGGGGTGGAGCGGGCGGGGCGCGGCGCAGTAGCGCGTGTAGAGCGGTGCGTCGCCGTGCGCCTCCTCAGTGTCGGGGGCAGTGGCCGCGCTGGGGGGGCGCTCATCGAGGATCGTCATCACCCTCCTCCTTTCGCCGTTCGGACGGTTCCACTGGAGGCCCTGTCCGCGCTATGGTAGAGTGTGTTGGGCTGACATGGTCAGCATACCACCGCTCAGGGCGTTTTGCCACCAGCATCCGCAGATCTTCTAGTTATGTACACTAACCCCAGCCTCCTGCTCCGCCGCGCCGGCGTCGTCATAGCCCTGGCCCTGGCCCTCGCCAGCGCCGTTCCGACGGCCCTGGCCCAGCGCCAGAGCCCTACGGCCACCCCCACGCCCGCGCTCACCGACCCGTTCGTCGCCGCCCAGGCGGCGGCCATGGTCCCCGGCGCCGTGGGCGACCTGGCCAGAGCCGCGCTGTGGGATCGCTACACCATCACCGCCCAGCTCAGCCCGGACGAGCGGCGGGTGCGCGGCAGCGTGAGCGTCGTCCTGACCAATCGCTCGAGCGTGCCGTACGAGCGGATCTACTTCCGCCTCTACCCCAACCACCCCGACTTCGGCGGGCGCCTCGACGTGACCGGGGCGAGCATCGACGGGCGGGCCGTGGCCTCGGGCACCGAGCGGGGGGACACCCTGATCTGGCTCTCTCCGCCCCGCGCCATCCCGCCGGGCGGCAGCGCCCGCGCCGAGCTGAGCTTCACGGCCCGCACGCCGCGCGACAACAGCGACGACACCTTCGGGGCCTTCAACCAGGAGGCCGGGCTCTGGTCGCTGGCCAACTTCTACCCCGTCCTGGCGCGCCACTCGGCCGAGGGCGGCTGGGACCGGCGGCAGGTCGAGAGCCGGGGCGACTTCACGGTGACCGACACCGCCCTCTACGACGTCACCATTGACACCCCGGCGGGCTGGACCCTGGTGAGCACGGGGGCGCGAGTCAGCGCCGGCCCCGCGGCCCAGGGCCTGCGGCGCGAGCGCTTCGTCAGCGGCCCCCAGCGCGAGTTCTACCTAGGCGCGACTAATGGCCTCGGGCAGGCCAGCGCCGTCGTCGACGGGACGCGGGTCGTCAGCCACTACCAGGCCGACGACGCCGAGGCGGGGCGGCGCGCCCTCAGGGTGGCCGAGCAGGCCCTACGGAGCTACAACGCCCGCTTCGGGCCGTATCCCCTGGCCGAGCTCGAGGTAGTGCAGGGGGCGATGACCAACTTCCTCGGCATGGAGTACCCCGGCGTGGTCCTGATCGAGCAAGAGCTGTACGAGAATAATGGCCGCGGCCTCGAGACCACGGTGGTCCACGAGGTCGCGCACCAGTGGTGGTACAGCCTGGTCGGCAACGACGCCCAGGGCGAGCCCTGGCTCGACGAGGGCCTGACCAGCTACTCGCAGGTGCTCTACTACGAAAGCATCGGCGCCCCCGAGCAGGCGACGGCCGAGCTGAACGCCTTCCGCAATATGTTCGGCGAGAGCCGCCGGCGCGGGCGCGACGCGCCCCTGGGGACGCCGCCAACGGCGCTGCGGGGCATCTACGTCCCGGTGATCTACGCCAAGGGCGCGCTCTTCTTCCACGCCCTGCGGGCCCAGATCGGCGAGGCGGCTTTCGAGCGCTTCCTGAAGAGCTACTACGCCGAGGGGCGCTACAAGACCATCGCCGGGCCCGACCTGCTCAGGGTCGCCGAGGGCGCCTGCGGCTGCGAGCTCGACAAGCTCTACGCCGACTGGGTGCTCACGGCCGCCCCCGTCCCGCTGCCCTGAGCCTGGGGAGGGCCCTTGGCCGGCGGGGCAAATCTGCTGTATGATTCAGGGTATGCATACACCAGCCCACCCCAATGGCGTCCTCGTCCTCGACACCCACCACATGGGGCGCCCCCACGTGGTGGCAAGCTACGTGCTACCTGGCGCCGAGCCGGCCATCGTCGACCCGGGCCCCGCCGGCACCCTGCCCGCCGTCGAGGCGGGCCTGGCCCGGCACGGGATGCGCCTGGACGACATACGCCACATCGTGCTGACCCACATCCACCTCGACCACGCCGGGGCCACGGGGCTGATCCTCGAGCGCAACCCGGCGATCAGAGTCCATGTCCACGTCAAGGGCGCGCCGCACCTGGTCGACCCCTCGCGGCTGATCAGCAGCGCGGGCCAGCTCTGGGGCGATCGGCTCGAGACGCTCTGGGGCCGCACGGCGCCGGTGCCGCCGGGGGCGATCAGCACCCTCGAGGGGGGCGAGAGCCTGCACTTGGGTGGGCGCACCCTGCGGGCCTACGATGCGCCGGGCCACGCCAAGCACCACCTAGTCTGGCACGACGACGAGAGCGGCGGGGCCTTCGTGGGCGACAACCTGGGGGTGCGCCTGCCACAGGTGCGCTTCACCAGGCCGGCGACCCCGCCGCCCGACGTCGACCTCGAGGCGTGGGTGCGCACCCTCGACCTGATCGCCGGACTGGAGCCGAGGTGGCTGATGCTGACCCACTTCGGGGCCTATGACGACGTCGGCTTCCACATCGCCGACTTCCGCGAGCGCCTGCTGCGCTGGGGCGAGCTGGTGCGGGCGGGGCTGGCGAGCGGGGCGAGCGAGCAGGAGCAGATCGACGCCCTCGAGGCCGACGCCATGGTCGAGGCGGCCCGGCTGTCGGCGCCCCAGCAGGCCGCCATGTCGCAGCAGTCGGGCGACCTCTCGCTCAGCTGGCGCGGCCTGGCCCGCTACTGGCGCAAAAAGGGCGCGGAGCAAGCGTAGT
>CAZKTU010000177.1:12993-14160 GCA_964555675.1 uncultured Oscillochloris sp.
AGTTGCGCCGTAGGACGTCACACCGTATCATAGGCGGGCCTGTGCATTGAGCATGCACGGCGCCGGAGGCTCCAGGGTGTGCTCTACCGGCAAAGCGAGCGGAGAAGGAGGAGAGATGCGTGTCCTGATCCTGGGCGGCGACGGCTACCTCGGGTGGCCCACAGCGATGCACCTGTCGGCGCGCGGCCACGAGGTTGCCGTGGTCGACAATATGGCCCGCCGCGGCTACGACAACGAGCTTGGCGCCGAGAGCCTCGTCCCCATTGCGTCGCTGCAGGAGCGCGTCGCAGTCTGGGAGGCGGTGACGGGGCGCAAGATCGCGGCCTACGTGGGCGACATCTGCGACTACACCTTCTTCGAGCCGGTGGTGAAGAGCGTGCAGCCCGAGGCGATCATCCACTATGGCGAGCAGCGCGCGGCGCCCTACTCGATGATCGACCGCCGCCACGCCGTCTACACCCAGGTGAACAACGTCGTCGGCAACCTGAATGTGCTCTACGCCATGGCCGACCATGCGCCCGACTGCCACCTGATCAAGCTCGGCACCATGGGCGAGTACGGCACGCCCAATATCGACATCGAAGAGGGCTTCATCACCATCACCCACAAGGGCCGCACCGATACGCTGCCCTACCCCAAACAGCCCGGCAGCTTCTATCACCTCTCGAAAGTCCACGACAGCCACAACATCCAGTTCTGCTGTCGTGTCTGGGGCCTGCGGGCCACCGACCTCAACCAGGGCGTGGTCTACGGCGCCGACACCGACGAGATCAAGCTCGACGAGCGCCTGCGCACCCGCTTCGACTACGACGGGGTCTTCGGCACGGTGCTCAACCGCTTCCTCGTGCAGGCCGTGGCCGGCGTGCCCCTGACCGTCTACGGCCAGGGCGGCCAGACCCGCGGCTTCCTCGACATCCGCGACACCCTGGCCTGCGTCGAGCTGGCCATGCTCAACCCGCCCAAGGGCGGCGAGTTCCGCGTCTTCAACCAGTTCACCGAGCAGTTCAGCGTCCTCGACCTGGCCAAAGCCGTGCAGGAGACAGGCCGCGAGCTGGGGATGGACGTGCAGATCGACCACCTGCCCAACCCGCGCGTCGAGAAAGAGGCCCACTACTACAACGCCGTCAACACCAGCCTGCTCAGCCTGGGCCTGCAGCCCCACTTCCT
>CAZKTU010000178.1:0-14085 GCA_964555675.1 uncultured Oscillochloris sp.
GGCAGCGCGGCTCGGCCACCAGGCCGCGCTCGTCGACCTCCCACAGGCTGTACTGAGCCTGATCGCTCAGGCGGGTCACGCTGCTGATCCCGGCCCGCTCGAGGGCGTCCCAGGTCGCGTCGCTCATGCCGGCGCTGCTGCTCCAGGGGAAGGCGATCGAGCGCGCGGGCGCGACGCCCCGCTCGGCGGCCAGGTTGTTCCAGGTCTGCAGGTCGAGCTGCCAGGTGACCAGATCGGCCAGGCCGCCGTGCAGGTGGCTGAAGGTGTGGCTCTGGATCTCGTGGCCCGCCGCGAGCAGGGGCTCGACCTGGTCGCCGAAATACCACTCGGGGGCGCTCTCGAGCGTGGCGAAGGGGTCGTCGGCGAACCAGGGCGTGCTCACCCAGCGCTCCGAGGTCCAGCCATTGGCGCTGTTGGCCCAGGCGAAGGTCGGGTTGCCGAGGAACTGACGCCGCTCGCGGTTGCCGAGCAGGAAGTTGTAGCCCGTGGCGTAGTAGGTGGCCCGGATCTCGTGGGGCGCGAAGAGCTCGAGGGTGGTGGTGATGCCCTCGCGCATGCGCGCCGCGCGCAACAGGTAGTCCTGGTCGGCATTGGGGTCGTCCACCGAGCGCGAGTGGACCAGGCCGCCCATAGCCGTCTCCCAATCGAAGGTGAAGGCCACGGCCGCGCGGCGCCCCAGGGGCCAGCGGGCGATCTGCGGCAGGTCGGCGTTCGCCTCGGCGACGGGGGCGGCCAGCCCGCTCAGGGCCGCGCCGCCGCGCCGCAGGCCCATCAGGTCGAGGTAGACCCGGTCGTCGGAGGCGGGCTCGATGCGCACGGCCAGGGCGTTGGCCCCGGCGGGCGCTACGAAGCTGCCGAGCAGCGGGGCCCAATCGCGCGGCGGGGCCTCGGGCGTCCAGAGGACCACCGGCTGCCAGAGGGTCGCGTCCTCGCGCACGGGGGCGCCCGCGGCGTCGCGCCACTGGAAGACCAGGCGGGCCCTGGTGGGCGAGCCCTGGGCCGAGTCGGTGAGGGCGTAGCCGCTGAAGCAGTAGCGGTCACCAGGGGTGATCGGGGCGGCGGGGGTTTGCACGTAGTTGCCGATGCCCAGCAGCTGCAGGGCCCGCCCGTCGCCGTCGAGGTCGAAGCCCTGGCCGTCGACGGCGGGGCCGCGCAGTTCGACGCCGCCCGCCCGGCGCTCCCAGCCCTGGGGCATGCCCGGCGCCTCGCCTGGTGTGGCGAGGTCGGCATTCGGCAAGAGCTCGGCGGTGAGCAGGGGGGTGGGGGCGCAGCGCGCGGCGCGCTGGCGCATATAGAGAAAGGCGCCCAGCGCGCCGACCAGCAGGCAGACGATCGTCGCGCCGAGCAGCAGGCGTCGTGAGACCATCACCATCACCGCCCTCGGCCCACGCCGACCGGCGGCCGTTTGCCGCTCTTCCAGACGCCAATTCTAGCATAGATCGTTGCGGCGCCCGCCGCTGGGCAGGTGATGCAGGCCTGAGGGCCGCCTCAGGAACGCCGCAAAGCCTGCGCGGGAGGTGTGGAGGGGCCAGGCCCCTCCACGGCCACCCTCCCGGCCCAATTTCGAGGCGAACCGTCCCGTTCGCCTGAAACATACCTCAGCGCAGGTAGCGCACCGCGAGGATCAGGGTCGCGATGCCGATGATGATCGCCGGCGAGGCCCGCCGCAGCCAGACCAACACGGGGTCGGCCGAGACAAAGGCCTCGGCGTCGGGGAAGTGGCGGGCCAGGTGCAGCAGCCCCAGGGCGATGATAAAGAGGGTCAGCATCAGGCTGCCCGTGAGCAGCCAGGCGAAGCAGAGCAGGATCGACATGCCGATGATCGCCCAGTAGGGCTGGCTGTCCCCCTTCGGCGCATCGGGCTTCTGCGACCCCATAAACTCTCCTGCTATCGCTATTGGCGCTACTTCAGCCTTTTGTAGTATTAGGGGAATTATACCAGGATCTCCGTGGAATTGGCCCCCACATTGATGGACGGCCACGTACGAGCTACGCTCGGGGAGGTGTTCCGCCCTGGCCCGGGGCGCGCCGACGGGGTAGAATGAACTGAGGGTCGGTAACGTGGCGCTGCTACAATCCCTGGGCCACCTGGCCCCCGCCCCGCCCTCGCAACAAGGAGAAGCCGATGATCGAGGCCCACCAGCTCAGCAAGCAGTTCGGCGGCTTCCAGGCCGTTCGCGGGATCGACCTGGAGGTGCGCCCCGGCGAGCTGCTGGCCCTGCTCGGCCCCAACGGCGCCGGCAAGACCACCACGGTGCGTATGCTCGGCGCGATCCTGCGCCCCACTGGCGGCTATGCCCGCATCTGCGGCCTCGACGTGGTCGCGCAGGCCCAGCAGGTCCGCGCCAAAGTGGGCCTGCTGACCGAGTACCCCGGCCTCTACGGGCGCATGGCCGCGACTGAGTACCTCGACTTCTTCGGCTCCCTGCTCGGCCTCGACCCGGCCGCCCGCCAGCGCCGCGCCGACGCCCTGCTGCGCCAGTTCGGCCTGTGGGAGGCCCGCGAGCGCAAGCTCGACGGCTACTCGAAGGGCATGAAGCAGAAGATCGCCCTGGTCCGGGCCCTCATCCACGACCCGCCGGTGCTCTTCCTCGACGAGCCCACCACGGCCATGGACCCCCAGAGCGCCCGCACGGTGCGCGACGCGATCGGCGAGCTGCGCAACGCCGACCGGGCCATCCTGCTCACCACCCACAATCTGGCCGAGGCCGAGATCCTGGCCGACCGCATCGCGATCATCAGCGGCGGGCGGATCATCGCCCTCGGCAGCTTCGCCGAGCTCAGCCGCCAGCTCCTCGGCGACCCGATCTACGAGCTGCGCCTGGCCCCCGGCCACCCGACCAGCCTGATCGCCCCCCTGCTCGACGGCCTGGCGACAGTCGAGGAGCAGACCGACACCGCCCTGCGCTTCCGCTGCGCCGAGCCGACCCTGGTCAACCCACAGATCCTCGCCCGCCTGGCCGCCCGCGGCCTGCCCGTCGTGGCCCTGGCCGAGCTGCCCCGCAGCCTCGAGGACGTTTACCTGCGCATCGTGTCCGAGGAGCGGAGCGAGCCGCTGCCCCAGGCCGCCTCGGGTCGCCCCGACGCCCAGCCCCTCGCGCCCGAGCTGGACGCCGCCAGATGAGCACAGCGAATATTCTGGCGATCACCAGGCGCGAGGTGCGCGAGACCCTCGGCGACTGGCGCGTCGTCCTGCCCATGCTCCTGCTCACCTTGGTCTTCCCGCAACTGCTGGTGGCAGCGGCCGACCAGCTGGTGCGTTTCGTCGAAGACGAGGCCCTGGCCGAGCGCCTGGTGCCCTTCGCCGCGCTACTGGTGGGCTTCATCCCCGCCAGCTTCTCGCTGATCGCGGCCCTCGAGTCGTTCGTCGGCGAGCGCGAGCGCAACACCCTCGAGTCGCTGTTGGCCATGCCGCTCTCGGACAACGAGCTCTACCTGGGCAAGCTCTTCTCGTCGCTGCTGACCCCGCTGCTCTCGAGCCTGATCGCCATCCTCTTCTTCACGGCGCTGCTGCTGGGCTTCGCGCCCGAGCTCTACTACGGCGCAATCGACCTGGCGCGGCTCACCCTGCTGATCCTGCTGGTGGCCTGCATGGCCGTGGTGATGGTCGCCGGGGCCGTGGTGATCTCCTCGCACATCACCACCGTGCGGGCGGCCAACCTCATGTCGAGCTTCATCCTCCTGCCGATGGCCGGGGTGATGCAGGTCGCCGCCATCCTGATCATCAACGACCGCTGGTCGCAGCTGTGGATGGTCGCCGCGGCCCTGATGGTCGTGGCCGCCATCCTCATCCGCATCGGCATGCGCACCTTCAGCCGCGAAGAGCTGCTCTCGCGCGAGCACCGCCAGGGCCAGGTGCGCGTCGCGGGGCGGGCCGCCGCGCGCCCGACCGGGCTCAGGTCGCCCGCCCTGCTGATTGCGCGGCGCGAGCTGCTCGAGGTGGTGAGCGACTGGCGCGTACTGATCCCGCTCTTCGCCCTGACCGCCGGCCTGCCGGCCGCCCTGGTGGCCGGTGCGGGCTTCGCGGTGGGCTTCGTCGAGAACCCGCGCATCCTCGGGCAGCTGGTGCCCTTCGCCGCCCTGCTGGTGGGCTTCGTGCCGGCCAGCTTCGCCCTGATCACGGCGATCGAGTCGTTCGTGGGCGAGCGCGAGCGCAACAGCCTCGAGTCGCTGCTGGCCATGCCGCTCTCGGACCGCCAGCTCTACACGGGCAAGCTGGTGGCCGCCTTGCTCGTGCCCCTGGCGGGCAGCCTGGCCGCCCTGCTGATCTTCCTGGCCCTGATGCGCCTGAGCTTCCCCGAGCTCTACGCGATCGGCATGCAGCCGGGCGTCCTGCCCCTGCTCATGCTCATGATCGCCGCCCTCTGCCTGCTGATGGTGGCCGGCGCCGTGGTCATCTCGACCCACACCAGCAGCATCAGGGCCGCCACGCTGCTCGCCTCGGCGGTGCTGGTGCCGACCGCCGTGGCCATCCAGCTGCAGGTGCTGCTCTTCATCGCCCAGCGCTACGATGTGCTCTGGTACGCCCTGGCCGGCTTCGTGGTGATCGCAATCGCGCTGATCCGCAGCGGCATGGCCAGCTTCAACCGCGAGGAGATCCTCTCGCGCGAGCACGACGAGCTGAACTTCGCCCGCATCAGGGCGGCCTTTGGGCGCTACTTCCGCGAGCACCGCCCGGCCGGCACACCCGCCGCGGGCTACGCCGGCCTGCCCTTCTCGCCGGCGCGCTTCTACCGCCACGAGCTGCCGGCCCTGCTG
Organism: uncultured Oscillochloris sp.; assembly: GCA_964555675.1. Lineage (GTDB taxonomy): Bacteria > Chloroflexota > Chloroflexia > Chloroflexales > Chloroflexaceae > CAIWXH01. The sequence continues at coordinate 4,759 of CAZKTU010000178.1, forward strand.
CGCGAGCTGCGCCCGCCGCTCATCTGCGCGGCCCTGGCCGTCGTCGGCGGCTACGCCCTGGGCGCGGCCCTCGGCGGCGAGCAGAGCTTCATCGGCTTCGGCAGCAACCTGAACCGGGCCTTCGACGCCGCGATCGCCCGCCTCGGCCAGGCCCCACCGCCCTCCCTGGGCCTGTCCGCCGGGATCTTCCTCAACAACCTGCGCGTCTCGATCCTCGCCAACCTCTTCTCGGCGGTCAGCTTCGGGCTCTTCGCCTTCCTGGTGCCCGCCGTGGCCTTCGGGCAGATCGGCCTGATCGCCAGCCGGCTGAGCAGCCGCGGCGGCAGCTGGCTCGCCCTGGGCGACGATAGCCCCCTGCAGTTCGTGCTGGCCTATGTGCTGCCCCACGGCCTGGTCGAGCTGCCCACCTTCGTGCTCAGCGCCGCCCTCGGCCTGCGCATCGGCGCGGCCCTGCTGGCCCCGCCCCCGGGCTTCACGGCGGGGCAGAACCTGCTCTGGGCCCTGGCCGCCTTCGCCAAGATGTGGATGCTCGTGCTCGTGCCCCTGATCGCCCTCGCGGCCCTGATCGAGGGCCTGCTCACACCCCTGGTGATCGCGGCCCTCTACGGCCCGTAGGGCGAAGAAACGCTTCTCCTACGCCGTAGGCTCCAGCAGCATCACCGGGATGCGGCGGCCCCCGGTGCGAGACTGGTACGAGCGGTAGCCGGGGTAGAAGGCGACGGCGCGCTGCCACAGCTGCTCGCGCTCGGCGCCCTCGGCCTCGCGGGCCCGGCAGGCCGTGGTGCGCCCGCCGACGGTGACGCTGCAGGCGGGGTTGGCCCGCAGGTTGTGATACCAGGCCGGGTGGCTGGCGCTGCCATAGTTCGAGGCGACCAGCACGAAGCGCCGGCCGTCGCGCAGATAGAGCACGGGCGTCGTGCGCGGCAGCCCGCTCTTGGCCCCGGTGCTGGCCAGCATCAGGGTCGGCATCATGACGTTGGCCAGAACCACGCGCCCGCCGCTCAGCTTGTAACAAAAGCGGTCGAGGGGCTCGACGATGTGCTTGATCAGCCAGGCGCCTTGGCGCGTCCCCAGGAGGGCGCCAACCCGCTCGCGCATCCCTCGGGTGGGCTGCTCCATAGTATCCTCGAAAATCTGCTATCCTTAGCCGCCAACACCGAATTTTATCAGAAAGAGAGCGCAGCGCCATGGAGGCACTCGAGCGGGCGGCCCGGCGGATCACGACGGTGCTGTTCATCAGCCAGAGCCTGGCCTCGGCGGCCTTCATCGCGGCGATCACGGTCATCCCGATCGTCGGGGTCGAGCTGAGCGGCCAGCCCGAGCTCGCCGGCCTGCCCACCACCGTCATGCTGGTGGGCGCCGCGGCGGCGGCCTACCCCGCGGGGCGCTTCATGCAGCGCTTCGGGCGCCGGCCCGGCCTGGGCCTGGGCTTCCTGCTCGGTATGGCCGGCATGGTGATCGACGCGGCCGCCGTGGTGATTGGCAACCTGCCGCTCTTCTTGCTGGGCCTGCTGCTGCTGGGCCTGGCCCGCGGCATCACCGACCAGAGCCGCTACGCCGCGGCCGACGCCGTGCCCCTGAGCCGGCGGGCCAGCGCGATCAGCGCGGTGGTCTTCGCGGGCACCGTCGGCGCCGTGGGCGGGCCGGCCCTGGTGGGGCCCCTCGGCCTGCTGGCCGAGTCCCTCGGCCTGCCGGCCCTGGCGGGCCCGATGCTGGGCGGCACGCTGCTCTTCGCGATCGGCGGCCTCCTGATCGCCCTGATGCTGCGCCCCGACCCCCGCGAGATCGCGCGCCAGCTGGCCGCCGCCGAGCCGGTCGCGCCGGGAGCCCCGCTCGAGCTGGCGCCGGCCCGCGCCTTCGGCGAAGTGCTGCGCGGCAGCCTGCCCCAGCTGGCCCTGGCCTCGATGGTGATCGGGCAGGCGGTCATGGTCCTGGTGATGAGCGTCACCTCGCTGCATATGCACAACCACGAGCACGGGCTGGGCGATATCTCGCTGGTGATCGCGGCCCATACCCTGGGCATGTTCGGGCTCTCGATGGTGACGGGGCGGCTGGCCGACCGCATCGGCAGGCCCCTGACCATCGCCCTCGGGGCGCTGCTGCTGATCGCGGGCGCGCTCATTGCGCCGGTGTCCCTGCTCACCCCCTGGCTGGCCCTGGCCCTCTTCCTGGTCGGGCTGGGCTGGAACCTGTGTTATATCGGCGGCTCGACCCTGCTCTCGGATGCGATCACCCCGGCCGAGCGGGGCCGCGTGCAGGGCGCCAGCGACCTGCTGATCAACCTGGCCTCGGCGGGCGGGAGCCTGACCAGCGGCCTGATCCTGGCCCGCCTCGGCTACGGCCCCCTCTGCCTGATCGGCGCGGCCCTCTCGCTGGTGCCCCTGGCGATGGCGCTGCCCTATATGGGCCGCCGCGCGGCCCAGGCCCCGGCGTAGTCCTCCGTTCGAGCTACGCGGCAAGTCTCCCCGCTACCCCCCGAGGGGCAGCCCGCGCTCCTGCGCCACCTCACGCAGCGTGTGGAGCAGCTCGACCGTGGCGCCGATCTCCTCCTTGTTGATCGAGACGCTCTCGACACAGATGCCCAGGGGGATGCTGTCGGCGTAGGGCTGGTCGAGGATACGGCGCAGAATGTCGCGGCAGACCGCGATTGATCGGCTGAGGGGCGCCGGGTCGTCCAGAATGGCGGCCGCCGTGGCCTCGGGGATGGCGATGCCCAGCCAGCGCATGAAGGTCATGGTCTGAGGGCGCCCGACCGGCACGAAGTCGAGGGCGATGCGCCGGGGCGCCACGCCAAGTTCGGCGCAGTCGCGCGCATAGTCGCCCAACAGGCGCACCGTCGGCCCCGCGTCGTAGACCGCCTGCGAGATAAAGTAGCGGCAGCCGCGCTCGGCCTTCTGGATAAGGCGGCGGCTCTCGCTGCGCTCGGGGCTGTGGCGCTCGGCGATCGCCACCCCGCCGAGCACAAAGTCGGCCCTGTGAGCCGTGGCGACCTGCGAGGCCCGGGCCAGGGTGATGCAGTCGCGCACATCCCTGGCGCTCGAGAGCCCGACCAGGGAGAGGTGGCGAACCCCATCCCGCTCGCTGGCGCGGTCGAGCCAGGCGGGCCAGCTCGCCTCGGTCTCGTTGCCGATACACTTGTAGGTGATGATCGGCCTGCCGGTCAGCTGCCTGAGCAGCCGGCCGTAGCTCGGGGCCTCGAGGGTGGGCAGAAAGGGGAAGGGGCGCGGCTCGGCGGTGCGCGCCGACTCGTCTTGAACGTCGTAGACCACCAGGCCGTCGATGGGCAGGCCGTCGACCCGCTCGGCCAGGCGCGACGCGGCGCCAAGGACACGATCGGCGGGGGCGTCGGCCCGCGGCGGCGTCGTGCCGTACAACACGACGAAGTGCCTGCCGTCGGCCATTATCTCCTCGAGGGTCATGCGTAGGGGCTCCTTACTTTATGTAATAAATGTGCGGTAGGCGTGGAGGGCCAGGCCCTCCACTTCCACCCTTCGCGGGGCCGGAGGCCCCGTACCCCCCGCCGCGGGCAGCGGCGAAGACCGTAACTCGGTTACGAACCTGGTCTCACTCGGGCTCGAGCAGATGCTCGGCCATAATCGTACGACGGGTGCGGGTCTCGCTGCGCAGGATGAGCGAGTTGGTGCTGGCGCGGTCGCCGCTGAAGTGGGCCCCGCTCAGCAGCAGCCCGTCGGTGATACCCGTCGCGACGAAGAAGATCTGCTCGCTGGCCACCAGGTCGTCGCAGGCCAGGATGCGCCGGGTGTCAAGCCCCGCCTCGGCGATCGCGGTGCGCTCCTCCTCGCTCTGGGGGGCGAGCCGCGCCAGCATGCCGCCGCCCAGGGCCTTGACCGCACAGGCGGCGGTGATGCCCTCGGCGGCGCCCCCGACCCCCATCAGCGCGTCCACCACGCCGTCGGGCGAGGCGGCCAGGACGGCGCCCGAGATATCGCCGTCGTCGGCCAGCATGACCCGCGCGCCGGCGGCGCGGATCTCCTCGATCAGGTCGGCGTGGCGCGGCCGCTCGAGCACGAAGACCACCAGGTCGCGCACCGCCTTGCCCTTGGCCCGCGCGATCAGGCCCAGAGTCCAGGCGGCCGGGGCGCTCATACACTCGGGCACGAGGGCCCCGGCCACCTCTCTGCTGACGACAATCTTCTCCATGTAGGCGGCGGGTCGCGGCGCCCAGATCGTGCCCCGCGCCGCCACCGCGGCCACGGCCACCGCGCCGGGTCTGCCGCGGGCCAGCAGGCGCCGCCCGTCGATCGCGTCGGCCAGCACATCCAGGGCCACCCCCCGCCCCGTGCCGACGTGCATCCCGCTGGGCAGGGTCGTCATGGCCCCCGCGCGGCCCTCCTCGCCGAGCACGATCTGGCCGTCGATCTCGAGGCTGTCGAGGGTCCGGGCCATCGCCCCGCTGGCCGCGGCCTCGGCCTCTTGCAGCAGCCCCAGCCCCATCCAGCGGGCCGCCGCCAGGGCCGCCGCCTCGGTCGCCCGCACCAGGTCGAGCCCCATATTCCGGTGTAGCCGTTCGCTCATTCGCGCCTCGCGATTGCTCACCACATCAAGCGCCCCGCGCCCGCTGCGATGACTCTAGACCTCCACCGCCGTGAGCAGATTCTGCCCCTCCCACGCCAGCAGCCCGCCGGCCAGGATGCGCAGATTGGCGTAGCCCTGGGGCGCCAGCACCGCGGCCGCCCGCGCGCTACGCCGCCCGCTGCGGCAGGTGAGCACGATCGGCCGATCGCGCGGCAGCCTGGCCTCGCGCACCAGGATCTCGCCCAGAGGCAGCGAGATCGCCCCGGGGACGTGGCCCTGCCGGAACTCGCGCGGCTCGCGCACGTCGACCACCAGGGGCGGCGCCTGGCCCCGCAGCTCCTCCCACAGCTCGCGCCCGGCCACACTGGGCGCCGGCGCCGCCCCGAGGGGCAGCAGTGGGATGGGCGGGGCCGCCCCCGCCAGGGTGCGCTTGGGCAGGCTGTGGCACTCGAGGAAGGCCCGTCGCTCGCACTCGTAGATGCAGACGGCCGGGTCGATCACCTTGTAGAAGAGCGTGTCGATCGCCGCGTCCTCGTCGAGGAAGTGGCCCGGCCCCAGCTGCGCGTAGAAGCCGGCCTGGCGCATACGGTGCAGCACCGGGTCGCGCACCCGCGTCAGGTAGAGGTCGCCCCCGCGGTCGCGCAGCACATTGCGCACGCTCTCGAGCATACGCACGCCGCTGATGTCGAGGTGCTGGACGCTGTGCATGCGCAGCAGCAGGAAGCGCTGGCCCGGCGTCTCGGCCAGGATATCGTAGATCGCCTCCTCGACGTGGTTGACCGCCCCGAAGTAGAGGTCGCCGAGCACGTCGACCACGGCCAGCTGGGGGCACTGGGGGCGCTCGGGGTGGTGCGACCAGTGCTTGAAGCCCTCGTCGGGCAGCACGGCCAGGACCCGCGGCGCACTAGTGCGCAGCAGGTAGTAGCCGAGGGACATCAGCACGCCGATCAGGATGGCGAACTGCAGCGGCAGCAGCAGCGTGGCCGCGAAGGTCACCGCCATAATGATCGCGTCGCCCGGCGCACCCCGCCAGATCCGCCGCATTGTCTTCAGGTCGACCATGCTCCAGGCGGTGACGGCCAGAGCCCCGGCCAGCACCGGGCGCGGGATCTCGGCGATTAGCGCCCCGAAGGCGAAGGTGGCGGCCAGCACGAACAGGCCCGAGAAGACGCTGCCCATGGCCGTCTTCGCGCCCGACTGGTAGCTGAGGGCCGAGCGGTTGAACGAGCCCGAGGTGGGGTAACCGCTGAAGACGCCCGCGGCGATATTGGCCAGGCCCTGGCCCACGAACTCCTGGTTGCTGTCGAGGCGCTGCCGCGAGTAGCCCGCCACGGCCCGCGCGATCGCCACGGCCTCGACCAGGCCGATGATCGCGATCGCCAGGGCCCCGTTGGCCAGCTGGCCGATCAGGCCGAGGTCGAAGAGCGGCAGGCTGGCCACGGGCGGCAGCCCCGCCGGCAACTCGCCCAACACGCGCACCCCCTGGCTTCTGAGAGCCAGACCCCAGGCGATCACGGCGCCCCCGATCACCCCGACCAGCACCGCGGGGATCTGCCGCGTCACCCGCGGCCACAGGGCGATCAGGGCGGCCGAGCCCAGGCCCAGGATGATCGAGGGCGTGTGGGCCTCGCCAAGCTGGAGGCCGGCCGAGCTGAGCGTGCCGAGCAGGCCCTCGGTCGGCGCGATCGGCACCCGCAAGATCGGGCCGATCTGGTTCGAGATAATCAGGATGCCCGCCCCGGCCGTGAAGCCCACCGCCACCGAGTCCGAGACGAAGTTGACCAGTACGCCCAGGCGCGCCAGCCCCATCAGCAGCCTGATCGCCCCCGCCAGCAACGCGATCAGGCCCGCCGCGGCGATGAACTCGGGCGAGCCGACGGCGAAGAGCGGCGCCAGTACCGAGAGCGTGAGGATCGAGGCGGTATTGGTCGGGCCGCTGTGCAGGTGGCTCGACGAGCCCCAGAGCCCGCCGACGATCGCGGCGGTCACGGCGGCGTAGAGGCCCATGGTCGGCGGCAGCCCGGCCAGCAGCGAGAAGGCCAGGGCCTGGGGCACCAGCACCAGCCCCACCGTCACCCCGGCCAGCAGGTCGGCCCGCAGCGCCGCTACGGGGTAGGCCCGCAGCAGCCGCACCGGCTGGCTCAACAGCGCCGGGACGGCACGGATATACTCCAGCATCACCCCCCCCATCGCCGCGACGCCCGTCGCCGCCCCAGAACCCTACCACCGCCGCCCGGCGGGTGTCAAGGGCGCAGCAGGCCGCGGCGCGCTGTCGCCTGCGCGGCCCCGCCGATCGGGCGTGCGGGGCGCTAGGCCAATGCGCGCAGCACTTGCAGCAGCGCGTCCCCCTGCTCGGGGGTGCCCGCGCTGACGCGGATGTAGTCGCGCAGCAGCGCGCTGCTGTAGTAGCGCACCAGAACGCCCTCGCGCTCGAGGGCCAGCTTCAACTCGCGGGCGTTGCGGCCCGCGACCCGGCAGAGGATGAAGTTCGCCGCGCTGGGGTGCGGGTGCAGAAAGGGCAACTCGGCCAGCAGGCCCAGCAGCCGCTCGCGCTCGGCGACGATGCGCTCGACATTGGCGAGCAGGTGCGCGCGCTCGGCCAGTGAGGCGATCGCGGCCTCCTGGGCGGCGACGCTCACGTTGTAGGGCTGCTTGATCTTCCAGAGCTGCTCGGCCAGCCAAGGTGGCAGCAGGCCGTAGCCGACCCGCAGGCCGGCGAGGCCCGCCCATTTGCTGAAGGTGCGCAGCACCGCCAGGTTCTCGTGGCGCCCGACCCAGGCCCCGTAGCCCTGCCCGACCCCGGCGAACTCGACGTAGGCCTCGTCGACCACCACCAGCAGGGGCAGGCCCAGCAGACGCTCGAGCTCCTCGGGCGGCATCAGGTTGCCGGTCGGGTTGTTGGGCGAGGTGAGGAAGAGGATCTTGGCCCCGCTCGCCGCCGCCGCGGCCTCGATGCCCGCCACGTCGAGGCTGAAGTCGGCTCGCCGCGGCACCGTGACCACGCGCCCGCCGCAGACGCCCGTGTCGAAGCTGTACATGCCGAAGGTGGGCGGACAGTCGATCACGGCGTCGCCGGGGGCCAGACAGAGGCGCAGAATCAGGTCGATCAGCTCGTCGGCGCCGGCGCCGCAGAGGATCCGCTCGGCGGGCTGGCCCGTGTACTCGGCCAGGGCCGCCCGCAGGCGGGTGTGCCCCGGGTCGGGGTAGATATGGTAGTACGGCTCGCGGGCCAGGGCCTCCAGGGCCGCGGGCGCCGGGCCGTAGGGGTTCTCGTTGGCGTCGAGCTTGACCAGTCGCTCGACAGGCAAGCCCAGACGGGCGGCCAGCACGTCTAGCGGCAGGATCGGCGTGTACGGCTCGAGCTCGGCGATCGCGGGGCGGATCAGGCTGGCGGGGGTAAACATCGCACTCTCGGCTTCTGCTGGCGCTGCACGACGCCCGAGAGTATACCACGGCCCCCGTGCGGGCGAGGCCGGGCAGCGAGTGCCGCGCAGCGCTACCTGCAAGCCCAACCGGGCGGGTTGGAATTGTCTTATGTAGAGCGCCCAAGCGCATGTGACGGCTTCAAACGAGGATCGCCCCATAGTTCCCCCTCGGTCTGACACTGACCGCAGCCACTCTGGCGCGAGCCTCCCCAATCAGGTATACTGGCCCTATCCGACGCTAACTATGTGTAGTACCTATGTGGCAAGTAGCCGAATGAAGCCGCTGCGCTTGCGGCGATCGGCCCGATCCAGAGCCCCTCGTCCTACCTGGAGACAATCGCGTGTCGTCTGCCGACATGCTGGCTTCTGTCGCGGCTGTCTTGTGTCGTTACCGTCTAGAGCGTGACCCACCCGATCCGCCTGGCTCACGCCAAGCACGGCTACTGATTAGAGGAGCGGACGTTACGCCTCGCCCGCTCGCTTGAAGGCTGAAGGAGCGCGCCTGCGTGACGAACATGCTCTGTGAAGCAGCACAACGTCTGATCAGCGGGGACGACCCCATGCCCCCAGAGCTCATCGCTCATGTCGGCGCCTGCATGACTTGTCGCGCCGCGATCGCAACCATTCTGGCCGAGCGCTATGCCGTGCCGAGTCTGGCCCGCCAACTGGTCTGCGCCGAGATGGACGATCTCCCCGCTTATCACGATCTCGAGAAGGCCGAGGGCGAAGCCGTAGCCGCTGTGCGCTTCCCCGGCGTCTGGTGGCACCTGTGGTCCTGCAGCGCTTGCGCCGAGGAGGCACGCCTGAGCGCTGCACTACTCGCCGCCGCGGCCGCCGGCGAGCTGTGGCCTGTGTCCTCGCTGCTGATGAGCCGCACGACCCTCGCCCCCTGGCCGGTCTTGCGCCTGACGCGAGACTTTCTCCATCAGGTCTTCGCTCCGCATGTAGCCCTCGGGGCCACCTGGGGTGACGACGAGCCGATGCTGCTCGCCGAGGAGGCCGATGGGATCTACCGCATCGCCCTGTACGCCCGTAGCGGCGAGCCGGGCTTCTGGGTCATGAGCGTGGTGGTCTCGCCGCCCGTGCGCGCGCAGGCAGTGCTGCGCTTCGGCAAGCGGGCCTTTCGCGCGCCCTTCGACTACTCCGGCACCGCCACCCTGCCCGCGGTGCCCGCGGTCCTGCTGATCGAGGGCCTCGGCCCGCCCCTCGAGGTCCGCATCGAGCCCGATGTAGACTGAGCACCCCTCCAGCGCGAGGCGAGTCAAGGCTGACCAGACGCCACGCTCAGCTCACCTGACCGCCCTCGCCGGCGGCGCCGACGCGGCCCTTGCGCTGGCGCACCCAGCCTCCCGTATGGGCGCACCCA
>CAZKTU010000179.1:0-13918 GCA_964555675.1 uncultured Oscillochloris sp.
GTAGGGAACACTCGTCGGCATGGAGGAGGACAAGCATGCGGCAAAAGCTGCAACGAGGCGTGCTGCTCGCACTGTTGCTGGCCCTGTTTGGCCCTGTGTCGGCGCATGGGCAGGGCGAGCCCCAGTATAGTGGGACCTCCGCCGATGCGTATGTCCTGACCGTCCGCAGCCTCGCGAGCCGCGGCAAGCGCCTCGGCAAGCGAAACATCGATGAAGTGAAACGTCGTGCCGCCCTCCATCAGAAGCGACGGGCGTGGGTGATGGGTGAGGACGAAGACCGGTGTGTGGAACGGCGGGTTGGAACCCCACCAGCCCTGCCACGCAACATCCTCGTGCCATCCAGGCGGGCCGAACTTTCCGGCGCCCATGATCTCGGCGCCGATCCCAGGAGCGAACATTCGCGCAAAGGCCTCGTCGACGCCGCTGGTGCCGCCGGACTGACCGAGCATCTCGCGGCCGAAGCGGGTGGCAAACATCCATTTGTGCAGCCCTTCACCGGCGTGGCCGAACGGTGCGTCGAAGCTGAGCCCTTCGCCGGTGGCGAACCCGTCGAGCGAGAGAGAGAAGTTCTGGACTCGGACGAGTGACATCGCTTGTGCTTCTCCTCATCACCTGAGCACACGGAAGCGCAGGTGCGTGACGCCGGGCGACTCCAGGATACGGATGCGCTCCAGCTGCGTGGGCGCCAGTCCATCGAACAGGCGTAGTCCGCCGCCGAGAAAGCGCGAAACAACGTGGAGCTGTAGCTCATCGATCAGGCCAGCGTTGAGCAGCTGCTGCGCCGTTTCTGCACCGCCGGCCACGCAGACAATCTTGTCGCCCGCGGCCGCTTGCGCCCGCGCCACCGCTACTTCGATGCCCTCGGAGACGAAGATGAATGGCACACCATTCTTTTCCACCGTCGGCCGCGGGGTGCGGGTCAGCACGAAGTGCGGCACCTTGTAGGGCGTGTCGAAGCCGTCGGGCTGCTCGCCGAACACACGCCGCCCGAGCAGCATTGCGCCAATACCCGCCAGCAGCTCGTCGATCACCAGGCTAGCATTACCGCTCGGCTCGAAGTACCAGTCGTGCAGTCCGTCGTCGCCGCCACTCGGCCCCGACACAAACCCGTCGAGCGAGACCGCCATGTCTAGCAGCACCGTCCCCATCGTCCGGCTCCTTTGCTCATACGAGCGCTATGCCTGCGGCGGCTCAAAGCGCTGCCACGTACCCTCGGAGACGACCTCGACCTTGTCATCGACCACCTTCAGCGCACTCTGGTCGTCGAAGGCGTAGAGCGGCACCGTCTGCCGGGCGGCCATCTCGGCCACTCGCTCGGGCGTAATCTGCGGGAAGTAGTCCGCGTTCAGGTGCGGGCGGATCACAAACGGAACGAGCCCCAGCGTGCGGTCGCTACCGGCACCACGGGGCGCGGCCTCGTCGTACTCGTCGTCATAGTAGACACCCGTGGCCTCCAGGGTCGGGCGGTGGACGTTCAGGCTGTGGGTGAGCATCATGCTGCCAGCGCTCACGCCGACGTAGACCGTGTCTCGCAGCAGCGCGGGCAGCAAAGCGGCGAACCCGGATTGGTGTAGCCAGTGGCTCAGGTAGCCGGTGTTGCCGCCGCCTACCAGCAGCACATCGGCGGCCTCCAGGGCGGGCAGCCAGTGCTCCTCAGGCAGGCTGGGCAGCACCGTCAGCTCCAGCAGGCCGTACGAGCGCCAGCCCAAGTCGAAGGCCCGCAGCGTCAGCCAGGCGTCGCTCGGCCCATCGGGCAGGGCGTAGACGGCGGTAGGAACACAGAGCGCGCTGGCTTCGGTGATCGGCTTGCCGAGCAGCTCTACGAGGGCCTGGCGGATACTGGCGTTGGTGATTCCGGCGGAGGTGAGCAGGAGTTTCATCAGACTCCTTCACAGGTGACGCGGTATGCGGAGGGTGAAAACGCTCAGGGGCGGGCAAGCAGCGCGCCGAGCCGGTCGAGCAGGGATCCGGTTCCCTGCTCGCGCTGGGTGGGTGTGTCGAGCCCATCGAGATAGGCGCCCTGCTCGGTGACAAGCATCCGCGTGGCCGTCCCTTCGGAAACGAGCTCGATCGTCGCCAGCGAGACCGAGATGCGCACGTTGTCGAGCAGCATCTCGTAGGCGTAGACGATGCGCTGGTCTGGCACGATGTCGTGGAAGTGGGCTTCGTAGCGGTAGGCCTGGCCGTTGGGTGCAATACCGCTGCTGGACTCGCGCCCGCCCACTCGAAAGTCGAAGACGGCCGGGTCAACCACGCTCTCGTCAGGGGCACCGAACCACTGCGCCTTGATCGCCGGGTCAGCCCAGGCGGCGAACACGCGCGCGGGCGGGACGGGGTAGCTGCGCTCGACGAGGAACGTGGCGTGGACAATAGAGCGCTCGGTCATGGGGTGTGCCCTTCGTCTGTTTCATCCGGGTGGGCGGCGAAATAGGCGCCAAGACGGTCAAGGCGCTGTTCCCAGCTGGTGCGCCGCTCGCTGATCCACTGCTCGGCGTTGCGAAGTGCGGCCGGCTCGATCTGGCAGGTGCGGACCCGACCCACCTTCTGCGAGCGGATCAGGCCGCTGGCCTCCAACACCTCCAGGTGCTGCACCACCGCCGGCAGTGAGATCGCAAGCGGCCTGGCGAGCTCGCTGACCGACGCAGGCCCGCGGCTGAGCCGCTCGACAATCGCGCGCCGCGACGGGTCGGCGAGTGCGTGGAATAGACGGTCGAGCGCTAACGCATGGTTAAGCATGTTATTAAGTATAGGGGTGCAGCACACTTGTGTCAAGGGCAGCGCCACTATCAGTTGACCAACCTGGCACACACGCAACAAAGTTCAGCTACAACGAGGCGCCAGGCAATCCCTGGTAATGCGCGATATATTCGACCAGCTTCTGGCCGATCAGTACGCGCATTACAAGGCTTTGCCTGACAATGGGACCGTGACGAAAGCGCTCCAGCTTGCGCCGTTAGCCGGCGGGCAGGCGCTCGCCGGCGATGGCGAGGAGTTGGCGCGGGGTAAGGTCGAAGAGGTAGGCTCGTGCGGCGGGCAGCTCGTCCATGTGCGCGACTCGCCAGCCGGCCCGCGCAAGCAGGCACGCCGCCGTCAAGCCGTTCGGCCCCGCCCCGACGACCACCGTATCGTAGCTGCCCATCACGATCTCCGCACCAACCAGAGCGTGACCTGCTCCGGTTCCAGAGTTTCCTGCACCGTCCCGAGCACATCCGCGCTCACCTTGTCGAGATCCGCCGCCTGTTGTGCGCGGGTAGCGAAGCGGGCGAGCACCTGCTGGGCATCGTACTTCTTGCGGAAGAAGCGCCGGTCGATGAAGCCCTGCACTCGCACCCGCAGCGGCTGGAAGAGCGCGGCAATCGCCAGGGTGCTTGCCACGACGGCGAGCGTGCTCTCCTGCCCGGTCAGACGCACGAAGAGCGCCTGGAGCCCGATCACGCTGAGGAAGTAGGCTCCCACCAGGGTGAGCGTCAGCGCCGTGTACAGCAGCGTGCGCCTGATGATAATGTCGATGTCGAAGAGCCGATGGCGTAGGATGGCCATCCCGATCGCAATGGGGAGCGCCAGGACGGTGAGGTTGAAGAAGAGGCTGTAGATCTTTCCGCCCGGCGTCGACTCGCCCGCGACGCCAAGCAGCCCGCCGCCGATATAGACCCCTGCGAAAAGCGTGCAGGCGTACAACAGCCACTTGATCTGCCCGCGCTCGACCGGCCCCGCGCGCCGGAAGCGCAACACCAGCGCGACCGTGCTGAGCCCGGTCAGAAGCAACAGGCCAGGGATCCAGACGAGGCCAATCAGTAGGTCGAGCTGTTGAGATTCGATCAGGCCATATGGGTTAGCCAGCTCCACCAGGGGCGGCTCGACCGTGGTGTAGACCTGCGAGAGCGTCACAGCGAGCACAAATAGCGCCGCCCATCCCACTGTGACGTATGCAACAGTGCGCCAGCGCGGCGAGAGCGGCCTGCCGCTCGGGAAGAGCTGCACGATGAGCAGCAGTGGGAAGATGAGCCAGATCCAGCCCCAGCCGGTGAGCCAGACCAGGAACAGCAGCAGCGGGGTGGCCGGCGGCGGCTCAGCCGTAAACTGGTAGAGATACGGCTGGATCAAGGTGATGATCGACAGCATCAGCGAAGGGATGAGCAGCAGCAGGCCGATGCGGTTGTTGGGCCGGCGCGCATAGATCAGCGCGCCGACGCCGGCCAACGTGGGTACAATCGCAATGTCGAACCAGAGCGTGTTGAGCAGGTCGAGTGCAAGCGCTTCACGACGGGAAGCCAGCTCAACCAGAACAGGGGCGATGCTGCTGATGGCGGCAAAGCCAAAGAGCGCCCAGGCCAGCCAGAATTGTTTGCGTCGCTGCATCGGAGCTGACTCCTCTTCTCCACCACGAGCTCACCGATTATCAGGCAGCGGCTCCAGGTCCGCAAGGTGCGCGTAGATCGCCCGCAGGTCGTCGTCGCTGAAGCTCGCCAGATCCTGCCAGGGCATGTTCTCGCTGAGCGTGCGCCCGTCGGGGTACTGGCCGGTGCGCAGCAGGGCCACGAACTGCTCGGCGCTCATGCGCTGCGGGAGCGTGGTGAGATTGGGGCCAGGGGGCGGACCGTCGCCACCGGGGGGTACGCCGGCCAGGTTCGCCCCGTGGCAGTCCCGGCAGCCCAGGTTCACCAGGTACCCTCCGTAGGCTGCGGTGGGGCCGCGCGGCGGCGCGACCACGGGGGCGACGATCGGCGGCTGGGCGCTGAAGCCGTCGTCCGGGAAGACAGCGGCGATCAAGATCGCGCCGATCACGTTGATCTGCCGCGAAGGGCTCGGCTCACCGGCCGCAGGCTGGGCGCGCAGGTAAGCCAGCAGGGCCAGCACATCGTCGTCGCTCAGGTTGCGGAAGCCGGCCGAGGGCATGATCATCAGCGAGCGCCCGTCGCGGCCCACGCCCTCCCGGATCGCGCGGATGATCTCGCCGTCGCTCCACGTGTTCAGGTGCGCCGGCGTAAGATTGGATGCGTAGACCGTGCCTATCGGCGGGCCGCCATTGGCGCCGAAGAAGTCCTGGCCGGTCAGCGGCGCCTGGCCGCTGGCCGTGTGGCAGCCGATGCATGCGCGGGCAAAACGCTCGCCTTCGGCCACCAGCTGCGGGGTGCTCTGCAGGATCAGCTGCGACGGCGGGTTGGGCCGCACGGCGTTGAGCTTGTTGTAGCCCACCAGAGCGAGGCCGAACGCGGCGCCGAAGATCAGGGCGAGCAGGGCAGTGGGCAGGCCGCCCAGCAGCTTCACCCAGAGCCGCCGGGCAGTGAAGGCGCGGTAGGCCAGGAAGGCGAACAGCAGCGCGAGCGCAATCAGGATCGCCAGACCGATGTAGTCCATACAGATGCTCCTCGTCGTCACGTGTTCCGGGTCGAACGAGGGCAGCATAACAATCGAGCGCGGGGAAAATCGTTACGGCGGGCGTTACGGGCGCCGCCGCACCAGCCAGAGCGTGACCTGCTCCGGCTCCAGGGTCTCGCGCACCGTGCCCAGGATGTCGGCACTGATCGTGTCGAGATCCGCCTCCTGCTGCGCGCGGGCGGCGAAGCGGGCCAGCACCTGCTGAGCATCGTATTTCTTGCGGAAGAAGCGCCGGTCGATGAAGGCCTGCACGCGCGAACGCAGCGGCTGGAAGAGCGCGGCGATCGCCAGGGTGCTTGCGACGACGGCGAGGGTATTCTCTTGTCCGGTCACACGCACGAAGAGCGCCTGGAGCCCGATCACGCTGAGAAAGTAGGTCCCCACCAGCGTAATTGTGAGCGCACCGTAGATCAACGTGCGCCTGATGACGACGGTGATGTCGAACAACCGGTAGCGGGTGATCGCAATACCGAGGCTGAGCGGCGTGAGTGCGGTGAGCAGCACGTAAAGGACGGGCGTGAAGAAGAAGCTGTTGACCTGTTCGAAGAGGTCCGGATTGCCAAAAGAGAGCGGGTAGAGAATGGCCACCGGCACCAGATAGGCGCCGAGACTCAGCAGCAGCCAGCCGGTCTGGGCCCGCACCGCCCGGTCGCGCATGCGAAAAAAGGTATGGATCGGCACGGCGACAAACGCGACCAGCAGCAGGGCGATCTGGCCGAGCAGCACGATCAGGTACGGCAGCGGCTGGCGCGTAAGGAGCGTGAAGAGCCCCACCAGCACTGGGATGGCGTAGATCAACACGGTAACGGTGCGAGGCGCCCGCGAGACCGGCCAGGCCCGGCGCGGGAAGCTGAGCACCAGCAGCAGCAGCGAGGGCCAGTAGATCCAGATCCAGAAGGTGGTGACGAAAAAGACCGGCGGGAAAAGCCACTCCGGCACAAAAAAGGTGGCGCTCAGCACCGGCGATCCGGCCCAGCCGAGCTTGGTGACGGCGAAGTGAGCGCCGAAGCAGACGAAGAGCGCGCGCGCCGCGATGCTCTGCGGAGCGAGCAGGAAGATCAACAGGAAGCCGATGTAGAGCACATATTCGCCGGTTTCCGTCGTCGCGGTGTAGGCGAAGACCCGCGCCACCCCCGGCCAACTGAGCGGATCGATCGGCACCGGCAGGGTCAGGATCTCCTCGTCGCGCCGCACGCTGTAATCGATCGTTGCCCCGGCGCCCCAACCCGCGGGAAGCTGCGCCCGTGCCCAGAACTCCTCCTCATCGACGATCAGCGAAATCCCGCCCGCCGCCAGCAGCTCGTCGCCGGGGCGGAGTGGAGTAGGTCGCTCACCGTAGCAGGCCGCAACGATCTGGCTCATGCCACTTGGCTCGGCCACCACGCAGCCGTCTGAGGGCTGACGCAGCACCAGTGCCGAAACAGTGGAGGAAAAGAGCGCGAAGCCCACGACGAAGGCCAGCGTGAGCCAGGCCCCACGATTCCAGCGGCGTCCTTCGACGCCTGCATCTCCCGCGAAAACGCCCATCTCAGCCTCTTCGGAACGGCCGCCCAAGGGCGTAGAGCAGCGAGCGGATCGCCGCGTTCTGCCACAGGTTGCCCGCCTGGCCCCATTGGAGCCGCCGATCCACACACTGCTTCTCGAAGGCTACCGCCTCGTCCATCACCCCGTGATGGGCAGCCAGGCTGCTGAGCACATGACGCCAGATCGCCTCCTGGGCCGCCGAGCCACCCAGGGCGAAACCCACCTCGTACAGCACGTCGTTGGCGCGAGCGAGGCTCTGCACCTGGCAGACCGTGCAGCCGTCCTCCTCCCATGCGCTGAACGTCACCCAGCCCGACTCGGGGTGGCCCTCGGGCGTCATCAGGGTGAAGCTCACCTCGTCGGCGTAGAGCACCAGCACCCCGGTCTGCACCGGCATGCCCTGGAGCGAGGCGTTGATCAGCACAACCTCGCCAGGGGAGACGCCGGCCAGCGAGGGGAAGAAGCGGTTCTGCGGCGGCTGGAACTCCGGGAAATGGGTCTTCCAGGCCGCGATGACCGCTTCGGGCGTGGCCTGAGAGCCGGCGAGACGGATCCGGTAGGTTTTCTGCCAGAGCTGGCCAAAGCCCTGGAGCGGGCCGACAACTTGGCGGCCGTCGACGTTCAGATTGACTGCTTCGGGCGGCAGTTCGCCCACCTTGAGGGCCGCGGTCTTCGGCGCCCAATGAGCGGCATCGCGGGGGGTGGTCGCTTCTTCGTTCATCGCTGGCCTCCTTCGCTCGTCCTGATGGGGCGAGTGTAGCGGGACGGGCGTGCAAGAAGCGTTACGGCGAGCGTTACGGCCAGGGCCGCGCCGCCCGGCGTCGAGAGCGAAGTTGAGATCGTCCTACACCGCCCGCAGCGCCGTGGCCTCGTCCGGGAAGATGCCGATTGCGTCGTTGAGCCGGGTCAGCTCGAAGATCTGCCGATAATGCTCGCTCAGCCCGCAGGCCAGCAGCCGCTGGTTCGCCCGCTTCGCGCGGATCAGCAGCGTCACCAGTAGACCGATCCCGCCCGAGTTCATGTACTCCAGCCCGGCGAAGTTCAGCAGCACCGTCCTCGCCCCCGTCGCCTCGCCGTACGCGCTCATCAGCGCCGCCTCGGAGCCAGTCGTGATGTCGCCGCGAATGTCCAGCACACTGGTGCCCTGTCCGACCCCACGGGTTGTGATCGAGGTATCCATAGTTCCCCCCTTGAGATGCAACCTGTGCATCAACAACATGCTTGTTATCGAATGGAGCGTTTCACGATCTCCTCACGCCTCGAGGCGAGCCGTCAGCGCGCTGGTCTCATCGCGGAAGACGGGCATAAAGTCTGCCAGGCGCGTAATCTCAAAGATTTCGCGGTAGTGGGGGCTGAGCCCGCAGGCCACAATCCGGCGCTTGCTCTTGCGCGCCCTCGCCAGCAGCCCCACCACCAGGGCGATCCCGGTACTGTTCATGTAGTCGACCTGTGCGAAGTTCAGCAGGATTACTTCGGGGTCGTCCCGCTCGGCCTGGGCGTAGGCGGCGCTAAGCGTCGCCTCAGCCGAGGCGTTCACCTCGCCACGCAACTCGATGATCGCCGCCCGCGGCTGCCGACGCACACTCGCGTCGAAGGGTTGTGCAGTGGGCATCACGCCCTCCTTCCCAGAAGCGCAAAGCGCATAACGGAAGCTCGATAGTTACGACCCGCCGTTTCACCTTACCCCTGCGACGCGGCGCGCTCAAGCCTCACCACTAGCTCCACCACGTGCTGCCCGTCCTCGTGGCTCACCTGCAGCTCGTCGACCATGTGGCGGATCAGGTGCAGGCCCCAGCCGCGGGGTGACTGAAGGCCGTCGAGCTTCAGCTCCAGGTCCGGCGCATCCGGCTCCTCCGGCGGCCCCGCGCCGTGGTCGAAGATCTGCACGGACAGCGTCGTGGGAGAGCGGCGCACCGCGATTCGGGTCGGCTGATCGGCCCGGTAGCCGTTGCCGTGCTCCATGGCGTTCATGGTCGCCTCGGCGACCGCGGTCTTGAGCCGCTCCAGGCGCAGGGCCGGCAGTGCCAGCCCTGCCACCGCCGCGGCGACCTGCTCCATCGCCAGGCGCTCGTTGTCGGGCGCGCTTGGGATCAGCAGCTCGGCCAGCGTCTGCCACTCAT
Source organism: uncultured Oscillochloris sp. (assembly GCA_964555675.1). Lineage (GTDB taxonomy): Bacteria > Chloroflexota > Chloroflexia > Chloroflexales > Chloroflexaceae > CAIWXH01. Next base: position 9,024 of record CAZKTU010000179.1, read on the forward strand.
CGCCAGGGCTTGCCGTGTGCGCCATCACAGCCTCCCTTTGCTCGGTGCGCGACGGCGCGGGCAGGGCCAGACATTCGATCGTCACCAGGGTGATATCGTCTTCCTGAACCCAGCCCGGGCCGGTAAAGCGCGCCAGCTCGTCCAGCAGCTGTGTGATCAGCGGCTGACCGCTGCCGGATGCGCCCGCCACCAGTGCGGCGAGCCGCTCGAAGCTGAACATCTCGCGCCCGGGGTTGTGGGCCTCCACAAGCCCGTCGCTGTAGAGCAGGATGTGGTCGCCTGTTCCCAGCTGCACTTCATGCTCCTCATAGACCATGCCCTCCATCAGGCCCAGCGGCATGCCGCGGGCCCGCAGTTCATGCAGCGCGCCTTCAGCCGTGCGCCAGTAGGCGACGTCGTGGCCCGCGTTGGCGAACTGCAGCCGCCCCGTGACCGGCTCAAGCACGGCATAAAAGCAGGTGACGAACATGTTGGCCGGGATATCCGGCACGAGCATGTCGTTGACGCGAGCGAGCACCGCGCCTGGCGACTCAAGCCTGGTCGCGGCCGCCCGCAGCACGCTGCGGGTCATCGCCATCACCAGCGCCGCCGGCACGCCTTTGTCGGTCACGTCGGCGATCACCAGGCCCAGGTGGCCGTGGGGCAGGGCGATGAAATCATAAAAATCGCCGCCCACCTCACGGGCCGGCTCGTAGTAGGGCGTGATGCCCCACCCGGGCACGGCGGGGATCTCGCGCGGCAGCAGGGTCTGCTGGATCAGGCGGGCGACCCGCAGCTCCTGGGCGATCCGCTCGCGCTCGCGGGCCTCGGCGCGCTGCTGGCGGACCAGTTGGGCCACCCGCAGGGCCGGCGCGGCCTGAGTTGCGAGGTTGGCGAGCAGGATCTTGTCGTCGCCGGCGTAGTCCTGCTCGCTGCGGCGCGGCCCGAGTGTCAGCATGCCCACCAGCTCGCCCTGGCTAAGCAGCGGGACGATCAGGCGGGCGCCCTCGGCCCGCAAGCGCGCCAGCAGCGGCGAGTCCAGGCGCAGGGACGCGAGGTCGATCACCCCGGGCGCGGTGTGTAGGTAGGCGACCAGCGCATCTCTGGCGCTGAGGTCGAGCTCGCGCACTGTGTCGGGGTCAAGGGGCGCCTGTGCGGTCAGAGTTGCGGTGGGGGCTGCGGGCGCCTCACGCCAGCGGAAGGCCCGCCGAACTTGCTGGAGGATCGCTGTCATCGAAACGCCTCGCCTCATCCGGGTCCCTTCCATCGCCGCTTATGCTCAGGGTAGCGTGGAGCGCGTGCAGAGATCGTTACGGCGAGCGTTACGGGGGAAAGCTGAAATCGGAAAACTGGGCTTTCGGCTTTCAGCTTTCCTCTACCACTCAGTGAGCATCCAGATCGCCGGCTGGTCGTGGCCGATCGCGGCGAACAGGGTGACGGCTTCGCGGAGATGGGCGCGGGCCGCCGCGCCATCACCGGAGGCGTGGCGCAGGTCGGCCAGGGTGTTATGGAGAGCGGCGGCGCGATGGCGGTCGTCGCGGGCGAGGCAGAGGGCGAGGGCGCGCTCGGCCAGGGCGGTCGCGCGTTGAGGTTCGCCGGCGGCCAGAGCCAGCGCGAGGTGGTTGAGGGCCGCGACCAGGGTCTCTGGGTCGTCGAGCTGTTCCGCGAGGGCGAGGCCGCGCTCCAGGTGGGCGAGCGCGGTCGCCTGTTCGCCTTGCTCGGCGGCGAGGGAGCCGGCGGCGCCGTAAGCGCGGGCCAGCGCTCGCGGGTCGCCCGCCGCCGCCGCGTGCGCGAGGGCGTCGTCGGCGAGACGGGCGGCGCGGGCGAGCTCCCCACGGCGGCGCGCCGTCAGACTCCAGGCGGCCGAGGCCAATGCCCGCTCCGTCAGGCTTGCCTCCGTATCGGCCAGCGCGGCGGCAAACTGCTCCTCGGCCGCCTCCCAGGCGCCCAGGCGGTGATGCAGCTCCCCGATCTTCCGGGTCACGGCGCGCCCGGCGCCCATCAAGGGCCTCGCGGCGCTGTAGTGAACCAGGGCGTCGGGGTAATTGCCGGCGAGGGCGAGCAGATCGCCCAGCGCCTCGTGGAGCGCGGCTGGCTCGGGGTGAGCAAACTCTAGCGCCGCGGCGTAGTGGGCGGCCGCCTCGCCGTTGGCGGCCAGCGCGCGAGCCTCGTCGCCGGCTATCCGGTGATGGGCCGCGGCGAGGACTGTCTCGCCGGCGGTGGCCGCGTGATAGGCCACCTGGGCGGCGAGGCCGGAGCGCGACGTCGCGGCGCGCTGTGCGGCGAAGTAGGCTGCCACACGCCGATGCAGCAGCGAGCGGCGGGCGCGGCTGAGCCGCTCGTAGGCCAGGGCCCGCAGGCGCTCGTGGCCGAAGGCGAAGCGCAGCGGTGTGGCGCTCGCCTCGACCAGCAGCCCGCGCCCCAGAAGCGTCTCCAGGCTATCGACAGCGGTCTCCTCGGCGAGCGCGGCCGCCGCGCAGAGGGTCGGCAGATCGAACGCTCGCCCGAGCACGGCGGCGGCGGTCAGGAGCGTGCGCGCCTGATCGTCGAGCGGGCGCAGCCGGGCCTCCAGGAGGTCGCGGGCGCGGCCGGGCAGGGGCCAGCCGTGATCATCAGCTGGGAGGCCGTGCTCGCGCAGCATTGCCAGATATTCCACGATCAGGAGCGGCAGCCCCGCGCTCTCCTGGTGCAGCCGTGCCAGCAGCGCGGGGCCAAGGTGCGCACCATTAGCCCGCGCCAGCGCAGCCACAGCCGCGGGGTCGAGGGGTGCCAGGGCGAGCAGCTCAGCCCGCCCGGCCCGGCGCTGCTCGGCGAGGAGCGCGCGCAGCTGGTGGTCGGCGGGCACCTCTTCGTCACGCCAGCTGAGCAGCAGCGCGCCACGCCCGGAAAGCCGCCGGGCAATGAAGGCCAGCAGGTCGAGCGAGGCGCTATCGGCCCAGTGGACGTCGTCGACGAAGATCACGCCGGGGGCGGGACCGGCGCAGGCGGTAAAAAGCAGCTCGGCCACCGCCTCGAAGAAGCGCCGACGCGCTTCAGGGCCGGTGAGGGGCGGAAGCTCCGGGAGCGCCAGCTGCCGGGCGAGCTCGGGGACAAGCCGCGCAATTTCGGCCGCCTGAGCCCCCGCAAGCATGTCTACACGATCCGATCGTTGCAGTGCGCCGACGGCGCCGCGGAGCAGGGCGGCAATCGGGGCGTAAGCCAGGGCACCCTCGCCCTCGTAGCAGGGGGCGGCGAGAACGACACCGCCCGCGCGGATGGCTGTGGCGAGCAGCTCCTCCGCCAGCCTGGTCTTGCCGATCCCGGGCTGCCCGCTGAGCGCGGCGAGACTGCCGGCGCCCGCGGCATACCAGGCACGGAGACGTGTGAGTTCGACCTCGCGACCTACCAGCGGTGGCTCGTTCGCTGCCTGCGAGGGCTGGAGGGCCGGAGGTGCACTCGCGGTGTGCGCCGTACCAGGGGCTGAAGGCGCCGCGGTCATCGACGCGCGCTGGATCGCCTGGTAGAGCTGAACCGTCTCGTCGGCGGGCGCGGCGCCGAACTCCTGCTCCAGGCGCTGGGCGCAGGCGCGAAACTGGCGGAGCGCGGCGGTGCGCTGGCCGGTGGCGGCGTAGAGGCGCATCAGCGTGCGATGCGTGGGCTCGTGGAGCGGGTCGAGGGCGAGGCGGCGGTGGGCCGGCTCAATCGCCGCAGCGTGCGCCCCATCCGCGATGGAGAGCTCGACAAGGCACTCGAGCCCCAGGGCGAGGCGCTGGCGCAGGCGCTCGGCCTCGAAAAGCTGCCACTCGTCGAAGCCCAGGCTGTCGCGCAGGGTGAAGCCCGCGAGAAAGTCGTCGCGGTAGAGGGCCAGCCCGGCGGCGAGGGTCTCGCCATCGGCGGCCGGGCCGCTCTGGGCCTCGAAGGCTACGACATCCAGCCACAGGTCCGGCCGGTCGACCAGGCGGATCTGCTCGCGCCCCGCCTCAAGCCAGCCTGGACCAAGGGCGTGCTGCAAGGTGGAGAGGGTCCGCCGCAGGGCGTTGCGCGCGTCGGCGTACTCGGGCCAGAGCAGCGCGGCGAGGGTCTCGCGGGTGTGGGGGCGCCGGGTGCAGGCGAGGTAAGCCAGCAGCGCGATCGCCTTGCGCGTGTCGAAGCTGACGGCTGACCCGTCTAGCGTAACCTGTGGAGGGCCAAGCAGGCGGAGGGCCAGGCCGCGCATATGCGCTCCGACTCAGCGGTGACACCAGGGGGTGTGTTACGGGATCGCCCAATTCTATCACACGCCCAAGGCTCGACAAAGCGGGAGCGGCGACGAAGGCCAGGGCGTCGCCGGTGGCGGCCCCTCTCCTCGGCGCCCTCCCATCGTGCAGGAGCCATGGCTGCTGCCAGGACGCGTGAGCTCTAGCGGCGCAGCAGCGACAGGTAAAGACGGCTTGCCCCAGCGTTGTCGGCAGGCGGATCAACGCCGAGGATGGGGTTGAAGCGATCCACACGGACGCGTGTCTGCACGGACTGCGCCGGGCTTGCCCCCGTCGTGCTCCACGTAATGGTCGCCGTCGCGCTTTCGCCCGGGGGAATATCCGCCGGGTTCAGGGTGAGCGTCACCGTTGCCCCGTCGCCGCCGCTGGCGCTATCGAGCTTGAGCCAGGGCTGAGCGCTGCTGGCCTCCCAGCTCGCCCGGGCGATATGACGAGCCAGAAAGGCTCGTCCGCTATGCCGGCGCATGCTCCTGGCCTACCTTATGTCGACCTTGCCTCTGGTGCATCTCCAGATACCGAACCGGGTCGAAGACAGCTGTGCTCTCACGGAATTGTCGGAGCTACACACTCCCCGTTCAACCAGATAGGGATTGTCAGGCAATCCTCTGTAATGCGCGCAATGCTCGGTTAGCTCAGCCAGGGTCAAACACGATTGTCGGCTGATGCCTTGCGAGAGGTCGA
>CAZKTU010000180.1:0-12018 GCA_964555675.1 uncultured Oscillochloris sp.
ACGGGAGTGGCGGTGGCCGATCGGCTACGACGATGCGCTCGGGCGGGGGCGGGGGGTGGGGGGCGCGCTCGGCGAGCACGACCAGCGAGCGCGGCTCGAGGGGGTAGACCTCGCTGGTGGGCTGCCTGCCGCCGTTGGCCGCGGGGTCGGCGGTGTCGATCAGCACCTCCCACATGGGGTCGTCGGGCCAGTCGGGCAGTATAAAGGGAATGGGGTCGTGGCCGGCGTTGAAGAGGATGAGCAGCACGTCGTCGTGGACGGGGCGACCGCGCTCGTCGACCTCGCGCATGACCCGGCCGTTCAGCAGCAGGCCGAAGCAGCGCAACTCGCCGTTGTTCCACATCCCGGGCCCGATCTCCTGGCCGTCGGGGCTGAGCCACTCGACGTCGTACTCGGCGCCACCGGGGTTGAGCGGGCCCTGGAAGAAGCTGCGGCGGTGCAGGATGGGGTGACGGCGGCGCAGCTCGATCAGGCGCCGCGTGAAGGCGCAGAGGGCCTCGGCCTCGGGGTCGGGCGTCCAGTCGAGCCACGAGACCGCGTTGTCCTGGCAGTAGGCGTTGTTGTTGCCGCCCTGGGTGCGGCCGCGCTCGTCGCCCGCCAGGAGCATGGGCGTGCCCTGTGAGAGCAGCAGCGTGCCGAGGAAGTTGCGGATCTGGCGCAGGCGCAGCTCGCTGATGGCAGGGTCGTCTGTGGGGCCCTCGACGCCGCAGTTCCAGGCGTTATTGTGGGTGTCGCCGTCGCGATTGCCCTCGCCGTTGGCCTCGTTATGCTTCTCGTTATAGCTGACCAGGTCGCGCAAGGTAAAGCCGTCGTGGGCGGTGATGAAGTTGACGCTGTGGAAGGGCCGCCGCCCATTATGGCGGTAGAGGTCCATCGAGCCCATGATGCGCGAGGCGAACTCGCCGGCCTGCCCGCCGTCGCCCTTCCAGTATTTGCGCACATTGTCGCGATACTTGCCGTTCCACTCGGCCCAGGGGGCGGGGAAGCGCCCGACCCAGTAGCCGTCGGGGCCTACGTCCCACGGCTCGGCGATCAGCTTGACCTGGGCCAGCACCGGGTCGAGCTTGACCACATCGAAGAACGAGCTGAGGCGATCGCCCTCGCCGCGGACCAGGGTGCGGGCGAGGTCGAAGCGGAAGCCGTCGACGTGCATCTCGGTGACCCAGTAGCGCAGGCTGTCGATCACGAGCTGCAGCACGCGCGGATGGGTGGTGTTGAGACTGTTGCCGGTGCCGGTGTGGTCCATATAGTAGCGCGGGTTGTCGGGCACCAGCCGGTAGTAGGCGGCGTTGTCGAGGCCGCGGAAGGCGATGGTGGGGCCGAGCTGGTTGCCCTCGCCGGTGTGGTTGTAGACCACATCGAGGATGACCTCGATGCCCGCGGCGTGGAGCGCCTTGACCATGGCTTTGAACTCAGCCACCTGCTCGCCCTGGCCGAATGTGCCGGCGTAGCGAGGGTCGGGGGCGAAGAAGCCGATACTCTGGTAGCCCCAGAAGTTGGTCAGGCCCTTGTCGACCAGGTACTGGTCATTGACAAAATGGTGGATGGGCAACAGCTCGACCGCGGTGACGCCCAGCTCGCGCAGATAGGCCACGGCGGGCGCGCTCCCCAGGCCGGCGTAGGTGCCGCGCAGGGGCGCGGGCACGGCGGGGTTGAGCTGCGTAAAGCCTTTGACGTGCAGCTCGTAGATCACCGAGTCGTGGAGTGGGGTATCGGGCCGGCGGTCGTCGCCCCAGTCGAAACGCTCGTCGACCACGACCGAGCGCGGCACGTAGGGAGCGCTGTCGCGCTTGCCGATCGTCAGGTCGGTGTAGGGGCTGCCGACGCGATAGCCGTAGAGGGCCTTGTCCCAGCTGATCGGGCCCGAGAGGGCGCGGGCGTAGGGGTCGATCAGCAGCTTGTGGGGGTTGAAGCGGTGGCCCTGGGCGGGATTGTAGGGCCCGTAGACGCGGTAGCCGTAGAGCTGACCGGGGCCGAGGCCGGGCACGTAGCCGTGCCAGATGTCCTCGGTGCGCTCGGGGAGGGCGAAGCGGGTGGCCTCGCGGGAGGCCTCGGGGCTATCGAAGAGACAGAGCTCGACCCGGGTGGCGTGGGCCGAGAATAGGGCGAAGTTGACACCCTGCCCATCCCAGCTTGCGCCGAGGGGGTAGGGTTTGCCGGGCCAAATCGCAGCCATGCAGACGTGCTCCGTGTGAAGGATGACGACAGGGAGGGTGGCGATAGAGTCGCTGTTCGCCCACGGCCGCCAGCAAGATCGCTGTCGGCCTCGCTCGCCCCCTGCATCCGCGCGACGCGCACTGCTCTGCGTCGAGCTACACAGGCCAGCCTGGCCCGCTTCATCATAGCACAAATGCGTGCAAGCCATGCTTTGGAAGCATTTCGCCCATCCATGTAGTATCATGATGAAAGATTGTCCCATAAGCAACGGACGCGCCGCCGCCGTCGCGCCCCTCGCCCAGCGAGGTATCTATGGCCACAACTGACCCGGCAGCCCTGCCCGGCGAGAGCGCGCCCCTGGTGCGGGCCCAACTGCGCCTGGCGCGGCTCTTCGACCGGCTTGCCGACCCCAGCGGCGTGCATCGGCTGGAGCGCATGATGGTGATCGTGGCGATCATCGGCTTCGTCATTCACCTCGGGCTGATCCTGGCCTGCTCGCTCTTCCCGGCGCTCGAGCCGCTGCGGCGGATCGTGGGCAGCAACTACCTGAGCGCGATCTATACCCCGTTCAGCTTCATCCTCTTCTATGAGCTGCTGCTGCTGGTGCTGACCCTGCCCGAGTCGACCACCCTGGCCCTGGGGCGGCAGTTCGAGATCATCTCGCTAATCACGGTACGCAATGTCTTCAAGGATCTGGCCGAGTTCGAGAGCCTCAGCCAGGTCGAGACGCAGATCGGGCCGCTGCGCAAGGTGGTGATCGACCTGGCCGTGGGCGTGCTGCTGTTTCTGCTGGTGGGCATCTTCTACCACGTCAACCGCTGGAGGGCCAACCCCGAGGCCCACCGCCCGCCGCCCGGCCCGGCCCTGAACCTCTTCATCGCCCAGAAGAAGATCGTCGCCCTGGGCCTGAGCGTGCTCTTCTTCGTCCTGCTCGGCACGAGCATCTGGACCTGGAGCAGCGCCATCTACCAGGTGCTGCTCTTCGACGGCCCGCTGCCGCGCACCCTGACGACGATCTTCTACACCGACATCTTCACGGTGCTGGTCTTCACCGACGTGCTGCTGCTGCTGCTCTCGCTGCTGCTCTCGGACAGCTACCCGCTGGTCTTCCGCAACGCGGGCTTCGTCGCCAGCACCATCCTGCTGCGCCTCTCGCTCGCCGCGGCCTGGCCCTACAGTCTCATGGCGGCCGTCGCCGGGGTGCTCTTCGGGCTGACGGTCAATGTCGTCTACCTCTACAGCACGCGGGTGGTCGCCGTGAACGAGGCACAGTAGTGGGTCACATGGCGCTGCCAGTGGCGAGCAGCGCACTGGCGGGTCGCCTGAGGTGAGCGCCTACCCCTGAGCCGGTTCGATCCAGAGGGGCTCGATGCCGGCCACGTCGCGGTCGAAGAGGCCGAGCTGGGCGTCGGTGCGGAAGATCTGGTCGAAGTCGGCGGGGCGGAAGGCCTTGCGCAGGCGGTCGGCGTAGTTGTCGACCAGGGCCCGCACATAGTGCTCGGCGTCGTAGGGCGGATGCTCGGCCTGCTCCTCGCTCAGCAGGGCGTAGCGCCCACCCTCGGCCCGGTAGAAGCGCACGCGCTCGCCCGGCTCCCAGCTCTCGCGTCCGGCGGCCAGCAGGGCCTCGTACTGACCTTCGCGCTGGCGCGAGGCCCTGTAGGCGGCCGGGGATTTGGTGAGGCGCATGCGCGTGGCGACATCGGCCACGGGCACGCGGCGCCCGCGCAGAGCCGCGACGGTGTCGAGGAAGTGCTCGCGCAGGCCCAGGCTGTCACCGGCCATCACCAGGCGCATGGCCTCGCGCAAGAAGCGCTCGCCGAAGGGCTCGGAGCGCGAGGAGCGCATGGCGACTCCGCGCATGATCAGCTCGCCGCCGTGGGTGAGCAAAGCGTAATTCTTCACCTCATGCGATAGCATCGCGGCATAACGCCCCTCGTACTCGAGGGCGATCCCGGCCGGCAGGGTCGCGGCCACCTCGGCCACCAGGGCCCGCTCGCGCTCTTCGCCCCAGGCCTCGGGCACGGCGAAGTAGACCCCGTCGGTGTCGGCCTCGATCAGGGCCACGCCGCGGACGCGCAGGCCCGCGATCACCATGTCGAGCACCGCGCGCCCGCGGCGAGTAACCTCGTCGGCGGCGTCCATATCGGCGAAGAGGCCCATGGTCACCGCGCCCATGTAGCCGTAGGCCGAGTTGATGATCAGCTTCATGGCGGCCTGCAGGGCATGGTGGTGGCCGGCCTCGAGCGAGCCGCGCGGGGCGGTGCGGGCGGCGGCCTTGTGGCCCAGGCGAGCCTCGAGCAGGTGGCCGACGATGCCCACCAGAGCGCCCAGGCGGTCGCAGCTGGGACCGATGCCGTAGGCGCGCATCAACGAGGGGTAGAGCGAGGCGATGTCGGCCTTGACCACATTGCGGGCCACCCCGTTGGCGAAGAGGAAGAGCGCCCCGCCGGTGTGGCCGCCCGTGCGTACATCGCGGGCCGCCGGCGAGAGGGGCGGGGCCGCGCCCGCCCGCAGGTAGGCCCGGATCAGCATCGGCTCGAGGATGCCCATCGCCGGCCCGGCCCAGGCCACCCGCTCGTAGCGGCGCGGGGCCATGCCAGCCAGGGCGAAGGGCGCCGCCAGCAGCCTCTGCGAGAGGGCCTCGACCTCGGCCACGTCGTCGAGGGCGTAGCGCCGCACCTGCTCGGGGTCGCGCAGGTAGGTGTTGTAGACCTCGGCCCCGGCGATATAGGTGCGCTCGGGCCCGGCCACCCCGAAGTAGCGGGCCACATCCTTGAGGCCATGGCTGGGCATGTCGCGGGCCACGAAGTCGTGACGGCGCACCGCGTCGAGCGTGTCGAGCAGCTCGCGCCCGGCCACACTATAGCGGTGGCGGCGGCCCCGCGGGTCCTCGCGCACCCGCTCGAGGCGCAGCGGCGCGCCCTCGCGCCCGAGCAGCAGGGGCACGTTCAGGGCGGCGGCGCGGGCCTCGAGGAAGGGCAGGTCGAAGCCGAAGAGGTTGTGGTTCTCGATAATGTCCGGGTCGCGCTCGCGCACCAGAGCGCAGAGGGCGCGGATCAGCTCGGCCTCGTCGGCGGGCGCGGGGGCCTCGATGGTGTGGGCGAAACCGCGGCTGTCGCGCACGGCGACCATGAAGATGCGGCCCTCGGCCGGGTCGAGGGCGGTGGTCTCGAGGTCGATCTGCATGCGCTGCAGGTCGGCGTAGACCAGGCCGCGGAAGCAGACCCGACCGGCGCGGGTGAGGTACTGCTCGACGGGGGCGACGCGGTAGTAGTCGTCGAGGTCGTAGAGCGAGGCCACGGGGCGGCCGAGCCGCCTGCTCGCGCCGGCCAGGAGGGCGCTCTCGAGGGCGCGCCCCGAGCGGGCGGTGAGCAGGTAGCGGTACGCGTCGGCGGGGCCCTCGAGGGCGGTGTAGCCGATGTGGCTCTGCTCGCCCTCGGCCAGGGCCGCGCCGAGGTGGGCCAGGTCGTCGAGGTGGGCGGCGAGCAGCCAGGGGCGGAAGCGCTCTTGCTCGCGCACGAGCTGCTCGCCGACGCGACGCCAGACCAGGGCCCGGCCGTCGCGATCGGCGTAGACCGAGACGATCCCGGGCGTCTCGTCCCAGCCGTAGACCCAGTCGGTGATGGCGGTCATTGGGGCGTCAGCAGGCTAGAAGACCTGCTTATCGTCCTTCTTGTCCTTATCCTTATCCTTCTTTTCCTTCTCGCGCGAGCGGAAGACGATCACGATCGGGGTGCCGCCGAAGTCGTAGCGCTCGCGCAGACGGTTCTCGAGGTAGCGGGCGTACGACCAGTGGACGAGCAGGCCGTCGTTGGCGAAGAAGAGGAAGACGGGCGGCTCGGTCTGGGGCTGCACGGCGTAGTAGAGCCGCAGGTGGGCGCCCTTCTTGATCGCCATGGGCGGCTGATCGAGCACGGCCTGGCGCAGGAAGGCGTTCAGCTCGCCGGTGGGCACGCGCTTCTGGCGCTGGTCCTGGATCTCGCGGGCGAGTTGGATGATCCGCCCGGTGCGCTGGCCGTCGAGGGCCGAGATGAAGAGGATGGGCGCGAAGTCGATGAATTTGAAGGCCTCGCGCACGCGCTCTTCGAAGTCGTTGTAGGTCTGGTTATCCTTCTCGATCGCGTCCCACTTATTGACCAGGATGGCCACGCCCTTCTTGGCCTCGAGGACCATGCCGGCGATATGGGTATCCTGGGCGGTGACGCCCTCGGTGGCGTCGATCAGCAGCAGAGCCACGTCGCAGCGCTCGATCGCCCGCAAGGCCCGCAGCACCGAGTACTTCTCGATGCCCTGCTCGATGCGGCCCGAGCGCCGGATCCCGGCGGTATCGATCAGGGTCACCGGCTCGCCGTTGACCACGATCGTCGTGTCGATCGTGTCGCGGGTGGTGCCGGGCACATTCGAGACGACGCTGCGCTCCTGGCCGATCAGCTTGTTGAGCAGGCTCGACTTGCCGACGTTGGGGCGCCCCACGATCGCGATGCGCAGGTGATTGGTCTCCTCCTCCTCGCCCTGGTTCTGGGGGAAGATCTCGACCACCCGGTCGAGCACATCGCCGGTGCCGAGGCCGTGGAAGGCGCTCATGGGGATGGGGTCGCCCAAGTTGAGGGCGTAGAACTCGACGGCGTCGAGCTGCCGCTCGATGCTGTCGCACTTGTTGACGGCCAGGGCGACGTGCTTGGCCATCGGGCGCAGGATGTCGGCCACCTCGGCGTCGGCCGTGGTCAGGCCCTCGCGGCCGTCGACGACGAAGATGATCGCGTCGGCCTCTTCGATGGCGAGGCGGGCCTGGTCGCGGGTACGGCGGTGCATCTCGCCATCGGGCAGGTCGGGGTCCTCGTCGACGAAGAGCAGACCGGCCGTATCGACCACGGTGAACTCGCGGCCGTTCCAGAAGCTGTCGCCGTAGAGCCGGTCGCGGGTGGTGCCGGGCATATCCTCGATGATCGCGCGACGCTCGCCGATCAGGCGGTTAAAGAAGGTCGACTTGCCCACGTTGGGCCTGCCGACAATAGCAACAATTGGTTTCGCCATGACTCCCTCCAGGGCGCCGGTTGCGGCGCATACTGGCGGGCATTATACGTTAGATACGCTTTCGCTGCACAGCCTCAGCGCTGAACCACCACCAGCCCGACCCCGAGCGTGGCCACAACCAGCCCCAGCAGCGCGAGGGGGCCCAGGCGCTCGCCAAAGAGCAGGTAGGCCTGGATAGCGGTGGCGGGCGGCACGAGGTAGAAGAGGCTGGCCACGCGGGCGGTCGAGTTGGCACGGATCAGCAGCATCAGCAGCAGGATCGCGCCGATCGAGAGCACACAGACCAGCCAGAGCATGGCGAAGATCAGCTGCGGGGCCCAGGTGATCGCGCGGGTCTCGAAGAGCAGGGCCAGGGGGCCGACGAGGAGCCCGGCGGCGACGTACTGCAGGGCGGTGCCGCTGAGCAGGGGCATGCCGGCCCCGTGGCGCTTCTGGTAGATCGTGCCCAGAGTGGTGCTGAACAGGGCCACCACCACGGCGGTGAAGCTGGCCAGGGTGATCGGCGGCAGCCCGGCCCCTGGCGCGATCAGCCGCTCGCCCAGGACCATGGCGACGCCCAGCAGGCCGAGCAGCAGGCCGAGCCACTGGCGGCCGCTGACCTGCTCGCCCAGAATCCGCCCGGCCAGCAGCGCGGTGAGGATCGGCTGCAGGCTGACCACCAGGGCGCTGATCCCGGCCGGCATGCCGCGGTCGATCGCGAAGAAGACCCCGCCCAGGTAGCCGGCGTGCAGCAGCAAGCCGGCCACGGCGATGTGGCGCACCTGGAGCCGGCTGCTCGGCCAGGGCGCGCGCAGGGCCAGGGCCAGCCCCGCCAGCAGCGAGGCGGCGATCAGGAAGCGAATGCTGAGGAACGTGAACGGCTCGATGAAGGGCAGCCCGAAGCGGGCCCCGATGAAGCCGGTACTCCAGAGCAAGACGAAGAGCCAGGGTGCGAGGGCGACAAGGGGCGCGGTGCGCGGCGACGACATGGGGGCTCCTGCAGAGACTGGTCAGATGGCCGCCACCAGTATACTCCCGACTCTGGTCCGATTGACCGTCTGCGCGGCCCTGGCTATACTGAGACCGATGGAGAAAATCGCAGTAATCGCCGACATCCACGGCAACCTCGCAGCGCTGCACGCCATGCTCGAGGAGCTCGACGCCTGGTCGCCCGACCTGGTGATCGTCGCGGGCGACACGGTCAACAGGGGCCCCCTCTCGGGCCCCTGCCTTGCGCTGGTCATGGAGCGGGCCGCCGCCCATGGCTGGCAGGTGATCCGCGGCAACCACGAGCGCTACGTGCTGAGCTTCGACCACGAGCGCAGGCGGCCCGACTTCCCCAGCAGCGGCCCTCACTACGAGCTCAGCCGCAGCATCGCCTGGACCCACGCCCAGGTGGCCGACCGGCTCGAGACGATCGCGGCCATGCCCGAGCAGCTGCGCTTCGAGCTCGACGGGGCCAGCCTGGCCGTCTTCCACGCCTCGGTGCGCCACGACCGCGACGGCCTGATGCGCCATACCCCCGACGACGAGCTGCGCCAGCAGATCGACTCGTCGGTGAGCATCTTCTGCACGGCCCACACCCACATGCCCTTCACGCGTCGCCTCGGCCAGACCCTGGTGGTCAACGTCGGCTCGGTGGGGCTGCCCTTCGACGGCGACCGCCGCGCCGCCTACGCCCGCCTGACCCGCGAGCGCGCGGGCTGGCAGGCGACCGTCGTGCGCGTGCCCTACGATGTGGCGGCCACCGAGCGGGCCTTCCGCGAGAGCGGCATGCTCGACGCCGCGGGGGCCCACGGTCATCTTATGTTGCGCGAACTGCAGACGGGGCACTCGCTGCTCTTCGACTTCGTGCCGGCCTACCACGAGCGCATCCTGGCCGGGTCGATCGGCCTCGACGAGGCGGTCAGCGAGTTTCTCGCCCGCCGCGAACGGGCGGCGTAGGACTCCGTCCAACCTTGTTTGACGGGTTGAAAATGGTTTTTTCGGGGAGGCCAAGCCTCCCCGCGCCCCTCCTGAAGCCGTCAAATACTCGTAGAGGCCTCCCCGCGCCCCTCCCGTGACGCAGCTTCAGGTTGGAAAGTGGGCCAGATTGACGCCCGGCCCAGATCGGGTAAGATAGGGCCGCTATGCACGACGAGAACTTTTTCGCCTATCAGCGCAAGGCCCTCGAGCCACTGTTGGCCTGGGGGATCGGCAACAGCATCGGCGGGGCCCTGCTCATGCTCGCGCCGGGCTTCCCGCGCCACTTCGGCATGCAGGCCGCCTCGTGGGGTGTGATCGACGTGCTGCTGGCCATCGCCGGCCGCCGCCGCGCCCTGCTCAAGGCCGAGGAGCTGGCCCACGGCGACCTCGACGAGGCCGTGGCGGCCCGCGAGGCCGAGACGTTCCGCAACATCCTGGCCTTCAACGCCGGGCTCGACCTGATCTATATCGCCGTCGGCCTGGCCGTGGCCGCCCGCTACGCCGGGCGCCCCGACCGCAGGGGCCTTGGCTATGGCGTCGCCTTCCAGGGCGCCTTTCTGCTCGCCTTCGACGCGCTGCTGGCGCGCGATGTTGACCGGCGCTTCGTCTCATGATCACACGAGAGCTCTTCCCCCTGCTCCAGTGCCCCACCTGCCGCTCGCGCGAGCTCTATGTGCTCGCCGACGGCGTACACTGCGGGGCCTGCAGCAGCGCCTACGGCTTCCACGCTGGCTATATCGACCTGATGCCCCGCGACACCAACTACGGCTACGTCTCGAAGTACGTCACCGACGAGGCCGAGCTGGCCGAAGAGCTCGACTACCGCGAGCTGGCCCCGCCCCTGCTGGCCGCCGGCGTGCGCGACCGGGCCCTGCGGCGCCTGCTGCGCTTCCGCCCCGGCGACGTCGCCCTCGATAATGGCTGCGGCACCGCCAAGCACGCGGTCTGGAACGCCGACCAGGTGCGCCTGATGGTCGGCAGCGACCCGGCCACCCTCTTCGCCGACCAGGCCGTGGCTCAGGTGGCCCTGGCCAAGGCCGACTCGCGCAGTCTGCCCTTCGCCGAGGCCAGCTTCGACAAGGCCTTTGCGATCGATATCCTCGAGCACTTCCCCCTCGACGTGATCGACGACTACCTGGCCGAGACCGCCCGCGTCCTGCGCCCCGGCGGGCGCATGCTGGCCTTCTCGAACACCCGCGAGATGTCGCCCATCCAGCCGGTGATCAACCTCAGCCGGCGCCTCGGCCGCCTGTTCGTCAAGGCCGGGGTCTATGACTTCTCGCGCGAGGCCCGCCGCAAGTCCGATCATATCAAGGCCCTCGAGAGCTGGGAGGACGTGCTGGCCGCCTTCGAGCGGGCCGGCCTGCGCCCGGTCAAGGTGGTCTTCTGGAATAGCCTCTTCACCACCTTCGTCGAGCACGTCCTGATGAAGCTCGGCGAGGCGATTCTGGGAAGGCTGAAGGCTGAAGGCGGAGGGATGAAGCCGAACCAGGCCGGCACGGATTTTCATCCTTCAGAAGGCGTTGATCGCGAGATCAGGGCTCGCCGCCGCGTGCGCAAGCAGTTGCGCCCCGGCAGCCCGGTCTACCTGGCCCTGATGGCCGTGACCCTGCTGATGGAGCTCGACCTCTGGCTCTTCGGCTGGATGCGCTGCGGGAGCTATTTCATCGTGGTGGAGAAGCCCGCGTGACCATCTACCGCCCTCTGGGCGAGGCCGATATCGAGCGCTGCATGGCCCTCGAGGCCTACGCCTTCAGCGCCAACCCCGACCGCAGCCACTTGGCCCAGGGCCAGATCAAGCAGTTCCGCGGGCTCTTCGACGGCGAAAGCTTGCTCGCCCAGCTCGAGATCCTCTCGCTGCGCGTGCGCACGGGCCGCGGCGAGATCGCGGCCGCCGGCGTCGGCTCGGTCGCCAGCGCCCCCGAGACGCGCAGGCGCGGCCACGTCGCGACCCTGATGCGCCATCTGGTCGACGAGCTGCGCGCCACGGGCGTGCCCCTCTGCATCCTCTACCCCTTCAAGCGCTCGTTCTACGGGCGCTACGGCTGGGCCACCTTCTTCGAGCGCAAGCTCTACAGCGGCCCGCCCGCGCTGTTCGCCCACTTCCGCCCCGGCCCCGGCAGCTTCACCCCCGCCGGCCCCGCCCAGATCCCCGAGCTCGACCGCATCTACAGCGGGGCCCTGCGCGGCCGCTTCGGGACGCTGCTGCGCGACCCGGCCTGGTGGGAGCACGAGGTGCTGCACGATTGGGATAACCGCCGCTGGCACGCCTATATCTGGCGCGACGAGCAGGGCGTCGGCCGCTCGTACCTGGTCTTTCAGCTCGAGCCCGACGGCCAGGGCGGCCGCCGCTTCGAGGCCCGCGAGATGGTCGCCCTCGATCCCCTCGCCCGCGCCCAGCTCTTCGCCTTCGTCGCCGGGCACCAGGACCAGGTCTCAAGCGTGCGCTTCCGCGCCCCGGCCGACGCGCCGGTCAGCCTGCTCTTCCCCGATCCCCCCGAGTGTACGGTGCAGCCCCATTTTATGCTGCGCCTGCTCGATATCCCGACGGCCCTCGCGGGCTATAGCTTCCCGTCCGAGCTGACCGGCCGCCTCACCCTGGCCGTGACCGACGACTGGATCCCCGCCAACCAGGGCGTCTTCGCCATCGAGCTCGAGGGCGGCCGCTGCCAGGTGACGCGCCTGGCCGCCGACGCGCCCGCCGAGCTCAGCTGCGACGTGCGCACGCTCACCCAGATCTATAGCCGCCTGCTGCGGCCGCGCACCGCCGCCGCCTTCGGCCTGCTCGCGGCGCCCGACCGGGCCGCCCTCGAGCTCGTCGACGCCGCCTTCGCCGGGCTCGCGCCCTTCTGTGCAGACTTTTTCTAGTGGGTCACGTGAGGT
>CAZKTU010000180.1:12118-13856 GCA_964555675.1 uncultured Oscillochloris sp.
TGTGGGCCATGGCGTCTGATGCCCAGAGGAGCACTATGCGCCGCAGACAGTTTCTTGGCCTGCTCGCCGCCCTGGCTGCGGCCCGCGCCGCCGCCCCGGCTGTGCCCCACGCGCTGGCCGCAGTCGACCGCCTGAACTGGTGGGACCCGGCCCCTGTCTCGACCACTCAGGGCAGCTATGTGGCCCTCGAGTGGCGCTACCTGGCCGGCCGGATCACCCAGGGCGCCCAGGACTTCGGCTTCGTCGTGTCGCTCGCCGACTATAACCCCCTGCCGCCCTTCATCACGCAGAATTACCAGGAACTGCTGGTGATGCGCCAGGACTTCACGGGCGCGCAGGCTCACGCCACCAGCACCTACAGGGGCGCCCTGACATACGACGCCGGCACGGCCACCTACAGCTTCGTCGCCGACGGCAACCCGGCCATCAGCGCCAGCTGGCGCTTCGACAGTACGGCGCAGACCTACACCCTGAGCGTGGCCACGCCCGAGCTGACCCTCGGCGGCCTGCTGCTCAGCCCGGTGGGCGACCTGATCCCCGAGGGCGGCGGCGAGGTCAGCTCGGGCAAGATCAGCGTGAACGGTGTCCCCGTGATCGCCACCTCAGACTATTTCGCCGACTGGGTCACGATCAGCAGCGCCGGGCAGCCCCTCGGCCTCGGCCGTCTGGATATGCAGACGATCAGGCCCAGCCTGGCCAGCGGCGACACGGCCGGCTTCTCGCACCACTGGTTCTGCCTGGCCTGCACCCTCGCCGACGACAGCGAGGCCTGGATCACGGCGTGGGAGATCGTCTCGGGCGGCGCGACGGTGTGGGGCCTCACCACGGCCACCGGGCGCGGCGCCGCCTGGAGCGTCAGCTCGCTCACCGAGGCAGGTTTCACGGGCGCCCAGGCCCTCACCCTCGCGATCGGCGACTGGCAGCTGATCCCCGACGCCGACCCGCCCCTGCGGACGGGCAAGCGCTGGCGGCTGCGCCAGGGCAACGTGGCCGCGGGCGACGGCCTCGACCTCGAGCTCGAGGTAGCCCCGGGCCAGTTCATCAAAGGCGCCCGCGTCTCGTCGGGGCTGAACATCCCCATGCAAGAGTCGATCGGGATTGTCGCGCGCGGCAGCGTGGGCGGCAAGGCGATCAAGGCGGTCAGCTTCGCCGTGGCCGAGTCGACCTTCAGCGCGGACAGCCGCGTCTTCCTGCCCACAGTCACACGCTAGATATTTATGTCAATTCGACCACTCTACATCTCGCCGATGGGCCGCGGCGGCGTCGACTTCGGCATCCAGAACATCACTCGCTCGGTGACAGCGGCCGGTCTGCGCCCCGAGCTCCTGCGCCTGCCCGAGGTCTACAACTTCCTGCCCATGCTCATCCCGAGGGCCATGCCCGACGGCTGGTGGCGCGGCTTCGACGTGATCCAGGGACGCTCGCGGGTGGCTTTCAGCTTCAAGGCCACGGGGCTGCCGGTGGTGACCACGGTGCACCACCTGACCACCGACCCCGAGCTGCAGCCCTACAGCTCGTTCGCCCAGCGGCTCTTCTACCGGCTGGTCGAATCGCGCTACGACGGGCTCTCGGTGGCCTACGCCGACGCCGTGGTCTGTGTCAGCCGCTTCACCCAGCGCCAGGTCGAGCAGACCTACGGGCGGGCCGACAGCCAGATCATCTTCGACGGCATCGACACCGACGTCTTCACGCCGACGCCGGGGCTGGCCCGCCGCGACGACGGGCTGCCGCCGAGCGA
>CAZKTU010000181.1:0-13744 GCA_964555675.1 uncultured Oscillochloris sp.
AAAAAGCGTTGGTGGTTAAAATTTAGTAGTGAATGCAGATTGGAATAGCCGCGGTGATTACTTCAAATTAGCCCGCCACCGTGACGAGATCGTTGGAAGAAGGCATGAAATGTCGTGAAACAAGTGACAATAAATTGAACCTGAAGATCTAACGCTTTACCGTCCATCCCGCTTACTACAGGCTGTGCTATTTGCCGCAGTAAGGCGGAAAACGTTCGCCGGCGCTGCCCTGGCCGGGATGAGAAATTGTTAACCCCAGGGGTATGCAGCACTTATCCAGTAAAAAGCCAACCAGCCGATGATCAACACCATACGATCGCTCTAGCACAGTCGCCTCGGAGCAGCTATTGACTAGCATCTCGCTCTCACTGCTTGGCACCTTCGATGTACGTCGTGACGGTCACTCCATCAGCGACTTTCGAGCGCAGAGCGTGCGAGCCCTGCTGGCCTACCTGGCCCTGGAAGCCGACCGACCCCACGAGCGCGAGCACCTCTGTGGGCTGCTCTGGCCTGCCGAGTCGCTGCCGACGGCCCTGGCGAATCTGCGCCAGGCCCTGCACCGGCTCCGCCAGGCGCTCGAGCCGGCCGGCGAGGACGAGGGGCGCTACCTGCTGATCACCCGCCAGTCGGTGCAGCTCAGGCGTGAGGCGATCGAGCTCGACACGGCCCGCTTCGAGGCGGCCCTCGTCGCCGGGGCCGCTCATCGCCACCGCTCGGCCGCCGGCTGCGCGCTCTGCGCCGCGCGCCTGCGCGAGGCCCTGGGTCTCTACCGCGGCGAACTCCTGGCCGGCTTCGGCTTCCCGGGAAGCGAGCAGTTCGAGGAGTGGCTGCACTTCGAGCGCGAACGGCTGCGCGGCCGGCTCGCCGAGCTGCTCGGCACGCTGGCCGCGCACGATGAGCGGCGGGGCGAGCTGCAGTCCGCCCTCGAGCTGCTGCGGCGCTGGGCCCAGACCGAGCCCCTGAGCGAGCAGGCTCAGCTGCGCCTGATCGCGGCCCTGGCCCAGACGGGCCAGCGGGCCCAGGCCCTGCGCCAGTTCGAGCGCTACAAGGCCTATCTGGCCGCCGAGCTCGGCGTCGAGCCTGGCCCCGAAGTCCAGCGCCTTCTGCGACAGGTCCTTGGCGGCGGTCCGCCACCCCGCGAGTCTGGGCCGCGCCGGCTGCCGATCGATACCGCGCCCTTTTTCGGGCGCGACCCCGAGCTCCTGCGCCTCGGCGAGCTGCTCGGCGACCCGTCGTGCCGCCTGCTAACCCTGACCGGGATCGGCGGCAGCGGCAAGACCCGCCTGGCGATCGCGGCGGCCCGCGCGAACTGTCATGCCTTCGCCGACGGTGTGGACTTCATCTCGCTAGTCACGGCCCGCCACGCCCGCCAGCTGCCCGAGGTGCTGGCCGAGGCCCTGGAGCTCAGAATCGCCCCGGGCAGGCCCCTGCTCGACCAGGTGGCCGAGGCCCTGAAGAGCCGCGAGCTGCTGCTGGTGCTCGATAACTGCGAGCAGGTGGCCGAGCTGGCCGCGATGCTGAGCCACCTGCTGGCCGCCGCGCCGCGCTTGACCGTGCTGGCCACCTCGCGAGCCCCCCTTGACCTGCGGGCCGAGTGGGTCGTGAATGTCGAGGGACTGCGCTTACCGGCCCCAGAGGCCGTGCCGCCCCCGCCGGCGAGCTACGCCGCCGGACAGCTCTTCATGCAGGTGGCCCGCCAGGTGCGGTCCGGCTTCGCCCTCGGCGCAGACGATGCGGCCCTGGTGCTCGCGTGCTGCCAGCTCCTGGGCGGTACGCCCCTCGGCATCGAGCTGGCGGCCAGCCAGCTGCGCAGTCGCCGCCTCGACGAGGTCGTCGCCGGGCTGCGGGCCGACATCGATAGCCTGACGACGACGATGGGCGATGTACACCCGCGCCACCGCAGCCTGCGGGCCGTCTTCGACTGGTCGTGGCGATTGCTCGACTCGGACGCGCAGCAAAGCCTGGCCCGCATGGCGGTCTTTGTTGGCGGCTGCACCACCTCCGCAGCCCACGCCATCTGTGGCCCCGCCGCCCCCCTCGACCAGCTGGTGGCCAGCTCCATGCTCTACCGCGACGAGGATGGGCGCTACTGGATGCACGAGCAGACCCGTCAATTCGCCGAGAAGTACCTGAGCGCCTCTGGGCAGGCCGACGAGGCCAGGGCCTGCCATAGCGCCTACTACCTCGAGCTGGCCGCGAGCTACGCCGAGCTGGTTGAAGGGCCCCAGGCCGGCGCGACACTCGGCCGGCTCAAGGTGAAGTATGGCAACCTGCTGCGGGCCTGGCGCTGGGCCGCGCGCAACCGCGACTACGCCCGACTCGCGGCGGCCGCCCCGCTCTTTCGACAGATCTACGCGCGAAGCGATCTGGCCGAGGGTGTGCTCCAGTTCGCTGAGGCCCTCGCCTGTGTCGAGTCCGACCAAGGCGAGGCGGCCCTGGCTCGCCAGCAGCTGCTCGACGGGCTGGTGTTTCTGCTGCGGGGGATCGGGCAGATCGCCGAGGCTCAGCAGCGAGCCTACGAGCTGCTCGCCCTGGCCAGGCGCCTGGGCGAGCCGGTGAGCGAGGCGGCGGCGACGCTGCACCTGGCTGAGCTGGCCCTTGAGCAGTGTGACTTCGCCGGCGCGTGGAACTACCTCAGCCTGGCGAATCAGCTGAGCATCGACGAGCCGTCGCGGCGGGCGCGTATGGTCAGGGCCCGGGCCCTGCTCAAGCAGGCCTCGCTGATCGACGTGCAGCAGCTGCCGGTCGATACCAGCTTCGCCGAGCAGGCCTATGCCATCTACTCGGAGCTCGAGATGCCGATCGACGCCAGCCGGGCGCTCAACCGCCTGGGCAACCAGCACCGCCGGAGCGGCGACTATGGCCGCTCGATCGCGGCCAGGCAGCAGGCGGTGGCGCTGATCGGCGACCAGGGCGACCACGAATTCGGCCCGTACCTGCTCAACGACCTGGGGGATCTCTACACGCTGCTCGGCAGCTACGGCGAGGCGCGGGCGATCTTCGAGCGCGCCCTGGCCATGGCCCGCCGCATCGGGATGCATAAGAGCCAGGTCAACATCTTGGAAGGCCTGGCCCGCTGCCTGGTTCACCTCGGCGAGCTGCGCCTGGCCAGGGGTTTGATCGAAGAGGCCCTGGCCCTGAGCGCCCGCTTCACTCGTCAGATGCACCGGGGCTACTACCTGAGCACCCTTGGCTCGGTGGCCGAGCACGAGGGCAACTGGAGCGAGGCGGCCAAGCACTATGGCGAGGCCCTGGGCTGGTGGCAGCAGAGCAGCCATAGCTCCGACGCGCTGAGCGAGGCCCACGCCGGGCTCGTCCGGGTGGCCCTGGCCCGCAATGACCTTCAGACGGCCATGGCTCACGCCGAGGCGATACTGCCCTTTTTAGCGGGCGCCCCGCTCAAAGATACCCTGGCGCCGATGCTGGTCCACTGGAGCTGTTACCGGGCCCTGAGGGACGCCAACGACCTACGGGCCGCCCCGGTACTGGCCCAGGCCCGCGCGCTTATCCGTGCGCAGGCCGCCCAGATCGACCACCCGCAGCTGCGCGACTCATTCTTGAACGGCGTTGTCGCCCACCGGGAGCTCATGGGCGGCGCCGGCGAGCTGCAGCCCGGCTACCTCCTGCAGCGCATGGCGGGCGCTGCCGAGCTTAGGGGGTGAGCGGAGAGGGCCAGGCCCTCCCCGCTTCCCATGCCTCCTGAATCACTGCAGTGGCTCGATCTAAGCGTAGGCCGGCAGCCAGTCGCCGTGAGCGGCGATCAGGTCGTCGACCAGCGACCAGATCTGGTCGAGGTCGAGCTCGGCCGCGGTGTGCGGGTCGAGCATAGCCGCGTGGTAGATGTGCTCGCGCTTGCCGGTCAGGGCCGCCTCGACGGTCAGGGCCTGCACGTTGACGTTGGTCTGCATCAGCGCGGTGAGCT
Source organism: uncultured Oscillochloris sp. (assembly GCA_964555675.1). Classification (GTDB taxonomy): domain Bacteria; phylum Chloroflexota; class Chloroflexia; order Chloroflexales; family Chloroflexaceae; genus CAIWXH01. Next base: position 3,923 of record CAZKTU010000181.1, read on the forward strand.
GGGGCGGCAGCGTGCCCACGCGGGTCGGCTGCACACCGTTCTTATCGACCAGGCAGGGCACCTCGACGCAGCAGCCCTGGGGCAGATTGTCGATCAGGCCCTGGTTGGCCACATTGCCGTAGATCACGCGCGGCTGCCCGGTCTCCATGGCGTGGATGATCAGCGAGCCATACTCGCCCGAGTGGGCCGCCCCCTCGCGGTGAGCGTCCTCCCAGCGCTGGCGCAGGTAGCCGGCGTGCTGCGGGTCGTGCTTGGCCAGTTCGGCCAGGCGTCGCTCGGCCTGCTCCTGCTCGTAGCGGGCCATGGCCTCGGCGTCGCCGCTGTGCAGCACCGGGCGCATGCCCTCCCAGCCGGCGATCTGGTTCTCGCAGCGCGTAATATACTCGTCGAGCGGGATGTTGAAGCGCTCGATCAGGTCGGGCCGGTCGCGCTTGATGAACCAGGGCGTGTACTCGCTGAAGTGCTCGCTCGACTCGGTCACGAAGTAGCCCAGGCGCTTGTACATCTCGTAGCGCACGCGGTTCCACTTCGGCACGCGGTTCTCTTCCAGCACCTGCTTAATGCGCGGGTAGAGGTCCTCGCCGTTGCGCTCGAAGCGGGTGTAGAAGGCCATGTGGTTGATCCCGGCGCAGTGGTAGTCGATCTCCTCCACCGGCACGCCGATGTCGTAGGCGATCTCGCTGGCCGTGTGCTGGACACTGTGGCAGAGGCCGACGGTCTTGATGCTGCTGGCCCGGCTGATCGCCCAGCAGTTCATGGCCATCGGGTTGACATATTGTAGGAAGGTCACATCGGGGCAGAGCTGCTCCATGTCGCGGCACATATCGAGCAGCACGGGGATGGTGCGCAGGCCGCGCATGATCCCGCCGATGCCCAGGGTGTCGGCGATGGTCTGGCGCAGGCCGTACTTCTTGGGGATCTCGAAGTCGACGACGGTCGCGGGCTTGTAGCCGCCCACCTGGATCATGCAGATCGCATAGTCGGCCCCGTCGAGGGCCCGCTGCCGGTCGGTGGTGGTCTCGATCGTGGGGTGCGCGCCGAGCCTGGCGGCCAGGGTATGGGCGACGCGCTCGGAGTCGCGCAGGCGCTCGGGGTCGATGTCGAACAGGCTGATTGTCGATTCGCTCAGCGCGGGGAAGCTCAGGATGTCCGAGAGCAGGTTGCGTGCGAAGACGGTGCTTCCGGCGCCGATGAAGGTAATCTTGGCCACGGTCAGATCCTTTCCGGGAACTATGCGAAGAAGCGTGGGTTCAGGAACCACCAGGCGCCCCAGGCGTTGACGGCGATGCCGAGCAGAATCAGCAGGCGTAGCGGCCAGCCGACCCGCTGCCCCGCCGCCAGCGCCAGCAGCACCAGGGCCGGGGTCATAAAGTCCAGGCTGAAGCGGTAGCCGAACTGCCACCACCCAGTATTGTAGTAGCTGAGCAGCGGGATGAGCAACAGCCCGATCGCGATCCACGCGCCCCAGACGATCGGCCCCGGGCGTCTGGCCCGCAGTGTGTAGATCAAGGCCGGCGTGGTCAGCAGCAGGCTCATCCCCTGGATGGTCGGCAGGTACTGGCCGGCCGCGGGGTCCCACTGCGGCCCCGCCAGCAGCATGACCTGCAGGTTGCGCCCTACATAGTGCAGGTTGAACTGCCCGTAGCGCAACAGGTCTGGGGCCAGCTCGCGGGCCACATTCTGGGTCATGTAGCCGAAGTTGAGCGGGGCCTCGAAGCGGGCCGCATTGTACCAGAGCAGCCCGGCGACGGCCAGGGCCATGGGCGCGAGGGCGAGCGCGCTCAAACGCAACATGCCCCGCGCGGTCAGACCCGCAGGTCGCTCGCGCTGCTGCCGGGCCGCGATCCCCAGCAGCAGCGGCAGGCCCAGGGCCAGGTTGGGCCGCCCCAGCAGCGCGACCCCCAGCAACCCCCCGGCCAGCAGCGGCGAGCCCGTGCTCACCGCAGCCAGGGTCGAGGCCAGCACGAAGCTCGCCGCGCAGAGCTGCGCCAAGAACCAGACCGAGCCCAGGGTGGCCATGTACCAGTGTACCGAGCCCAGGGCGAACAGGGCCGTCAGCCACAGATTGCCCCCGCGGTCGAGCCCGCTGTAGCCGCGCCGGCTCAGGGCCTGCAGCATCAGGAAGGCCAGGCTCGCGTTGGCCGCCCCGGCGATCGCCCCGAAGAGCACCGTGTTGACCGTGCCCACGGCCGCCCAGGGCAGCATCAGCAGGGCCGGCAGGGGCGGGAAGGGCACGTACCAGCGCCCCATATAGTTGGTCAGGTCGTCGAGCGAGCGCGGGGCGGCCAGGTGCAGCTTGCCCGCCAGGAAGGCCTCGGCCAGCTGGTCGAAGTAGGCCGAGTCGGGCGAGCTCGTGCGCCCCAGTAGGGCCGCCGTGCCCATATAGACCGCCAGGGCCGCGACGAAGATCGCCAGCGTGACCAGCCAGTCGCGCCGCGCCAGAGTTCTCATAAGTTGGGTGCCTGGCCCTGGGCCGGTCCCAGGCGGCCTCGCAGGAAGCTATGGCCGGCCAGCAGCAGCAGCGCGGTCTCGCCGACATTCCACCAGAAGTGGACGTCGAGCCTGTTGGCCGTGGTCAGCCCGGGGAGGTTGCAGAGGAAGGTTCCGCGGGTCAGCTCGCTGCGCGCCAGCCAGCCGTCGCGCCCCAGGATGCCGGGCAGGCCCTGGGCGGTAATCCCGCGCACCCCCAGCTCGCCCAGCTCGCCCAGCACCAGCAGGTGCCGCACGAACAGATAGCTATGCTCGAGGGTGTGGGCCGTCGCCCAGACCAGCAGCAGCCAGGCCCAGGCGTTGCGCATCCCGCCCCGCAGCAGCGCGATCACGCACAGCAACACAGTCCAGTTCCAGACGAAGTGGATCCACTCGGCGTTGGCCGGCGAGAGCAGCCCGCTCGAGGCCCGGGCGCTCCAGTGCAGCAGGTGGTACTGCACCCACTGGGCGATGTGCTCGACCGCGTGGAAGCCCTGGGCGACCAGCAGCACGCTCAGCAGCATGACGCTCGGGCCGTAGCGACGCGCGTCCGCTCGCCATTTCAGCGCCCCCGGGAACAGCAGCAGGGCCAGCACCAGGGCCGTCGCCCCCCACAGGGGCAGCCCCGCCAGCCGCACCGCCAGCCCGCCGGCCAGCAGGCCCAGGGCCAGGGTGGCCAGCACGAGGGGGGTCAGCTCGCGCGGGTGCAGCAGGGCGAGCAGCGGGAGGCGCGGGCCGGGCTGCTGGAAGTTCACGCTCATGGCTGTCCCTCTCTGGTGACGGTCAGCAGGTGCTGGGCCTGGGGCTGCGCGACTGTCGTAAGGCCGCCATCGGGCCAGCGGATCTCCAGGCGCTCGATGCTGGCCCCGGCCGGCACCCCGAAGTGGACCTGCGGCGGGTCGCCCGAGAGGTAGCCGCTGGTGGCGCGCACGTCGCGATAGAAGCTGCCCGCGCTGGTGTGCAGGGCCAGCCTGGCCCCGATCGCGCGGGTGTTGCCGCTGCCCGGCCAGCGCAGCTCGACCGTCAGGCCGTCGCCGCCGCACAGCCGGTTCTCGAAGAGCTGGGCCGGGCTGCGCAGATTGTTCACCACGATGTCGAGGTCGCCGTCGCCGTCCAGGTCGGCCATGCTCATGCCGCGCCCGCTGCTGGTCGAGCCGAGGCCCCAGTCGCCGGCGGGGCGGAAGCGCCCATCGCCGCTGTTGCGCAGGGCCTGGTTGGCCTCGACCAGCTCGTCGCCGGGCAGGTGGCCGAACAGCTCGGCGGCGATCATGCCGTTGACCACATACAGGTCGAGGAAGCCGTCGTTGTCGAGGTCGCCGAACTTGCCGGACCAGCCCCAGCCGACCGCGTCGACGCCGCGGGCGTAGGCCTGGTTCACATAGCGGCCGTCCTGGGCCCGCACCTGCAGCACACTCTCGACCACCTGCGGGTCGTCGGCGGCGTGCTGGGTGGGCATGGTCGCCATCAGGGGCAGCCAGGCGGCCAGGGTCGCCACGCCGACATCGTAGGGCTTCATGTCCACCGCGAAGAGCTCGGGGCGGCCATCGTTGTCGAGGTCGCCCTGGTCGATGCTCATGGTGTTCTCGGTGGTCTGCCCGAAGGGCGCGGCGCTCTCCCAGCCCGCTGCGCTCGCCAGCCAGACCTGGTCGCGCACCGCGAAGTCGTTGCCGACCCAGATGTCGAGGCGCCCGTCGTCGTTCAGGTCGGGCAGGGCCAGGGCGAGGGCCTGGGCGGTGGGGGCGAGGCGCGCGGGGCTGTAGCCGTCGTCGCGGGCCTCGTAGAGGTAGACGCCGGCGCCCGCGCTGAAGAGGAAGCTGCTGCCGAGGGCCCGGTCGAGCTCGGCGTCGTAGCCGCCGGTGACCAGGTCGATGCGACTGTCGCCGGCCAGGTCGCCCCAGGCCATGCTATAGGCCGGCGCGGCGACCCCGGGGAGGGCGCTGCGGGCGAACTTGCCGCCGCCCTGGTTGCGCCAGAGGCTGACCCCGGCGGCGCGGTGGGTGAAGGCGATGTCGAGCAGGCCATCGCCGTCGGCATCGACGATGGCCGCGCCGCGGCTATTGCGGTCGTCGAGCTCCTGGGGGCGAAAGCGCAGACCGCCCTGGTTCCAGAGGATGCGATTGGGGCCGTCGAGGTTAGCGAAGACCAGGTCGAGGCGGCTGTCGCCGTCGAGGTCGCCGATGGCGAGCCCGGCGCCGTTGCTCTCGAACATCCGCACGCGCTCGCCGCGCACCTCGGTGCGGTGCTCGAGGGAGTGAGCGACGAAGCTGTCGGCGCAGGGACCCGGCGCGGCCAGGGCGGTCGCAGCGGACGTGGCGGCGACCTCGGGGCCGGCGAGCCCAGGCGCCGTGGCGGCCGCGCCGGGCCCACCCGCCAGCCCACAGCCGGCGATGGCGACGAGCAGCGCGAGGCCGAACAGCTTAATGCGTTGACCGGCCATAACCTCACCTGGGTAATAGCGGCCGCAGGAGGCCATGTCTCGTCAGAAGGGGCGCGGGAGACCGAGGGGTCCGGGGAGGCAGGGCCTCCCCGGATTACCCGTCAGAGTAGCTCTGACGCAACCCTACTCGAACAGCGCGTTCACCTCGGTGTTGGCGGCCGTGAGCGCGTCGGCGGCCGTGGCCTGGCCCAGCATAATGCTGTCCATCACCGGGCCCATAATCGCCGAGACCTCGGCGCCGTTATCGGTGATCGGGAAGAGGAAGGTGCCGTTCGGGTCGGCGGCCTGGTCGGTGAAGGCGGTGACGTCGACGCCGTCGGCCTTGCGCTTGGCCAGGGCCGCATCGACCCCCGACTGCTGGGCCGGGAAGACCACCCCGAAGCCGCCGACGATATCAGCGCACTCCTTCGAGGCGGCGTACTTCAGCCACTTCCACGACTCCTCGGGGTACTTCGTGCCCACCCAGATCGAGTCGGCCAGGCCGTTGAACATGCTCTTGCGGCCCTCGGGGCCGGCGGGCAGCGGCGCGAAGCCCACCGTGAACTCCGAGTTCTTCAGGTAGTCGCCGATCGTCCACGAGCCGTCGGTGGTCAGGGCGCCCTTACCGGACTGGAACAGGGTCCCGGCGCCCAGGCTCGAGATGTCCGAGAGGGGCGGGGCCACGCCGTCGACCAGGGCCAGGTTGGCGTACCACTGGACGGTCTCGGCCAGCTTGGGGTCGTCGTAGTAGTACTTGGTGGTCCAGGGGCCGTCGGTGAACTTGAAGCCGTTGCTCGCCGCGAACATGCTCCACTGGGTCTGGCCCGAGAAGCCGCCCGCGCCCTGGGGGATGAAGCCGTACTGCACCACCTTGGTCTTGTCGAAGGCCGCGTCGAGGGCGTTGCGGCCCTGGTCGTCCAGGGTCAGCTTCTTGACCAGCTCGCCGAAGCTGCCGCCGTCCTGTGCGTTCCAGGTCAGGTCCTTCAGGCTGGCCGGATCGACGCCGGCCTTCTCGAGCATGTCGGCGTTGTAGACAATGGCGACCGTGTCCCAGTCCTTGGGCAGGCCGAAGCGCTTGCCGTCGCGGGCCCAGAGGTCGGCGAGGCCGGGGATGTAGGCCCCCAGGTCGACGCTGTCGCGCTGGATCAGGGGCTCGATGTCGAGCAGCTGCTCCTTGGCGGCGAACTCGGGGTACTTGGCCAGGTGGTTGGTGAAGACGTCGGGGGCGGTGCCGCCGACCATGCCGGTCTGGACGCCGTTCCAGTAGTCGTCCCAGCCCAGCTGCTCCATCTTCACGGTAATGCCGGGGTTGGCGGCCTGGAATTTGTCGGCGCAGGCCTGGTAGGCCGGCTGCTGGTTGGCGTCCCAGAGGCCGTAGCGGATGGTCACGCCCGAGGCGGCGGGCGCGCTGGTGGCGGCGGGGGCATCGCCCCCGGCCGGGGCGGCGGGCGAGGCGGCGGGCGCGCCGCCACAGGCGGCCAGCACGAGGCTGGCGAGGACGAGCATGGTGGTCACGAGCCAGTGGGTGCGGAGACGCATGGTCTTCCCTTTCTTCGTTGAGCTCCTCGGGGCGTTCCGGTCGAAGCGGCGAACAGTGCCGGATTTTTGGCGTGGCTGGGCCAGGGGCGGGCCGCGGCTTCGCCGCGCCGCCTGCTGCGAGCGGTCCATAGGTTGGGGTGCTCCTTATTTGTAGCCCGAGAACTGGATCGAGTTGACCGCCCTGCGCCCGAAGGCCATGAACAGGAGGATGCTGGGCATGATGCTCAGTAGCGCCCCGGCCATCAGCCCGCTCCAGTCGGGCGCCCCCTGGGGCGTCTGCGAGCGGAAGACGCCCAGAGCCACCGTCAGCACGCGCATCTCGTCGTTCGGGCCGATCAGCAGCGGCCAGAGGTACTCGTTCCAGGTGCCGATGAAGGTCAGGATGGCCAGGGTGGTCAGGGGCGGCCCGCTCAGCGGCAGGATGATCTTCCAGAAGATCCCGAAGAGCGAGGCCCCGTCGATCTTCGCCGCCTCCTCGACCTCGCGGTTGACCCCCAGGAAGAACTGGCGCAGGAAGAAGACCGCGAAGGGCGACATCAGGAAGTACGGCGCCACGATGCCCTGATAGGTGTTCAGCCAGCCCAGGCTGCGGATCAGGATGAAGTTCGGGATCAGGGTCACGATGCCCGGCACCATCAGCGCGACGATATAGAAGAAGAAGATCTGGTCGCGCCAGGGGAAGTTCAGCCGCGCGAAGGCGTAGGCCGCCAGCGAGCTGAAGGAGAGCTGCCCCAGCAGGATCAGCCCGGTCACGATGATCGAGTTGCCCAGGTAGCGCCAGAAGTTCAGCGTCTGCCCCGAGCCGCCCGCGGCCATGGCCGTCTCGGTGTCCACTAGGCCCAGCACGCGCGCGAAGTTGATCAGGGTGAAGTCGGGCGGCAGAATCGCGCCCGGGTTGGCGTACAGCGAGCGGTTGCTCGAGAGGGCGCTGCGGATCATCCAGTAGAAGGGCACCAGGATGACCAGCAGCATCAGGATCAGGCCGGCCCAGGCCATGATGCGCCCGAACGAGATCCTGCGGCGCCTGACATTCGTTATGCTTGCGGCGTGAGTCGCCATGCTCTGCTCCTTCCTATGTGGGTCACTGGCCGTGACCGGCGCCTCCGACGGGTGCCGGAGGGGCCTGGTTCGCGCCACGGTCAACGGCAGCGGTCACCACAGGTGACCTCTAGGCAAGATCCGACGACTCGGCCCGGAAGAAGCGCAGCTGGATGATCGTGATGGTGATCAAGAGGAGGAACAGCACCACGGCCACGGCGGTCGCATAGCCCATCTGGAAGCGGTTGAAGGCGTACTCGTAGATGTACCAGTAGATCACGCGGGTGGCGTTGACCGGGCCGCCCTGGGTGGTGATCGCGATCGTGTCGAAGATCTGGAACGAGCCGATGACCGTGGTCACACCCACGAAGACCAGCACCGGGCGCAGCAGCGGGATGGTGATCGACCAGAACATGCGCGTCTCGGTCGCCCCGTCGATCGCCCCGGCCTCGTAGACATCCTTGGGGATGGTCTGCAGCCCGGCGAAGATCAGGATGGCCGTGTACCCCACGTGACGCCAGATGTTGATCCCGGCGATCGAGGGCATGGCCTGCTCGACCGAGCCGAGGAAGGGCTGGCGCGGGATGCCGAACAGGCCCAAAATCTGGTTCAGCAGACCGAGCTGGGGGTCGAGCAGCCAGAGCCAGAGCAGGCCGACCACGACGTTGGGGATGAGCCAGGGGAGCAGCAGGACGCCGCGTACGAACAGCGATTGGGTCAGACGGTCCATCAGCACGGCCAGCAGGACGGCGAGGACGGTCTGGAGCGGGATGTTCAGCAGGACGTAGTAGAGCGTGACCCACATCGACTGCCAGAACTGGCGGTCGGTGAGCAGCTCCTGATAATTCTCGAGCCCGATGAACTTGGCCTCGCCCAGCAGGTCCCAGTCGGTGAAGCTGATCCAGAGGCCGCGGACCGCGGGGACGGCGTAGAAGATGATCAGGCCGGCCAGGCTGGGGAGGATGAAGAGCCAGGCGAGCAAGGTCTCACTCGAGAGCCAGCGCCGCATCCATTGGGGCCGCGCCCGGGCACCCCCCGCCGCGAGCACATCCACGTCGCTCATGGACACTCTCCCTTCCCTGGTTTCAACGCCTTCGTTGTCGCTGTTGTATGCTCTGGGCCCGCCTCAGGCCGGGGCGGCGAGCACTTGCCTGATGGTTGCGAGCAGTGTGGCCGGCAGGGTGGGCTTGACCAGGTAGGCCGCCGCCCCGAGCTCGCGACCCTTGCGCCGCTCGTCCTGGGTGCTACAGATCACCAGGGGCACCCCCGCCGCGCCGCACGCCCGGCTCACCGCCTCGAGCCTGTCCCAGCCGTTCTGCGGGAAGAGCGCCGGCTCGATCACCACTGCCACGACTGGGCGGCTGCCCAGCAGCCGCACGATCGTCTCTTCGCTCAGGGCGATGAGGACGGTGAATGCGACGCCGAGGCTGCGCTGGTACAGCGCGCTCGTCGCCTGGTCAGGCTCGGCGATCACCACGATGCCGCTGTGATCGTCCATCCGCTCTGCCTCTTGAAGGGGCCTATCGATAGGACGAGTATAGCCGAGCCGTCCTGACAATTCCTTAAGAATGCCGATATGAAGTTGCGAAATACCGACCCGCTGGGCCCTACACCCGCCTGATCCGCCTGACCGCGCTCTCGAAGTCCCCGAGCGCCACCGTCAGCCCGGCCTGCATCCAGGCCCGCCCCGAGCGCGCCCCCGCCACGCCTTCGACCTCGTAGCGCGCTTCGGGCTCCAGCCCGCGCAGGTAGATCGGCGGTAGCACGGCCGGACCCTGCAGGTGGGTGCGGAAGACGAACAGCACGGCCTCCTGGCGGTCCTTGGCCACATACTGCAGCGCCGAGTAGGGGTGCTCCTGCGGCGAGCGTAGCCTGTAGCAGTCGCCCCCCTGCACAAGCGGCCGGATCTCTTTGTAGCGGGCGATCCAGTGGGCGGCCTCGGCGCGCATCGCCGGGTCCCAGCGCTCGAGGTGCCCCCCGACGCCCAGCACGCCGCACATGCTGACGTGGAAGCGGAAGGCCAGCGATAGGTAGCTCGGGCCCATGTCGGTCACCCAGGCCTCCATGGTGGCGGCCGGGAAGAGCTGCGAGAAGCCCTCCTGGATGCCGAGCCGCGCCGCAGGCTCGGTGTTGTCGCTCACCCAGATCTGGTCGGCCAGGCGCAGGATGCCCAGGTCGGCCCGCCCCCCGCCGCCCGAGCAGCTCTGCCAGACCACGTGGGGGTGGCGATCGCGCAGGGTCCCCCAGACCCGGTAGAGGCCCTGGACATAGCGCACCCAGATCTCGCGCGGGTCGCCCGGCGCACCCGGCCAGCCCGGCTCGCTGACGTTGCGGTTCATGTCCCACTTGATGAAGGCGAT
>CAZKTU010000182.1:0-4122 GCA_964555675.1 uncultured Oscillochloris sp.
CCGGCGGGGGCGCTGGCGGCGCGGGCGGCGGGGCGATGCGCTCGGCGTAGTAGCTATAGCCGCCCTCGTAGACCCGCAGCTCGCCGTCGTCGATCGCGAAGATGCGGTCGGCCACCCGGTCGAGGAAGTAGCGGTCGTGCGAGACCACGATGATCGTGCCGGGGAACTCTTCGAGGGCCGCCTCGAGCACCTCGGCCGAGGGGATGTCGAGGTTGTTGGTGGGCTCGTCGAGCAGCAGGCAGTTCGCCCCGCTGAGCATCAGGCGGGCCAGCTGCACGCGGCTCTTCTCGCCGCCCGAGAGTCTGGCGATGGGCTGTGTGGCCGCCGCGTAGGGGATGAGGAAGCGCCCCAGCTTCGAGACGGCCTCGCCCTCGGTCATGGGCCTGAGCGCGCGCAGGGCCTCGATCGGGGTGCGGGCCATGTCCAGGGTCTCGTGGTGCTGGGCGTAGTAGGCCCGCTCGATGCTCGGGCCCACCCAGAGCTCGCCGCCGTCGGGCTCGAGCAGGCCGGCGATAATGCGCAGCAGCACCGACTTGCCGGCCCCGTTCGGCCCCACCACGCCGATGCGCTCGCCGTTCTGGATGGTCGCCACGGCGTCGAGCAGCACGATGCGCTCGCCAAAGCCCTTGTCGATGCGGCGCAGGTCGACGGCCTTGACCCCGCCGCGCAGGCGCGGGCGGAACTCGAGGGCCATCCTGCGGCGCTCGAGCACCGGGCGCTCGACTTTGTCCATGCGGTCGATCTGGCGCTGTTTGTTGCGGGCCTGCTTGATGTGGCGCTCGTTGACCACGATGCTCGCCCAGAGCTTGAAGCGGGCGATCGCCTCCTCGAGCTGCGCGATCTCCTTCTGCTGAGCCACATAGTCGGCCTGCTGCTTGAGCAGGGCCAGCTCCTTCTGGGCGGTGAACGCCGAGTAGTTGCCCTCCCAGCGGAAGAGCCGTGCGCCGCCGGCGGCGGGCTCGAGCTCGCAGATCAGGTTGACCGTCTCGTCGAGCAGGTAGCGGTCGTGCGAGATGATCACCACGGCGCCGCGGAAGTCGCCCACGACCGCTTCGAGCAGGGCCTTGCGCTCGAGGTCGAGATGGTTGTCGGGCTCGTCGAGCAGCAGCAGGTCGGGCTCGGCCAGCAGGCAGCGCGCCAGCCCCACCAGCTTGCGCTGGCCGCCGCTGAGCAGGCCCATCGGCCGCTCCCAGTGCTCTTCGGCGAGGCGCAGCTGGCGCAACAGCTCCTCGGCGCGCCCCCTGATGGCCGGGCCGCCCAGGTCGGCGTAGCGGTCGAGCAGGCGCCCGTGCTCCTCGAGGACGGCGCCCAGCCGCTCCATGTCCTCGACGACCGCCGGGTCGGCCATCTGGGCTTCGAGCTCGCCGATGCGGCCCTCGAGGGCCGCCAGGTCGGCCCGGCCCGCCAGCAGCTCGGCCAGCACGCCCCGCTCGGGGTCGCCGGCGTACTCCTGGGCCAGGTAGGCCACCTTCGCGTGACGCCTGAAGGTGATCTGCCCCGCGTCGGGCGGCTCGAGCCCCGCGATGATGCGCAGCAGCGACGATTTGCCCACCCCGTTCGGCCCGACCAGGCCGATCTTCTCGCCGGACTGGATCGTCCAGCTCAGCCCCTTGAAGATGCTGCGCCCGCCGTGGATGCGGGCGATCTCGCTCAGGTCCGCGATGATCATGGATGCTGCTCCTGTGACGCGGGCCGGGCGGTCGCCGAGAGTGTTCAATAAAAAACGCCGTGGGCTGCCGCTTCGGCCCACGACGCTCGACTACTTCGCTCTGAAAGTCCTTACACAATAAGCCTGGCGCAGGGCACACTGATCCTATGTGCTGCGCCGAAGACACCCCCACGGGTGCTCTTCCAGGTACTTGTGCTCTGACTCCAGCGCATACTGCCTGCTCCTGAATAATCTCGCGAAGCATACCACCAGATCGGGGCGACCGTCAATCAGACTTTCGACGGTGCCGGGGCCGAGGCGCTATAATGGCGCGATGAGCGAGCAGCTACACTTCCCGCCGGGGTTTCTGTGGGGCGCGGCCACCGCCGCCTATCAGATCGAGGGCGCCTGGGCCGAGGACGGCAAGGGCGAGAGCATCTGGGACCGCTTCACCCACACGCCCGGCAAGATCGCCGGCGGCGAGACCGGCGACATCGCCTGCGACCACTACCACCGCTGGGAGGAGGACGTGGGCCACATGGCCGCCATGGGGCTGAAGAGCTACCGCTTCAGCGTGGCCTGGTCGCGCATCTTCCCCACGGGCGGCGGCCGGCCCAACCAGCGCGGCCTCGACTTCTACCGCCGCCTGATCGAGGCCCTCAATACGCGCGGGATCATCCCCTCGCTCACCCTCTACCACTGGGACTTGCCCCAGGCCCTGCAAGAGCGCGGGGGCTGGCTCGAGCGCGATACGGCTCTGCGCTTCGCCGAGTACGCCGCCTTTCTGTTTCGGCAGCTCGGCGGCGAGGTGCCCTACTGGGTCACCCACAACGAGCCCTTCATCCAGGCTTTCTACGGCCACGGGAACGGCGAAAACGCCCCGGGGCGGCGCAACCCGTGGGAGATCCTGACCGTCGGGCATCACCTGCTGCTCTCCCACGGCCTCGCGGTCGAGGCCTTTCGGGCGATCGCGCCGCGCGCGGGGGCTGCGGGCGCGCCCGCTCCGCAGATCGGCATCGTGCTGTTCATCTGGCCGCACCACGCCGCCAGCGACCACCCGCGCGACCAGGCCGCCAACAGGGTGGCCGACGGGGCCATGAACCGGCTCTTCCTCGAGGCCCTCTTCGCGGGCGGCTACCCCGCTGATAGCTTGCGCCACTTCGCGCGGCGCGGCATCAGGCCCGCCGTGCGACCCGGCGATCTGGCGATCATCGGCAGGCCGATCGACTTTCTGGGGGTCAACACCTACACGCGCCTGGTCAACCAGGCCCACCGGCGCGATCTGCTCAGCGGCGCCCGACAGCTGACTCCCACCGGTCCGACGACGGCCATGGGGTGGGAGATCTACCCCGAGTCGATCCGCGAGGCCCTGCACAAGGTGCGCGCGTATACGGCTTTGCCGCTGTTCGTGACGGAGAATGGGGCCGCCTTCGACGACAGGCCGGGGCCCGACGGGGTGGTCGACGACCAGGAGCGCATCGCCTATCTGCGGGCCCATATCGCTGCCGCCCGACGGGCGATCGCCGACGGGATCGACCTGCGCGGCTACTATGTCTGGACCCTGCTCGATAACTTCGAGTGGTCGAAGGGTTTCGCCAAGCGCTTCGGGCTGATCCACACCGACTTCGCCAGCCAGCGGCGGACCTGGAAGCGCTCGGCGTACTGGTACCGCGACGTGATTGCGCGCAATGGCCTCGACGGCCTGTAGGCTGGGGCGCCCCTAGGGCGCGCTGCTGCTCGTGCTGGGCCGGCCCTGCGCCGAGGCGTCGCACGCGAGGGTCGCCGCGATCTCCGTGAAGACCTCGTCGAGCTGCTCGACCCCCGAGGCGCTGCGTGTATCGGCGGCCGTGGTTGTCAGCTGCTCGAGCAGCCGCAGCCCATTGGTGTGGCCGAGGTGGGCCGCCAGCACGCGCACGCCCTGAGCGTAGGCCTGGTCGGCGATGGGGAGCGGGTCCGCATACTCAGGGCTGTTGAGCCCGTCGGTGAGCAGCACAATCACGGGGGCGGCCTCGGCCCGGCGGTTCGCCAGGAGCTCGAGGGCCGCGCTCAGCCCCGCGCCGATGTTGGTCTTGCCTTCGATCGTAATCGTGCGAAGCTGCTCGGCGACCTGCTCGTGGCGCTCTGCGGGGCTCAGCCCGGCCAGCGTTACGGCCGTGTCGTTGAAGGTCACCAGGGCGATCTGGTCGTCGCCATCGTGATTGTCGAGCAGGAACGTCTTTGCCGCCGCCAGCATCTGCTCGTGGGCCCCTGCGTCGCGGATCGAGGCCGAGCGGTCGATGAGCAGCACCATATCGCGGGGCTGCGCCACGCACACCCCTGGCGTGGGGCTGGGCGTCGTCGGCGTGTCGCTCGGCGACGGGTAGGCTACGGGGCTGGGCGTGAGCGTCGTCGTGGGCATAATGGTTGCGGTCGACTCGACGGTGGCGCTAGGCGTGCTGGTGGCGCTGGGCGTGCTGGTGGCGCTGGGCGCGACG
>CAZKTU010000182.1:4222-13739 GCA_964555675.1 uncultured Oscillochloris sp.
GGTGGCGCTAGGCGTGCTGGTGGCGCTGGGCGTGCTGGTGGCGCTGGGCGCGACGGTGGCGGTCGGGCTCGGTTCAAGCGTCGCGTCGGGCTGCTCGGGCGTCGGCGTGGGCACGACGGGGGTGGCGGTCGCCGTCGGCGTGGGCACCAGGGGCGGCGTAGCCGTGGCCGACGGCGTGGGCGTCGCCGATGGGGCGGGCGACGGCTCGACCGGCGGGCTGAAGGTCGGCGCGCTGAGCAGCGCCGTCGGCGCGGCGGCGACGAGGGGCGCGAAGGTCGGCGTGGCGCTCGGCGCGAGGCTGGGCGTCGCAGACCCTACGACCGGCGCAACTGTCGGCGCGAGGGCGGAGGGCGTGGCGGAGGGGGCCGCTACGCGAGGCGTCTCAGTCGGGGCGCTCGGGGCCGTCGACGGGCTCGCCGTGGGCGGCGCGCTCAGGCCGGTCGGGCTTGCGACCCCGCCGGCGAGCTGGGGCTCGACGGAGTACGCGCCGGCCGGGGTGGCCACGTAGGAGACCTGCGCGACGCGGGGCGCCCAGGTCGGGTGCGCGGCGAGGCCAGCCCGGGCCGCGGGCGCGCCGGCCCCGGCGAAGGGCAGGAAGACCCTGACGCAGGCGGCGGGGGTGGCGGCGGCCGCAGCCACGGTGGCGAAGCGACCCATCGGCGCGCCGCACGGCGACGGAGCGTCGGCGAAGCGCTGAGTGACGATCAGCCGATAGATCCACGGCACCGTCGTGACGAAGACCATCTGGAGCACGATGCTCAGCAGCACGATGCTCAGCACGCGGGCCGCCACCCTGGCGAGGGCCGAGAGAGAGCTGCCGCCCCCACGGAGCGCAAGCTGAAACTCGCGGGCCATGATGGTCGCGAACGTCCGGCCTAGCTCCTGCGCGATGGAGATGAATCCATTATCGGGGTCGCTGATCAGTTCGGCGAGCAGGTCGCGTTCTTCGACATAGTCGGCTGTTTCCAGTCGGCGTAGCTGCTCTGCGATGAAACCCCGGACTGTTGCATCCATAGGGGCCACCCGCTCCTCGTAGGTACTTCAGGGTCTGCCCCTCGTCGCCCGAGGGGCCGCCGTAAAGAGCCTCGAACCATACCTACACGTATTGATGCGGTCATGCTGGTGTCTCGCTTACAAGCATACGACGAAACCTCGTAGAGTATTCTTACGCAAACCTTGCTCCTATCTAAGGTAAGTTTGCGCAGGCTGGGCCCGAGCAAGCGGTTGCGGCGAGACGAGGGCAGCGCTCGAAGGCCGGGCGCTGTTGCGCGACGGCCTGAGCGGCTGACAATCTGTTGCGTGCGGGCCATAGGGGCGTTTCTTGCGGCAAGGCTAGCCGGCGAGCGGGCGCAGCAGGCCGGCGAAGGCGCTGAAGCTCTGCTCGATATGGGCTAGCTCCTCCTCATTTATTCGCTTGGCCTCGCGGATGCGCTCGCGCTGCTCGGCCAGGGCCAGAGCCTCTACCCCTACTTCCGTGAGCGCATAGCTCGCGGGCCGTCCCTCGCTGCGGCTGAGCAGCCCCTCCTGGACGAGGTCGGCCAGCGTGCGGGGGAGGTCGGCCGGGTTCCACGACTTGCCGCGCTGCTCGGCGATCCACTTCTTGACCTGATAGGCCGTCGCCGGCGCGCGCAGATACTTGATCGCGGCGAGAATATCGAGCAGTTCGAGGGCAATCGCCTCGGGGGCGGGCTGCGGCGCGGGGGCCTCCTCGGGCGTGGCAATCTCGGCCTCGAGCTCGCTGAGGAACTGCGGGTCGGGGCTCGCGGCGGCGCCGCGCGCGACGTCGATGGCGGCGGTGACCCGGGCCCAGTCATTCGTCTGATGATGCTCGAGGACCAGGGCCAGGCGCGGCCAGGCCTCGGCGTAGGTGGCAAGGTCGCCAAGCAGCCCCTGTTCGAGCAGCTCGAGGGCGCCCTCGCTGAGCCCGGTGCGCAGGGCGATGTCTTCGCGCGAGAGCTGGCGCAGGGCGCGGCGCATCAGCAGCCAGCGTCCGCAGAGCCGGCGGGCGGCCCTGAGCTCGGGAGGGACGTGAGCCGAACCTGGGATGAGCTGGTCGATCAGGCGCTCGAAGGCGGCCGCGCGTGCGCCTGGGGGCACACCTTCGTTTCCGGGCTGGCCAGGGAGGCCGGTGCGATTGGTGCTCATAGCGGATGCTCCTGAATTAGGGTCGGCGCGTGGGCCGGCTCACTTGGCGGCTTCCAGGGCCGGCAGCAGATCGAGATCGCGCAGATGGACTTTGGTGTCGGCGATGATCCGCGAGTAGCGCTTGCGCACACTCTCGGACGACCAGGGCGGCTCGAACTGAGCGGCGATGATGTCGTAGGGCGTCGGCGGGTCGGCGAGCCGCGCCTGCATGATCCGGCGCTCATCAGCCGAGAGGCGCACCTGCCAGTACTGCTCGACCGCGAGCATGCACTCCTCCTGATAGAGCCGGTCGTCGAGCTGCACGGCGATATCGATGCTCAGTACGGGGTGGTCATGGAGGGCTGCCGCCTCGAGGGAGAGCGGGAGGGCGGCGGGGGGCGGTTCGCCCGAGGGAGGGGCGGGTCGGGCGGGATGGTCGGGGCTATGGCGCTTGTTATAGCGTAGCTCGTCGATCATCTTATTGCGGGCGATGCGCCTGAGCAGGGGCCCGAGGGGGGGCGTCGGGGTGACCGGGCGCTCGGCGAGGGTGTCGAGGATGTGCAAGCACATGCTGGTGGTGATGCTCTCGTGGGCATCGCGGCGGCCCCGCGAGCCGCTGAGGTCGACGACGTAGCGGTCGACCCAGCCCCAGGCCAGGCTCTTGACCAGCTTCTCGAGGATCGGCCAGAGGGCCTCGAGCTGGGCGCGCAGGGCTTCGCGCAGGATCTCGCGCTCGTCGCCGGGGCCGAGGGTGGCCAGGCGGGCCGCCAGGCGCTGGTAGCGGTCGATCATCGGGGCCAGGGCCGACTCGTCGAAGGGTTCGGGGGGCTCGCTCATCTGCGCTCCTTTTGTTAGGCGCGGCAGCGCCCGCCTCGCTTCGGCGAGCAGCCGGTCGAGCAAGGCGGGGCGCTGTGCGCGTGTTGACTGAAGTAGCTGGACCATCATGGCGCCAACCCGTAGCAACGACGCGGCGGTCGGAAGATCCGACCGCCGCGCCTGAGGCTTAGCTTGCGAACTGTGCGAGCAGCGCGACCAGGGCCACGAAGAGCGCAACCCCGAAGATCACGCCGAGACACCCACTCTGCGGCTGATCCGGGCTCGACTGCATGATGATGACCGTGGGCGGCTGCGGGGCGGGGGCGTTGGTGCTGAGCAGCATGGCCAGGGCCAGGGCCGCCGCGACGAACACTACGAACGATTCCATTGGTGTCCCCCTTTCCTCTCGTCGTCCTACAGCGGGCTCGCGACCTGGATGTACTACTTGTTGCGGAGCCCTCATACAAGTACAGCGGCGGGCGCGGCGCGATGTGACACGAGTTTTGCCGCAGTGGGGAAAAATACCTGGCTCGTATGGTATGATAGATATACGTACGTGTGAAGATAGTTGGTTTCTCGATCCCAGATTCAAGGGGCCTCATCGTGAGCGCCGCCCATATTCTCCCCAGCCATCTGATCGCCATCGAGCCTGAGCTGATTCAGCCCCACGAGCTCTTGTTGAGCGCGCCGCTCTGTCTGATTGGCCGAACGTCAGACTGTGCCGTCCAGGTTCGTCTGCGCAGCGTTTCGCGTCGTCACGCCCAGATCGAGCGTCGCAGCGACCATTATGTGCTCAGCGACCTCGAGAGCATCAACGGCACCTACATCAATGGTCAGCGCCTGCTGGCGCCGTACCGTCTGCGCAACGACGACCAGATCGGCCTGGGCGACCAGCGGGCCCTGCTGCGCTTCATCGACCCCGACGCCACCCAGGTCGCCGTTGGGGTGCTGCGCCTCGACGAGCGCAGCCAGAGCTTCTTCCTCAGCGGCATGCGCCTCGACCTCTCCCCCCTGCAGTTCGTGTTGCTGCGCCACCTCTACCAGCGCGCCGGAGAGGTCTGCGATCGCAAGAGCTGCGCCCTGGCGATCTGGGGGCGCGACTACGAGCCCGAGCTCGACCAGGGCGCCCTCGACACGGCCGTGAGCGATCTGCGCAGGGCGATGCGCAAGCTCGACCCGGCCTCGGACCTGATCGAGACGCGGCGTGGCCTGGGGTACCTGCTGCGGCTCTAGGGCGGCGCCTCGTGGTACAATGGCAGTAACCGCCGTATCACACGAGGAGCCCGCGTCATGAGCGACGATCCCCGCCACGCGCTCCTACAGCGCGCCGAGGAGCAGCGGGTCGCCTTCATTAACCTGCAGTTCACCGACGTGCTCGGCATGGTCAAGACCGTGACCATCCCGCGCCACGCGCTCGAGGACGCCCTGGGCCACGGCGTCTGGTTCGACGGCTCATCGATCGAGGGCTTCGCCCGCATGGTCGAGAGCGATATGTACCTGGTGCCCGACCCGGCGACCTACAGCCTGGTCCCCTGGGATCAGCACGAGGGTCTGGCGACGGCGCGGCTGATCTGCAATATCTACACGCCCGACGGCAAGCCCTTCGGCGGCGACCCGCGCCACGTCCTCGCCACCGTCACCAGGCAGGCCGCCGAGCTGGGCTTCGCCTTCCATGTGGCGCCCGAGCTCGAGTTCTTCCTCTTTAAGTCGGACGAGCAGGGCCGGCCGCTGCCGGTGCCCCACGACGACGCCGGCTACTTCGACGTCTCGACCGATCAGGCGACCCTGATCAGGCGCCAGATGGTGCGCGCCCTCCAGGGGCTCGGCATTATCGTCGAGGCCGCCCACCACGAGGTGGCCGCCGGCCAGCACGAGATCGACCTGCGCCACGCCGAGGCCCTGCAGGCCGCCGACAACACCGTCACCGCCAAGCTGGCCCTCAAGGCGATCGCCCAGCACAACGGGCTCTATGCGACCTTTATGCCCAAGCCGATCGCCTCGGTCAACGGCAGCGGCATGCACATCCACCAGAGTCTGACCGACCTGGTCACCGGCCGCAACGCCTTCGCCGACCCCGAGGATCCCTACGGTCTCTCGGCCACGGCGCGCCACTTCATCGCCGGGCTGCTGGCCCACGCCCGCGGCATGTGCGTCATCCTCGCGCCCCTGGTCAACTCCTATAAGCGTCTGGTGCCCGGCTTCGAGGCCCCGGTCTATATCTCGTGGGGCCGCACCAACCGCTCGGCTCTGGTGCGCGTGCCGCGCATCACCACGGGCCGCCACCAGAGCACCAGGGTCGAGCTGCGCTGCCCCGACCCGTCCTGCAATCCTTACCTGGCCTACGCCGCAATGCTGGCCGCCGGCCTCGACGGCATCCGCCGCAAGCTCCCCCTCAAGGAGGCCGCCGAGGAGGATCTCTTCCACGTCGACCCGCGGGCCCGCGGCCTGGCTACCCTGCCGATCTCGCTCGGGGCCGCCCTCGAGGCCCTGCGCGAGGACGAGCTGATGCAGGCGACCCTCGGACCGTATGTGTTCGAGCGCTTCGTCGACGCCAAGCAGCAGGAGTGGGAGGGCTACAGGGCCTATGTCTCGGAGTGGGAGGTACAGAGATACCTCTCGATCTTCTAGGCTGCGGCCCGGACAGGCGAGCGTGACTTTCGCAGGGGTCGGGCCCAGAGCCCGGCCTCGTCGTTTGTCCTGACGATTTTCTCACTGGTATTTTCACGGTTATGCGGCACAATGCGCGTAGCGATCGACTAGCTCTACGCGAGGTGCCAGCATGCAGATCACCATCAATAGCTCCGACCTGAAGAACGACGCCGCCCTGCCGCAGATGTATCGCGTGCGCCAGCGCTGGAGCGCGCAGCCCCTCGCCGATCTGCCCGGGGTGGTGCGCGCCCAGCTCGACGGCCTGGGCCTGGCAATTAGCCCCGGCATGCGCGTGGCCGTCACCGCGGGCAGCCGCGGCATCCGCGACATCGTGCCGATCACCAGGGCGGTGGTCGACTGGCTGCGGGCGGCCGGCGCCGACCCCTTCATCGTGCCGGCCATGGGCAGCCACGGCGGGGCCACGGCCGCCGGCCAGGTCAAGATGCTCGGCTCGCTCGGCGTCACCGAGGAGAGCATGGGCTGCCCCATCCACAGCAGCATGGAGGTCGTGCAGGTCGGCAGTATCGCCGACGGCACCCCGGTCTTTATGGATAAGTTCGCCGCCGAGGCCGACGGGGTCTTTGTGATCAACCGGATCAAGACCCACACCTCGTTCGACGGCCCGATCGAGAGCGGCCTGGCCAAGATGTGCGCCGTCGGCCTGGGCAAGCGCCAGGGCGCCGAGACGGTCCATCGCACCGCCGTCTATGGCCTCAAGCACCAGATGGTGCCGATGGCCCGCGTCATCGTCGAGAACGGCAAGGTCCTCGGCGGCCTCGCGATCGTCGAGGACGCCCTCGAGCAGACGGCCGAGCTGGTGGCTCTTCCGCCTGATCAGATCGGCGGCGAGGGCGAGGCCCGCCTGCTGGTCCGCAGCAAAGAGATTATGGCCCGCCTGCCCTTCGAGCGCCTCGACGTGCTGGTGGTCGACGAGCTGGGCAAGAATATCAGCGGCACCGGCATGGACACCAATATCATCGGGCGCCTGCCCATCCCCGGCGAGCCGCCCATGGCCTCGCCAATCATCAATGTGATCGTGGTGCTCGACCTGACCGACGAGACCTACGGCAATGCCAACGGCATGGGCCTGGCCGATATCACCACCGCGCGCCTGGCCAGCAAGGTCGATTTCCACGCCACCTACGTCAATGTGCTCACCGCGGGCCTGGTGGGCCTCTGCAAGGGCGGCCTGCCGATCACCCTGCCCACGGGCCACGACGCCGTGGCTACGGCGATCAAGGTCTGCGGCCAGGCCGACCCGGCCACCGCTCGCGTGGTGCGGATCAAGAATACGCTCTTGCTCGAGGAGCTCCTGGTCAGCCCGGCCCTCTTGCCCGAGGTCGAGGCTAACCCCGGGCTCGAGCTGCTTGGCCCGGCCGAGTGGGAGCATCTCGACTAGACTGTAGGTCGCTAACCTGAGGTTAGACCGGCGAGGGCGCAGCATGCTGCGCCCTCGGCGATTCCTGGGCGGGCGATCTGGTGTACAATCTCGCCATTGCCGGATTCGTGTCACGCTGGTGAATGCCCATGACTTATCCCCACACGCTGATCCGCTGGGACGCCGATGCGATCGCCGGGTGGGAGCGCGCGGCGCCCACCGTCGCCGACGACCCGCGCGCCCGCGTCGCCCTGCTCGGCCCGCTCGTGGCAGGTGGCGCCGCCGTCGAGGTGATCCCCACCTGGGCCGCCGAGACCCCCGCGGGGGCCTGGATCGAGGTGCAGCTCCTCGTGACGCGCGGCGAGGCCGACAGGCTTTTTCGGGTGGCGGCCTGGGATAACGCGCCGGCCGATTCGCGCCGCGGCAGCTTCGACGCGCAGGCTGGCCCCGATGGGCGCATGGCCACCGATACGGTGCTGCTGGCGACTCCCTCCGACGGGCTGCGGGCCCGCGTGTTGCTCTGCGCCGAGCCCGGGGCCGATATGCCCGAGCTCACCGCCCTGTCCCTCTGCCTCACCGCCGAGGGCGCCGCACGGCCACCCGAGCGCGGCGAGGCCGATGCCCTGCCCGCCTCATCATTGCACATGCCCCTGCTGATCTCGCAGTACCTCAGCTACCCCGAGTATGGGCCCCTCTGGTGCAGCCCGACCAGCGTGGCCATGCTGCTGGCCTACTGGCACCAGCGCACGGGCGACCCGCGCCTGGCCGCCTTCCTGGCCCCCGAGAGCGTGCCCGCCACCGTGGCGCCGATGGTCTATGACCCGGGCTGGGAGGGCACCGGCAACTGGGCATTCAACAGCGCCTTCATGGCCTCGCTCGGGCTGAGCGCCTATGTGACCCGCTTCCATAGCCTGGCCCAGCTCGCCCGCTGGACGGCGGCGGGGGTGCCCGTGGCGATCAGCATCCGCTGGGAGCCGGGCGAGCTCGACGGGGCCCTCGGCCGCAGCCCGGGCCATATCACCGTCGTGACTGGCTTCCTGGGCGACCGGGTGCTGATGGCCGAGCCGGCCACCCGCGACCCCGCGACGATCGCGCGCAGCTACAGGGCCGACCAGCTGTTCGCGTGCTGGCAGCGGGCCTCGAGCGGCGTGGTCTACCTCGCCCACCCCTTCGGCTGGCGCGGGCCGGCGGCGGGGCCGGGGGACGCGTGGGAAGGATGAAGGATGAAGGATGAAGGATGAAGGATGACGCCTGCGGGCCAGGGCGGTTGCCTTGAAGATTCTGATGTTGGCGCCGTATCCGCCCTATCCGCTGCGCGGCGGTGGGGCGCTGCGGGTGTATCACCTGATCAGGGGGTTGGCCGCGCGGCACGAGCTGACCCTGCTCTCCTTCGCGCCCGATACGGCGGCCGTCGCTGCGATGGCCCCGCTGCGCGAGCTGTGCGGCGTGGTGACGGTGCTCGGCCCGCCGCGGCGTGGCCTGGCCGGGCGCGCCCTGAGTACCGCTGCGTCGCCGTTGCCCGATATGGCCTTGCGCAACCGCAGCCGCCCCTATGCTGAGGCGCTGAGCAGGCTGCTCGCCGCGGGTCGCTACGACGTGGTGCAGGCCGAGAGCATCGAGCTGGCGGGCTATGCGCTGATGGCCCGCGGGCTCGGGCCGCGCCTGGTCCTCGACCAGTTCAACGCCGAGTATTTGCTGCAGCGGCGCGCCGCCCTGACTGACCTGCGTCGCGGGCTGGCTCTGCGCCCGCGGGCCCTGGCGGGCGGGCTCTACTCGCTGATCCAGTGGCGCAAGCTGGCGCGCTACGAGGCGGGCCTGCTGCGCGACTTCGACCTGGTGACAGTGGTCTCGGACGAAGACCGTGCGGCCCTGGCCCGCCTCGCCCCGCGCGCCAGGGCGCGTCTGGCCGTGGTGCCCAACGGCGTCGATACGGCCCGGGTGCGGCCGGGGGCCGTGCGCGGCGACATGGGCCCGGCGACCATGGTCTTCGCCGGCACCCTGGACTACAGGCCCAACCTCGACGCCCTGCGCTGGTTCGTGGGCGAGGTGCTGCCCCTGGTCAGGGCCGTGCGCCCAGATGCGCGGCTGCTGGTGGTGGGGCGGGCGGCCGGGCCCGCGGCCCGCGCTCTGGCGGGCGAGGCCGTCGAGGTGGTGGGCGAGGTGCCCGAGGTGGGGCCCTATATCGACGGCGCGGCCCTCTATGTCGTACCGATGCGCATCGGCGGCGGCTCGCGCCTCAAGCTGCTCGAGGCCCTGGCCATGGAGGCGCCCGTGGTCAGCACGCCCATGGGCGCCGAGGGCATCGCCGGCCTGCGCGACGGCGAGCACCTGCTGCTCGGCGCGAGCCCGCGGGCCTTCGCCGAGGCGGCCCTGCGCCTGATGGCCGACCCCGAGCTCGGGCGACGCCTGGGCGCGGCTGGCCGGGCCCACGTCGCCGCCCACTACGACTGGTCGGCGATTGTGCCGCGCCTCGAGGCGGCCTACGAGCGGTAGATGAAGGGCAGGTAGACCGGGCCGGGCCCCGGCGCCTCGGGGTTGGCGCCGATGCTG
>CAZKTU010000183.1:0-4463 GCA_964555675.1 uncultured Oscillochloris sp.
CGGCTGTCGTTGAGCCGGGGCGGCAACTCGAGCACGGCGCCGGGCGTCGGGTCGCCGTTGAGCGCCTCCATCCCCGGCGCGGCCCGCATCGCCATGATCGGCCAGGGGACGATCAGGGCCTCGACGAGCACCAGGGCGGCCAGGAGCCAGGGGCCGGCGAGCGCCGGCCACGAGCCGCGAGCTGAGCTCGGCGCGGCAGCCGAGCGCCGGCCGTCAGCGAAGGCTTCAGTCTGGGGCGCGTTCCTTGAACGTTCGGCGGAAGGCGTGACCGAACTGGCCTTCAGCAGCCACCCGCTGCGAGGCCGCCCCGGCGCCCCCGCCGGCGGCGAAGAGCGCACATTAGGCCCGAGCTTCATCGCGACCAGGCTGTCGAGGCCGAGCCCCACCAGGGCCACCACCGGCACGAGCATGTGGGCGATGAAGATCGCCGGCCTGCTGCTGTTGCGGAAGACGGCGACCAGGTCGAGCAGCAGGAAGGGGCCGGGGATGGGGCTCGGCGCGGCGGTGAGGCGCAGCTGGGGACCCATGGCCAGGAGCAGACAGAAGGCCGCCAGGGCCGCCCACGGCCAGGCCGCCGACCAGCGCCGCCACAGGGCGACCGCGCAGAGTATGGCGACGCCCAGGCCCAGGCCTGCGCCCGACTCGAGCCCGAATGGGTGGAGGCTCCCGTGCCAGCCTTTGGCGGCCTCTCCCCAGATCGGGTGGCGGATATTGGGCGCGATCAGGTCGACCAGGGCGACCGAGTGGTAGACCTGGCGCTCGTACCAGTCCTCGAGGGCCACATTGCCGATCCCGCCCGCCAGCAGGGCCGCGGGCAGCAGCAGCGCCGCCCAGACCACCCCGACGCCCGCGCCCGCCAGCAGCGTCGCCAGCCGCTCGCGCCGGTGAGCCAGCAGCGCGGCCAGGGCGCCGTGGGCCGCGGTGTAGACCGCCGCGTAGAGCCCGTGGTACTGGCTGGCCATGGTGGCAACGAAGAGGGCCAGGCCCGCGGCGAGGACGCTGGCGGGGGTGCGCCGGGCCAGGGCCCGCAGCAGCAGCAGCGCGTAGAGCGCCAGCCAGTGGGTCGCGGCTAACTCCATGGTGCCGCCCCAGACCCGCTGGATGTGATAGGGCGTGAAGGCGAAGACGAACCCGCCGAGCAGCGCCGCGCCGCGCCCGACCCCGAGCGCCCGGCAGAGCCTGTAGCTCCAGTACCCCCCCAGGGCGAACGAGAGCAGCACGACGGCGTTGAAGGCCGATACAGGCCCCGCCAGGGCGAGGAGCGGCCAGACGCTCAGGGCGTTGGGCAGGCTGAGGGTCTGGTAGAACAGGTTGAGCGTCTCGGGGTAGAAGAGGTGCCCGGTCACGAAGGGGTTGGCCCCGCCCAGCAGGGTCGAGCGAGCCCACCAGAGGTTCCAGATGCCCTGGCCCGCGTCGACCGGCAGCGCGCCCACCTGGATCACCCCCGAGCCGGCCTGCAGCACGAGGGGCCAGGTGAAGACAACGCCGAGCAGCAGGTAGCCGACGAGCACGCCGAGCAGCCACGGCCAGGGCTCGGGCGGGGCCACGGCGGCCAGGGGCGAGGGTTGGGGCCGTACGGCGCCGGCGTCGTCAGTCACGCCCGGGCCCTCCCCCGTGGATCAGGCGCTCGTAGAGGGCTTCGAGGTCGGCGGCGAGCCGATCGGCGCCATAGCGCTCGCGCACCTCGCGCCGGCCGGTCGCGGCGAGAGCCTGGGCCAACTCGCGGTCGCGCAGCAGGCGCACCACGGCCTCTGCCAGGGCCGCGACATCGCCATAGGGGGTCAGCAGGCCGGTGCGCTCGTGGGCGATCACCTCGTTGCCGGCCATGACGTCGGTGGTGACCACCGGGGCGCCGGCCAGCAGGGCCTCGATCAGCGGGATGCCGAAGCCCTCGTAGCGGCTGGGGGCGACCACCACGGCGGCCTCGCCCAGCAGGCGCAGCTTCTCCTCCTCGCTGACCCGGCCGAGCAGCTGTAGTCGGTCGGCGACCCCGCCTGCCTCGACCAGCCGCATGAGCTCGGCCTCGCCCGCACGGTTGTGACTCACAAAGACGAAGCGCGCCGCGGGCACGGCCGCCACAATCGCCGGCATGGCCCTCGCCAACAGGTCGAAGCCCTTGCGCGGCACGAGCTGGCCGATGAAGAGCACGGTGGGCGGCCCGGCGGGGCGCGGGCGCTCGGGCGCAGGGTGGTCGGCGAGATCGACCGCATTTGGCAGCACCGAGATGCGGGTCGGGCTGACGCCGATGCGGGCCAACAGGTCGCGCTCGCCGCGCGAGAGGGCGATCACATGGTCGGCCCAGAGTAGCGGGGCGTGGATGAGGTAGTTGCGCACGGCGCGACGCGGGTGGGCGCCGCTCGCCAGGCGGCGGGCGAGCCGGGCGGGGGTGGTGAGCAGGTTCTCGTAGCGCAGCGGGGCCTCGAGCGGGCGCTCGCGGTCGACCACCAGGTCGCCGTCGTGGAGCAGCCCGTGGATGGTGAGCACGGTGGGGATGCCGAGCCTACGGGCCGCCGCGATGGTCTGGTAGCCCAGCAGGCTGCGCAGATGGTGCAGGTGGATCACCTCGGGCCGCTCGGCCGCCAGCAGGCGCAGCAAGGCCTCGGGGGCGAAGAAGCCGTAGGTGGGCGCCCGGTGCACGGGCACGCCGCCGGGCAGCCACTCGTGGCGGGGCGTCTGGCCGGGGTAGCGCCGGTCGCGGTACTCGTGGGCGACCACACTATGCCCGCGCCGCACCAGAGCCCTGGCCTGCAACTGCTCGGGCCGGCTCGGAAAGCCCCGGTCGAACCCATAGGTTGTGACGATCAAGATGCGCATGATGTTCAGCCTGGCCGGCCCTAGTCTTATAAGGAATTACCACGAAGGGCACGAAGGTCACGAAGTCGCGAGAGAAGCTGCGCTGTGGCGAGGAGGTGCGAGCCTCCCTCTCGGCACAGGCGTTCAACCTGGGCGCTGAGCGGAATCAAACCCTTCGCGCGCTTCGTGGTCTTCGTGGTGAAAACCCGCCACACATTTCCGCCGAGCTGTACTAAGGCCTATGGCCCGAAGCCCGCCGCCGCCCAGGCGGCCTCCGCCAGGCGGGCCTGGCCGCGAGCCGAGAGGTGAAAATAGTCGAATGGCGAGACGTCGGCGGCCTCGAGCTTGCCGTTGAAGACGGCCCCGCCGTCGTAGCGGCAGGTGGCGTAGCCGGCGCAGACCTGGGCCAGGGCGGCGTTGTACTCCTCCACGCGGCGGCGCACCCGCTCGCGGCGCTCGACGTCCTCGCGGGCGTCGGAGAGCGGGCGCGCCAGGGCCGACTGGCAGATGTCGAAGGCGTCCCACACGGCCACGGCCCGCCGGTCGTTGCGCAGGATGGGCAGCAGCCGGGTCGGGTCGGGGATGCTCATCACCAGCACGCGGGTCTGGGGCGAGCCCTGGGCCAGGTGAGTCATGGCGTCGGCGAACTGCTTGCGGAAGCTGTCGACCGGGGTCATGGCCGCCTCGGTCAGGGCGCAGGCGTCGTTGCCGCCCACCAGCACGGTCACATACTCGGCCTTGATCGCGTTGATCGTGGTCATCTGGGCGAAGAGGTCGCTCATGCGGGCGCCGTAGCGCGAGACGTTGAAGACGTTCCCCGCGAGGGCGGGGTTGCGCGTGGCGATACGCAGGGCCAGACTATTGACCGAGGGGTCGCCGCCCGTGGCCCACGAGTAGGCCGTATTGTCGGCGAAGTAGCGCGGGCCGCTGCCGCTGCCCCTGGTGAGCGAGTCGCCCGCCGCTGCAAGCGAGCCCGGCAGAGGCGCCTGGGCGCGGGCGGGCGCGGGGGCCAAGGCCACGAAGAGCGTGCCGCAGAGGCACAGCGCGCAGAGAGCTCGCAAGATGCGTATGCTGTCCATGAGTGTTCTTCCGCCTCCTATTGCGGCACAGCTATTCCGGACAAGCCGGGAGCGCGGGGTCCTTCGGCCCCACAACGGTGGTGTGGAGGGTCAGGCCCGCCACGTCGCCCTCAAAAACCGTAGGGCGGCCGGCCTACTGCTGCGCAAACAGGCTCGCATAGGCCTCCTCGACCCGATCGACGACGGCGGGCCAGGCGAACTGGGCGGCCCATGGGGGCGCGGCGGCGGCCATGGCCGCACGACGGGCGGGGTCGGCGAGCAGCGCGCTCACGGCCTCGGCCAGGGCGGCGTGGTCGCGGGGCGGGTAGAGCAGCCCGGTGCGGCCCTCGTCGACCACCTCGGGGAAGCCGCCAAAGCGCGAGGCGACCACGGGCAAGCCGCAAGCCTGGGCCTCGACCAGCCCGATCCCGAAGGTCTCGCTGGCGTGGCTCGTCGCCACCAGCAGGTCGACCGAGCAATACAGGCGCGGCAAGGTCGTCCGCTCGAGCGCGCCCAGGAAGTGCGTGCGCTCGGCCACGCCAAGCTCGTCGCTCAGGGCTGCGAGGCGCGCGCGATCCTCGCCGTCGCCGGCGACCAGCAGGTGGGCCGCGG
>CAZKTU010000183.1:4563-6970 GCA_964555675.1 uncultured Oscillochloris sp.
CGGGCCAGCAGCCGGTCGCCGCGGTAGAAATCCTCGCCGTGGCAGCCGAGCAGCACTTTGGCGCCGCCGAGGCGCCGCGCCAGCAGGGCGGGGCCCATGTCGTACGGCTTCTGCAGGTGGATCACATCGTACCCGCCGCGGATCAACTCGGGCAGGGCAGACACCGCCATGCTCAGGCGCTCGAGCAGCTTGGCCTCGGCGTAGGCCCGCCGCAGCGGGGGGATGGCCTGGAAGAAGGCCCGCGACACGAAGGGGAAGGTGAGCACACGGACGCCCGGCCCCGCCTCGCGGCGCGGGCCCGATCCGCCGATCACGGTCACCGCATGGCCACGGCCCGCCAGCTCACGGGCCAGGTCCCACACGAAGCTCTCGACGCCGCCGAACTTGGTGGTGGTGGTCAGGTTGTAGAGGGCGATGCGCATCGCGCTTATAATACCCGCAAATAGCGGCCGGGCCTGCAGCGATCTCTTATGTCGATCAGGACAATCTTTAGCTACGTCTGCGTCGGGCTTGCGGCCCTGCTCCCGCGCGTCTTCGCCCTCGGGCGCTACCTGACCGACGACGAGGCGAACTTCTGGATGCAGCGCTCGCACGCCTGGCTGGAGGCGATCACGGCGGGCGACTGGGCCGCGACCGCGATCTCGACCCACCCGGGCGTGACCACCATGTGGCTCGGCGCCGGGGGGCTCGTGCTGCGCGAGGCGCTGCTCGGCTGGGGCCTGCTGGGCGGGCTCGACTTCCCCACCGCCCTGACCTTCTTCAGGCTGCCGCCGGTGCTGGCCCACGTGGCCGGGGTGCTGCTCGGCTTCTGGATGCTGCGGCGGCTCACGCCGGCGCCCCTGGCCTGGTTCGCCGCACTGCTCTGGGCGCTCGACCCGTTCTTCATCGGCTACAGCCGGCTGCTGCACGTCGACGCCCTGGCCGGCACCTTCACCACCCTGAGCCTACTGGCCGCCTGCTGCTACTGGCAGGGGGCGCGGCCCCAGCACTGGGGCTGGCTGGCCCTGTCGGGTGTGTGTGCAGGGCTGGCCATGCTGAGTAAATCGCCCGCCGCCATCCTCGCGCCTACGGTGACCCTGGTGGCCTGGCTGGCCGACTGGCGGCGCAGCAGCTCGCCCCGGCCCCGAGTCAGGACAATCGGCGCCCTGGCGGCCTGGGGCGCCCTGGCCGCCCTGACGATCTTCGCGCTCTGGCCGGCCCTGTGGACAAGCCCGCTGGCGGCTATCGACGAGCTGCGGACGGGGGTGGCGATCGAGGGCGCCCAGCCCCACATGACCGGCAACTTTTTCCTGGGCCAGCGCGACGAGGCCCCGGGCCTGCTCTACTACCCTGCGGCCCTGGCCCTGCGCCTTACGCCCTGGGGCATGGCCGGGCTGCTGCTGCTGCCGCTGGTCTGGCGGCAAGGGCAGACGCGCGATTACCGCCCGTTTCTGGCGGCCCTGGCGGCCCTGGCCGTGCTCTTCGTGCTGGCCCTGAGCCCCTTCCCCAAGAAGTTCGACCGCTACCTGGTGCCGATCGCCCCGGCCCTGGCCATCCTCGCGGCGGCGGGGCTGTGGGCCCTGGCCGAGCTGCTCGCCGCGCGGTGGCGCAGCTGGGCCCGCCCGGCCCTGGTCGGCGCGGTCTGCCTCGCGGCGGTCGCCAACGCGGCCTGGTGGCACCCCTACGGCCTACTGGCCTACAACCAGCTGCTGGGCGGCGCGCCGGCGGGGGCGGCCAGCTTCCGCGTGGGCTGGAGCGAGGGGCTCGAGCTGGTGGCCGACTGGCTCAACGCGCAGCCCGACATCACCGGGGTGGCGGTGACCGCCGAGCGCACCACCTCGCTCAACCCGTACCTGCGCCGCGGCGCTCAGGCCGACTTCCCCGTGGGCGGGCAGCTGCACCGCGAGAACGGCTATGTGGTGGTTTACGTCGCCCAGGTCCAGGGCGGGCTGCCGCCGCCGCCGTTCGAGCGCTTCTACGGCAAGGCGGTGCCGCTGCACACGGTACGCCTGCACGGGGTCGACTACGCCTGGATCTACCAGGTGCCGCCGCCCGTAGCCAACCCCAGGGCCGCCAGCTTCGGCGAGGCCCTCGCGCTGCGCGGCTACGAGCAGGCGGCGGCGCCCCAGCGCGGGCAGGCGCTCGATCTACGGCTGCTCTGGCAGGCGCGGGCCGCGCCCAGGGCCGACTACTGGCTCTTCGCGCACCTGGTGGGCGCCGACGGGCAGCGTTACGCCCAGATCGACCAGCCCTACCCGACCAGTCAGTGGCCGGCGGGGCGCTTCCAGACGGTCGAGCTGCCCTTCCCCCTGCCCGCCGACTTGCCGCCCGGGAACTACCGGCTACTGGTTGGCCTCTACGACCCCGCGACGGGGCAGCGCCTGCCGCTCGGCGGGGCCCAGGCGGCCGACCCGGCGCTCAGTGGCCC
>CAZKTU010000183.1:7070-13637 GCA_964555675.1 uncultured Oscillochloris sp.
ACCATCCGCATGAGCCACTTCTTCAGCGGCAGCTTCATGCGGGCGAGCTGGGCGCGGTCTTGCGGGTCGAGGCCGCCGAGCAGGCGCAGGGCCGCGAAGAAGGCCGCCGCGCCGAGGGCGGCGAGGCCGAGCATGAGGCCGGCCACGACCAGCCGTTCGCCCAGGCCGGCCTCGGCGGAGAGCGGGGGCAGCAGCCCGCGCGCGCCGGCGATCAGCAGGGCCATGGCGGCGCTCGCGGCGACGACGCGGGCGGTGAAGCGCCAGGGCCAGCGCAGCCCAAGCAGGCGCACGCCGCTGAGCGTCACCCAGAGCCCGGCGATCACCCGGGCCAGCCCGAAAGCCAGGGCCATGCCGACCAGCCCGGCCCGCTCGGGCAGCACCATGGCCAGGGGCACCACCACGGCCAGGGTCAGCAGGCGCGAGAGGATGATCGTGCCCAGCCGCTCGTGGACGATCAGCGCGTTGTGGGCGGTGGTCAGCAGGCACTCGAGGAAGAGGCAGGGCACCAGCACCCAGACGATCGGCGCCGCCGCCAGATAGTCAGGGTTCAGCACCACCAGGGCCGGCGCGGCCAGCAGCATCAGCCCCACCCCGCCCGGCACCAGCAGCAGCAGCTGCAGGCGCACGAGGGTCTGGTAGGCCCCGTTGAGCGTGCCGCCCTCGCCCTGGCGCACCCGCGTGAAGAGCGGGACCTGCAGGCCCACCATCGGGGTGTAGAGGTAGCCCAGGGCCATGCGCACCAGCAGCGCCCCGGCCGCGAGCAGGGCGACGCCCTGAATGTCCTGGTTGAAGAAGTTGACGAACTCGAAGCTAGCGACGAAGTCGGTCACCGTCATCAGGTACGAGACGGCGCTGTAGCGCACGAAGCCCGGGGGCAAAGCCGAGCGCACGTCGCCCAGGGCGGCCCGCAGCTCGCCCAGCAACGAGATACGCTGGCCCGCC
This sequence comes from uncultured Oscillochloris sp., assembly GCA_964555675.1. Lineage (GTDB taxonomy): Bacteria > Chloroflexota > Chloroflexia > Chloroflexales > Chloroflexaceae > CAIWXH01. Next base: position 8,013 of record CAZKTU010000183.1, read on the forward strand.
TCGTCGCGCTGCGCCCCAAATACCTGCCAGGCCGCCAGCGAGACGGCGATCGCCGGGGCCAGCACCATGGCCCCGAGCACGCCCAGAATGTCCAGCCCGGCGGGCAGGGCCAGGATGGCCGCCACCGTGAGCAGCTGCGGCAGCACCCCGGCCGCCAGAGCGATGCTGTTCCAGGCCTTCTGGCGGAAGAAGCTGCTCAGAAAGGCCATGAGCATGTCGTAGCAGGTGCCCAGGAAGAGCAGCGCGATCACCACCAGGATGATCAGCCAGGTGAAGCCCCTGACGAAGGCCGCCAGCTGGGCCCGCGCCTCGGCCTCGACGGCGATATCGGTGCTGAGCATGCCCTGCAGGTAGACGACGATCTGGGGCTGAGCCACGACCAGGCCCAGCGCGACCAGCAGCAGCACCGCCATCTGCAGGGCGAAGATCACCGCCAGCAGACGCAGCACCGCCCGCGGCCCGCCCGCGCGGTCCATCTCGGGGATATACTTGGGCAGAGCCCTGGCCGTGCCCAGGTCGATCCCGGTGCCGAAGAGGTTGCTGGTGCCGCGCACCAGCGAGATCAGGCCGAAGCCGGCCTGCGAGAGCTGGTTGATCTTGACCAGGGTCGAGAGCACCTCGGCCACCAGGCGCAGCGGCGCGAAAAGCGTGTTCCAGACCACCGCCTTCGAGACCTGGCTGGCCAGGGTGGGCGGCGGAGAGGCCGCGGGATCTGAGGCCATGGCTCAGCCAACTTTCTCGAGTGCGAGCTCGAACATGCCCACGTACCAGCGGCGCTGGGCTCTGTAGGCCGCGCCCTCGAGGCCGACGGCGCGCAGGGCGCCCCTGATCGCCCGGCGGCTGGCCTTGCGGCTGACGAACTGGCCCGCCCGCAGCTGCTCCTCGCGCAGGTCGCGCACGCGGAAGCCGAGGCGCGCGCAGAGGCGCAGCAGCTCGGCATAGTGGTAATAGTGCATCTCCGAGAGGCGCTGCATGTCGCGGAAGGCCGCGCCCGACTTGCTGCGGCCACGCCAGGCGATCAGGGCCTCGGCGGCGGGGCGCGGCAGCCAGTTGAGGCCGGCGATATGATAGTGGGGGTCGATCCAGGCCCGCCGGTTGATCGCCGTGATCAGGGCCTGGCCGCCCGGCCGCAGCACGCGCGCCAGCTCGGCGAGCACGCGGGCCGGGTCCTGCACGTGCTCGAGCACGTCCCATGCGGTGACGGCGTCGAAGGCGGCCGCGGGGAAGGGCAGGGCCTCGCCCGCCCCGTTGAAGACCGGCAGACTGAGCCCGTGGCGAGCCGCCCGCAGCTCGATGATCCGGCAGTAGGCGGGGTTGTACTCGCAGGCCGTCACGCGGGCCCCGGCCAGAGCCGCCGCCACCGCGAAGCCGCCCATGCCCGCGCCCAGGTCGAGCAGGCGCAGCCCCGCCAGGGGGCCCGCGGCGCCCGCGAGCATGGCGATCCGCTCGGCCTGGTACTGCTCCTGGTTGATACGCCGCTCGCGCCAGGTGGCGAAATCGCGCCGCCAGGTCATATGCTGGAGCCAGGGATCGATGGCTTGTTCGAGCTCGCTGGTGCTCATGGGGCTCGCTTGCGCAGCAGGAAGAGGTCATCCTCCTGGTCGACCAGTTCCCAGTTCGGGTCGGCGAGGAGGCCGCCGAGGATGTCGTTGCCCTGCGCGGCCTCGGCCCGCAGGCCGGCGGCGCGGGCGTCGATGAAGGCGTAGTCGGCCTCAGCGGGCTGGTGGTGCATCTTGCCGCCGGGGATGTAGAAGATCTCGAGCCGCGGCAGCAGGTGGGGGGCCAGGAACGAGGTCGCCGCGACCTTCGCCTCGGGCGGGATCATGGCCTTCATACGCTCCATCACCGCCACGCGGGCCGGGCTCTCGGGGTTGCGCAGCGCCGAGATCACCGGGTTCTTCAGGGGGATGTTCAGCAGGGCCACCAGGGCCACCAGGGCCACGAGCAGCATGGGCGCGACGCGCTGCGCCCGCACCGCGGTCTGGCTTTGGTCTTTCGTCTTCGGTCCCTGGTCGCCTACGCGCTCCCACAGCCAGGCCGCCCCGTAGATCGCGGCGATGATCATGCCGGGGATGGCGAGGATCTGGTACTGCTCGGTGATCACATACTGGTAGATGCGGTTCGAGAGCAGGTTGATCGCAAACACCGGCGCGGCCAGCAGCAGCTCGCGCGGGGCGAAGAGCGGCAGAAAGAGCAGCCCGCCGAACATCAGCAGCAGGTACCAGAGCTTGTCGGGCTGCAAGACAAAGAAGAAGATCTCGACCGGGTGGGTCAGGATGTTCTTGACGATATTGGGGATGCCGCCGCCCAGGTGCATGTAGTAACAGGCCTGAGGGCTCACGCCGCAGGGCCAGAGGTTGTTGTAGTCGCGCGTCAGGTCGAAGGGCACTTCGACCTGGGCGGGCGGCTGGAAGCTGGGGCTGTAGAAGCGCGGCGTGACGTAGGTGATCGCCACATAGAAATAGGCCAGCCCGACCACGAAGGGGATCAGGCTGTAGGCCCAGGGCAGCCGGCGCAGGGCCGCGTACATGCCGAAGGCGACCACCACCAGGGCCGCGTCGGTGCGGGTGAGCATGGCCAGGCCCAGCAGGGCCAGGTAGGGCCCCAGGCGGCGCCGCTCGAGCATCCAGAAGGCCCAGAGCAGGCAGACCAGCCCGGGCACGCGGGGCTGGAAGGGCGCGGCCATGCCCATGAACTGGGTGGTCGGGTAGAGCAGGTAGACCGCGGCGAAGGCCACGCCGGCCCAGGGGCTGCCCAGGCGGTCGCGGGCGATCAGGTAGACCGGGATGGCCGCCGAGACCAGCAGCAGGGCCTGCAGCACCACCAGGGTGTAGGCCGAGGGCAGCAGGGCGTAGAAAGGGATCGCCGGCAAAAAGCCCAGGGCCACGTCGAGGCCCATGAAGGTGTCGGTGAAGTTGTAGCGCGAGACCAGCAGGAATTTGCCCACCGTGGTGCCCCAGATCGGCATGTGGAAGTCCACCATGTCGAAGCCGTGGCCCCAGTAGGAGTACTTGTACGCGCCCGCCCCGATCAAAGCCAGGGCGACCAGCAGCATCAGGCCGCCCAGCGCTCGCCGCGGGGTCAGCCACAGGGGGAGCGCGAGCGGGGTCGCGCGTTCGCCCTTGAGGGCCTGCTTCAGCATCATCCGACCACCGGCGAGGTGACGATGCGCAGGATCCACTGGTCGATGGCCGCGTAGAGGCTGTAGAGCAGCACCGCGATCACCAGCCAGCGCCCCCACGGCCAGCGGGCCCAGATCCGCTCGGCGTAGACCGCCCAGCAGACACAGATCACCGGCAGCAGGTAGAAGAGCTGCTTGTCGACCATCGAGATGCGGTAGCCGGCCAGCATGAACAGCAATGCCACCGTGCCCCAGGCGGCGAAGATCGTCCAGGGCACCGGCCGGTTGCGCAGGGCGATGAAGCCGGGGATGGTGAAGATCAGCGGAATGGCCAGACCGTAGTAGAGGTAGTCGCCCGGCCAGATGCGGTAGTCGAGGTGGGGCACGAAGGCCCACATATACTGGCCGAAGGGCGGCCGCTCGACGCCCACGCTCTCGGGGCCGCGGGTGAAGACGGTGCTCATGTAGGGCACGGTCTGCTCGATGATCGGCGGAATGTACTGGCCGTAGTAGATCACCAGGGCCAGCACGATCGCCACGCCGGCGGCGAGCCAGAGCGGGCGCAGGGGCGGCCTGAGCGCACGCCACTCGCCGCCGCGCATACTGTTGAGCCAGGCCAGGGCTGTGAAGACCACCAGGAACACGCCCATGAACACGCCCGTGACCGTATAGATCAGGAAGGTGAGCAGGAGCAGGAACGAGAGGGTCACCATGACCCGTCGCTCGCCCAGGCGCCCCCACAGACAGAGGATGAGCGTATTGCAGACCAGGGTGAGCCAGAGGCCGAAGGCCGTGGGCAGGTTGCCCCAGGAGTGGAGCAGGTAGGCTACGGGCAGCACGGCGAAGGTGGCCCCGGCGATCAGGGCGGCGCGGCGATTGAGGCCGGCGCGCACGGCGATCAGGGCGATCAGGACGACCCTGGTGCTGTCGAAGAGGATGCTGACCATATTCGCCGTCATGGACATGTCCATCGGCGTGAAGGCGAAGCTGGTGGCCAGGATATGGAACCAGGGCGAGTAGGGGATGACCGGGCGGTTGGCGCCCCACTCGGCCGTGGGCATGGTGGTCTCGTTGAGCGGGCTGCTGGTGCCGTAGAGCAGCGGCAGGTCGCCGTTGAGGATCCACTGGGCCCTGGTCATGTGCCACTGCACGTCGATCGCGACGAAGTAGGGGTAGAGCGCGCCCAGGGCCTTGAGCCAGTAGCTCAGGACGAAGATCAGCAGCAGCAGGCGCAAGAAGGTCGCGCCGCTGATCAGCTCGGCGCCCTGGGCCTCGTCGAGGGGCGCCCCGCAGACCCGGAAGAGCCAGCGGGTCAGGGGCCGCATGGCCAGCACGAGCAGCACGCTCCAGAGGGCCAGCCAGGCCAGGCGCGGCAGCATGAAGCTGGCGGGGAAGCGGTGGGCCATCAAGGCCCAGCCGCCGGCCAGCACGGCCAGGCCCACGCCCACGGCCGGCCAGAAATAGGCGGGCAAACGCCCCGGGCCGCGCCGGCCCCACCCGCCCCCGGCCACCTGCAGGGTCGCGAAGGCGCCGAGGACCGTCACCAGGGCCATCAGCAGGCCGCTCAAGGGCGGCAGCGCCGCGGCGGGGCCCGCCCCGGCGGCGGGGGAGACCACGACGTCCGACAGCAGGAGGCCGAGGGGGCGCGGGTCCTCGAAGGTATTGGCGCGGATCGTCAGCACGAGGGTGCCATCGCGCACGGCCGCGGGCGGCACGAGCAGGCGCACCTGGCGCTGGTCGCCGCTCTCGGGCAGGCGGGCCAGGGGCGTATCGCCGGCCAGGATCTCGGCCTCGACGGGCTGGCCGTCGGGGTGGCGCACCACCGTGCCCAGCTCGACCACCCAGGCCCCGCGGCCCAGGTTGGGCAGCACAATCTGGCTCTCGCCGGTGGTCCAGCGGTAGGTGCGGGCGGGGGCGAGCACCACCTCGCCGACGATATCGCGGGGCGGCAGGGCCCCGCCGACCAGGGGCGAGACCAGGCTGAAGGTGAGCTGTTTGGCGGCGCCGAGCTCGGGCGGGATCTTGGCCAGCACGCTGTCGGCGGTGCGGCGGGGCATATCGACGCGGATATCGTTGACCGCGATCGCGGCCTCGTCGAGGATGCCGGCGGGCTGGCCGGGGGCGGCCCGCAGGAGCGCGATCCAGTCGCCGCGCAGCCCGCCGGGGACGGTCAGCGTCTCGTCACCCGCGGGCCAGGGGAAGCTCGCGGACGTGCCGGCGGCGTCGATCTCACGGCCGTTGAAGTCGCGCAGGAAGGCGGCGTCATAGTCGCCGCCCATATCGATGCGAACCGTGGGGCGCACCGCATAGGCCGCGGTGAGAACCAGGGCCGTCAGCAGGGCCAGGAAGATATAGGGGCGTAGGTCGCCGACCCGCGCCACGCTGAGGGCCGAGCCGGCCTCGCGCTCGCGCGGGAGCGCCCCGCCTGATGCAGAGCTCGCCATAGTCTCCTCGGGCCGCCGGGGCGGCCGCTGATGCGGGCCAATCCGCCGGATTGTACCAGA
>CAZKTU010000184.1:0-7473 GCA_964555675.1 uncultured Oscillochloris sp.
GGGCGCGCGCATGGGTGGTGGGCGCACACATGGGTGCGCCCGTACGGGAGGCGGGGCGGGGCGCGCACATGGGTGCGCCCGTCAGCTGTGCTCGGAGAGTTCGGCCCAGCGGGTGAAGGCGGCCTCGATGTCGCGCTCGAGCCCGGCCAGGCGCTCGGAGAGGGCGAGCATGCGCTGGTAGTCGGCCCCGGCCTGGGCGAGCTGTTCGGCTACCTGGTCGCGCTCGGCCTCGAGCTGGGGGATGCGGGCCTCGAGCCCCTCGAGCTCGCGGCGCTCTTTGCCGCTGAGCTTGCCCGCTGGACGCGCGGCGGTGGCGCCGGAGCCGGCCTGAGAGCCGGCCCTGGGGGGCGCGGGCTCGCGCCGCGCAGCGGCGCTCTTTCCCTTCTGCGGTTCGGGCGCGGGGCGCTGGGCCTTGAACTGGGCGTACATGGTGTAGCCGCCGGGGTATTCGACGATGCGGCCGTCGCCCTCGAAGGCCAGGGTGCGCTGGACGACGCGGTCGAGGAAGTAGCGGTCGTGGCTGACTACGATCACCGAGCCGGGGAAGTCGTCGAGGTAGTCCTCGAGTACGTTGAGGGTCTGCAGGTCGAGGTCGTTGGTGGGCTCGTCGAGCAGCAGCAGGTTGGGGCCCTCGATCAGCTGGCGCAGGATGTAGAGCCGCCGGCGCTCGCCGCCCGAGAGGGTGCCGATCAGCGCCCACTGCTGCTCCTGGGTGAAGAGGAAGCGCTCGAGCATCTGGGTGGCGGCGACCAGAGCCCCCTCGCGTCCGCGGATGAGCTCGGCGGCCTCGCGGATGTAGTCGACGACGCGCAGGCTCTCGTTGAGACCCGCGGCCTCCTGGTCGTAGTAGGCGATGTGGACGGTCTCGCCGACGACGATCTCGCCGCTGTCGGGCTGTATGCGCCCGGCGATCATGTTGACCAGGGTGGTCTTGCCGCTGCCGTTGGGCCCGACGATGCCGATGCGGTCGCCGGGCCGGATCTCGGCGCTGAAGGCGCTGATCAGCTTGCGCTCGCCGTAGGCTTTGCTGACGGCCTTGAGCTCGACCACGCGCTTGCCCAGGCGCCGCCCGCCGGCGACGTCGATCGCGACGCTGCCCTGGGCGGCGTCGGGGCGCTGCTCCATGAGGTCGTAGACCCGCTCGACGTGGGCTTTCTGCTTGGTGGTGCGGGCGCGGGCCCCGCGGCGCAGCCAGGCTAGCTCTTTGCGCAGCAGGTTCTCGCGGGCCTCTTCGGCGGCCGACTCGCGGATCAGGCGCTCGGCCTTCTGCTCGAGGAAGCGCTGGTAGTTGCCCTGGTAGCCGAAGACCTTGCCGCGGTCGAGCTCGAGCATGCGGCCGACCAGGCGGTCGAGGAAGTAGCGGTCGTGGGTGACCAGCAGCAGGGCGGTGGGGATGCGGGCGAGGTAGTCTTCGAGCCAGGCGACGGTGTCGGTGTCGATATGGTTGGTGGGCTCGTCGAGGATGAGCAGGTCGGGCCGGTCGACCAGGGCGCGGGCCATGGCCACGCGCTTGCGCTGCCCGCCCGAGAGGGTGCCGACGGGGGCGTTGATATGCTCGGCCAGCCCTAGCTCGTCGATAATGCTGCGGGCGGCGGCCTCGGCGTCCCAGGCGCCCGCGGCGTCCATCTGGGGGGTGAGCGCGTTGAGCTGGGCGAGCAGCGCTTCGTCGTCGGGGCGCTCGGCCAGGCGGGCGCTGAGGCCCTCGTACTGGCGGAGCAGGCGCACGGTGGGCGAGTCGCCGGCGAAGACGGCGTCGAGGGCGCTCTGGCCGGGGGCGAGCTCGGGGGCCTGGGGCAGGTAGGCGATATGGGCGCCGTTGGCGACGGCGACGCGGCCGCTGTCGGGGGGCTCGAGGCCGGCGATGACGCGCAGCAGCGAACTCTTGCCCGAGCCGTTGACGCCGATCACGCCCAGGCGCTCGCCCCTGAGCATGCCGAAGGTGACATCCTGAAAGAGCGGGCGGGAGCCGTACTGCTTGGAGAGGCCTTCGGCCGAGATGATGGTCATGGGGCTTATGATACCACGGGCGACGGGAAAGCTTCCCGGAAGCCTGCGCGGCTATAATATAGTCCGGCCTTCGCTATAGACGACGAAGCAGCTCTATGGACGCTCTCGCGGCATTCTTGCCCGGCGACCGCTATCGCGCCCTTGCGGCGGGGACGCGCTTGCCCGAGCGCGCGTCTGGGGCCGCTCTGGTCGCCGATATCTCGGGCTTCACGGCGATGACCGAGGCGATGGCCATGGCCCTCGGGCCGCGGCGAGGGGCCGAGGAGCTGACGCGCCAGCTGAACTTGGTCTATGCCGCGCTGATCGCGGAGGTGGACCGCTATGGCGGGAGCGTGATCAGCTTTGCGGGCGACGCGATCACCTGCTGGTTCGACGAGGGCGCGCAGGCGGCGGCCGAGCGGGCGGCCGCCTGCGCTCTGGCGCTGCAGCGGGCTATGACGCCCTTCGCGGCGATCGTCATCCCGCGCGTCGGCACGGTGGCCCTGGCGATTAAGGTGGCTGTGGCCGCCGGGCCGGTGCGCCGCTTCGTCGTGGGCGACCCCGGCGCGCAGCAGATCGATGTGCTGGCGGGGGCAACAGTAGACCGGCTGGCCGACGCCGAGCATATGGCCCGCCCCGGCGAGGTCGTGGCCGACCAGGCAGCCCTGGCGGCGCTGGGAGCATGGGCCACCGTGGGCGAGTGGCGCGCCGGCGCGCTGGCCGAGGCGCGCTATGCGGTGCTGGCTGCCTATACGCCGCCGGCCGAGCCAGCAGACGGGCCGCCCCCGCCCGTCGCGGCGCCCGCGCCCGAGCAGCTGCGGCCGTGGCTGCTCGGGCCGGTCTATGCGCAGCTGCTGGTCGGGCAAGAGGCCTTCCTGGCCGAGTTGCGGCCCGCCGCGGCCCTCTTCCTCGGCTTCGGCGGCCTGGACTACGACGGCGACGAGGGGGCGCCCCTGAAGCTCGACGCCTTCGTGCGCTGGGTGCAGCGGGTGCTCGCGCCCTACGAGGGCTCGATCCTGCAGTTGAGCATGGGCGATAAGGGCGGCTATCTGTACGCGGCCTTCGGCGCGCCCGTGGCTCACGCCGACGCCGCTGAGCGGGCGGTTGCGGCGGCCCTCGACCTCTCGACGCCGCCCGCGGGCTTGGGCGCGATCGCTCAGACGCGGATCGGGATCAGCCAGGGGCGCATGCGCGCCGGTGCCTATGGGGGGCCCACCCGCCGCACGTATGGCGTGCTGGGCGACGAGGTGAATACCGCCGCCCGCCTGATGACCCGCGCCCGCCCCGGCCAGGTGCTGATCACGCAGCCCGTGGCCGATGCAGTGGCCAGGAGCTTCCGGCTTGGCCTGCTGGAGCGGCTGCCGCTGAAGGGAAAGACGGCGACGGTGACGGTCTCGGCCGTGCTCGGGCGACGCCCACCCGCCCCCCTGGCAAGCTACGCGGCCGTCGAGCCCCTGGTGGGGCGGGCGGCGGAGCTGGCGCGCTTCGAGGCGCTGCTCGACGGGGTCGAGGCGGGCCGCGGCGCGGTGCTGCGCCTGGAGGGAGCGGCGGGGATCGGGAAGAGTCGGCTGCTGGCGGCGTGGGCGGCACAGGCCGCCGCGCGAGGCCTGCGGGTGGCCGTCGGCGTGTGTCAGGGACCCGGCCGCCAGGGGCCCTACGCGGTGTGGGGCCAGATCTTTCGGGCCCTGCTGGGCCTGGAGGAGGCCGGCGCCGACGTGGCCGGGCAGGTCGAGGCCCTGGTGCTGGCCCTCGACCCGGCCTGGGGCGAGCGCCTGCCGCTGCTGGCCGACCTGCTGGGCCTGCCCTTCCCCGATACGGGCACGACCGCGGCCTACGACCCGCGCACCCGCCAGCAGGCCCTCTCGGCCCTCGCCGTGGACCTGCTCTCGGCGTGGGCGCGGGCCCAGCCGCTGCTGCTGGTGATCGAGGACGCCCACTGGATGGACGAGGCCTCGCGGCGCCTGTGCGCGGCCGTAGCCAGGGCTCTGGTCGAGCTGCCGGCGGCCCTGGCCCTGGTCGCCCGCCCGCCCGCCGCAGAAGAGGGCCCGGCGGCGGGCTCGACCCTCGACGAAGGGCCCCATGTGCAGCGGCTCGAGCTGGCCGAGTTGGCGGCGGACGAGGTCTCGGCTCTGGCAAGGGCCCGGCTCGGCGGGCCCGTGGACGAGCTGGCCGTCGCCCTGGTGCAGAGCCTGGCCGCGGGCAACCCCTTCTTCAGCGAGGAGCTGCTCGAGGCCCTGCGCGAGGCCGGGGCTCTGACCCGCGGCCCCGGGGGCCGCTGGGGTCTGGCCGCCGCCACCCTCGACGCGCTGCGCGAGGCTGGGGCCCTGACGCGCGAGGCGGACGGGAGCTGGGCATTGGCGCCGGGCGTGCGGCTGGCGGCGGCGCAGCTGCGCATCCCGGACACGGTGCAGGGCGCGGTGCTGGCCCGCGTCGATCGGCTGCCCGAGGCGCCGCGGCTGACCCTCAAGGTGGCTAGTGTGCTCGGACAGAGCTTCGACTTTGACGTGCTCGGCCAGGCCCACCCGGCCAGGCCCGCGGCCGAACCCCTGACCCTGGAGGTCGCCCTGCTCGAGCGGCGAGCCTTCGCACGGGCGGATCAGCCGCCCGCCGGGCGCTACAGCTTCCTCCACAGCCTGACCCAGGAGGTGGTGTACGACACCCTGCTCGAGGACCAGCAGCGTTCGCTGCATGGGGCCGCGGGCGAGGCCGTCGAGGCCCTGCGCCCCGAGGCCGTCGAGGAGTTGGCCCATCACTACAGCAGGGCCGGCGAGCGAATGAAGGCGATGCACTACCTCGACCTGGCGGCCCGCAGGGCGCGCTCGGGCGACGCCAACGAGACGGCCCTGGCCCACTACGGCGCGGCCCTGGCCTTCGAGGAGCGGGCGGCGTGGCGGCAGGGCCAGGCCGAGGCCCTGCACGTGCTCGGGCGACGCGACGGGGAGCGGGCGGCCCTGGAGGCCCTCGGCCGGCTGCCCGATGCCGACCCTTTCGCCTTGGCCTACCTCTGGGGCCAGCACTACGAGGCGACGGGGGCCTACCACGAGGCGCGCTCGGCCATTGCCGAGGCTCTGGCCCAGGCCCGCGGCCGCGGGGCCGCAGTGGACGAGGCGCGCTGCCTGGCGCAGCTCGGCCTGATCGCCCGCCGCCAGGGTGACTACGAGACGGCGGCGGCCGAGTTTGGGGCGGCGCTGCGGCTCTTCCCCGACGAGCTGCCGCGCGACGGCGCCGAGGCCCGGGCCCTGGCCCAGGCCCTCAACGGGCTCGGGGTGGTGCTGCGCCAGCAGGGCGACTTCGAGCGGGCGATGGCCTGCTACGAGCGGGCCATGGCGGCCTCGATTCTGGCCGGCGACCGGCGCGGCGAGGCCGAGGCGCTGAATGGGCTCGGCGCGACCGCTTACTACCGGCGCGATTTCGTCGAGGCCCTGGCCTATCACCGGGCCGCCCTGAGCATCAGGCGGGCGATCGGCGACCGCTCGGGCGAGTGCGCCAGCCTGCTCAACCTGGCCCTCGCCGTGGGCGACAGCGGCGACTACGCCGAGGCCGAGCGCACCTACCTGGCCGCCCTCGAGCTGGCGCAGGCTGTCGGCAACCGCTGGGAAGAGGCCAATATCTGGAACGCCCTGGGCTCGCTCTACCAGGAGCTCGGGGCCTACGGTCGCGCCCGCGAGGCCCTGCGGCGGGGGATGGCCCTCAGCGAGCTGATCGGCGACGAGGCCGGGCGGGCCTACCTGCTGGCCAACCTCGGCCCGATCACGCGCGACGACGGCGACCTGGCCGGGGCCGCCGAGATCCTGCGCGAAGGCCTGGCCCTGGCGCGCGCCCAGAACGATACCATGATGGTGTCATACTTCCTGAGCCAGTTGGCGGTCACTGCTCTGGCACTGAGCGACTTCGACGCCGCGATCGCGGACGCGGACGCGGCCCTGCAGCTACGCCGGGAGAACGACCTGGAGCTGTGGGCGACGGCCGACCTGGCGACCCTCGCAGCCGCCCACCTGGCCCGGGGCGACGCGGCGACGGCGGTTGGGCTGGCCCGCGAAGCCCTGGCCACGCTCGACGCGTGCGGCGGCGAGGGGCCGGAGGCGCCCCAGCGCGACTACTTCGTGAGCGGGCAGGTGCTGGTCGCGGTCGGCGATGCGGAAGCGGCCGCAAGGGCCTTCGGCGAGGCGCGCCGCCTGGTGCTGCTGCGCGCCGACAAGCTGGCCGACCCCGAGCAGCGCCGCTCGTTTCTCGAAGCGGTGCCGCTCAACAGGGAGATCATGAGGCGCGAGGCCTGAGGCGCGATCAGCGCAGCAGCGCGGGCAGATAGACCTGTGGCCGGAGCAGGGGGCCCGCGCTCTCGCCGACGCTGAGCGCGTCGATGGCCCAGCCGCGGTCGGAAGCCGCGCCGTCCACGTCCAGGCTGAAGCGCAGGCGCGCCGTGCCGCCGTAGCCCGCCAGGCTGATCCGCTCCTCGCGCCAGGCGGCGCCGGCCCACTCGTCGCCGAGGGCCGCCATGGCCGGCCCATAGATGCCGCCGCCGCTGAAGGTGGCCAGGGTGGCCCAGGTGAGGCCGCCGTCGGTCGAGATCTCGACGCGGCCCTCGTCGCGGCTCGCGCCCACCAGGGCCAGGACGTAGCTGTGGCGTAGGCGCAGCTCGGGCTCGCCCAGCCCGTCGAGGCTGAAGGGCGCCGAGGTGGCCGTCGTGAGTCTGCGCTGCCCCGGCTGGGCGCTGTTGTAGTTGGCGCCGGGGCTGTCGGTCAGGGCGCTGCCGCCGGCGGGCAGGGTCACCAGGCCCCACTCGCCCGTGAGACTCCAGCGCCCCGCCCCGCTCTCGAAGCTGTCCTCGAAGCGAGCCTGGCTCGGCGGGTAGACCGCGAAGGCGACCGGCGCCGAGGCTCCGCCGTCGCCGTTGGTCACGGTCAGCTGGTACTCGGCGGCGGGCAGGCCCGCGGGATACTCGGCGACGAGGGCGGTGGCCGAGGCCGCGGTGACGGTTGCCGTGTAGACGCCCGTGCCGCCGGTGAGGGTGACGACGCTCGGGGGCAGAAAGCCCGCGCCGGCGATGCTCAGGCTGAGCGGCTGGCCTGCCGTGGCCGAGGGCGGGCTCACCGCGGCGATGGCGGGCGCGCTCACCCCGGCCATCAGGGCGTAGATGCCCGGCCCCCGGCTCGGGGCCGAGGCCAGGTTGAAGTAGGGCGAGCGGGTGGTCGCCAGGGTCTCCCAGCGCGCCCCGTCGAAGTAGTGGATGCTCAGCTCCTCCTCGCGCGCCCCCGCCACGAGGACGTCGTTGGGCAGATACTGGAAGCTCACCGAGCCGCCCAGGATGGGGCTGCCGGGCGTCGCCACCAGGCTGTGGCCCTGGCCGATCACGGTCTTGCCCGGCGGGAGGGGCGGCAGGCCGGCCATGCTCTGGATGGTGTAGAGCTCGCCCTCGCCGAAGCTGGCCGGGTTCGGGGTGAAGAAGATCATCTGGCCGTCGGTCGAGACCACGGGGGCCCCGCCGGC
>CAZKTU010000184.1:7573-13568 GCA_964555675.1 uncultured Oscillochloris sp.
AGCCCGGGGTTGCCGACGGCCGAGTAGGAGACGATGACCTCGCGGCGGGGGGCCTCTTCGTCGGCCGGCTCCTCGACCCAGAGCTGCAGGCTGCCGGCCAGGTTCAGGTCGTCGAGGGGGAAGCTGACCCGGTAGCGCCCGTCGGCCTCGGCGAGGGGTGCGGCCGCGAGGGCCTCGCCGAACTCGGGGAAGAGGCGCGCCCGCAGGTCGAGGCCGGGGGGCAGGCCCTCGACGGTCAGCTCGAGGGTGGTCGAGGTGACCGGGGTCAGGCGCACCAGGGGCGCCCAGGCCTCGTCGCGCCGCAGGGTGATGCGGTCGTCGCCCTGGCTGACCGCCTCGCAGCCGAACTGGCCGCGCGGGCGGTCGAAGACACAGATGCGGTCGCCGGGCCGGGCGCCGTAGGCGATCAGGCGGTTCTGGCCGCCGAAGGGGCTGCCCAGGTCGAAGGCGTACTGCTCGTCGCGCAGGAGGAAGGCGCGGGCCTCGGTGGAGCTGATCGCCCCGCCGGCATAGTCGAGCAGGAAGCTCGGGTCGTCGAGGGTCAGGCTGTCGGTGATCGGCTCGACCCGCACCGTGGTCAGCTCGAAGGGCATGGTCGCCGGGCCGGGGTTGGTGGCGGCGGGCAGGTTGAGCCAGGGGTACCAGAGCTTGAGGGTGGCCCACTCGGTGCGGCCGAGGCTGAGGGCGCCGAGGGTCTGGGCGCAGTTGGCGTCCCAGAAGGCCTGGTCGTAGATGAACTCGGTCGCGCTCGGGTCGTTGTAGAGGTCGCCCATCGCGGTCCCGGTGCAGGCGCTGACCGGCGCGAGCAGGCCACCCGGGTCGAGGCCGAGGTAGGCGTCGTCGAGGAAGAGCAGGTAGTGGCTGAGCTCGTGGGCGAGGATGAGGGCCCAGTCTTCGCCGAGGTTCTGGCCGGGGGTGCCGTAGCGGTTCCAGGTTGCGCCCATGCGAACCTGGCCGGGCGTGTAGATGATCTCGGGCCGCTCGGGATCGACGGTGGTGGTGATCACCACGCCGCCCTGGGTGGCGAAGGGGCGGACGCGGTTGTTGGCCTGGACGACCACGTCGGCGGCGGCCCAGTCGTCGGCGCGCTGGCTGACCGTGACCGCGCCGAGGGCGATCTGGCCGTCGCTGAAGTCGTAGAGGTAGCGCGAGGCCTGCCTGAGGTTGAAGCTCAGCTCGTCGAGGTAGCCGGGGCTGCGCGAGGCGTCCCACTCCACCGCCACCAGCAGGTCGAAGAGGATGAGCGGGCGCTCGGGCGAGACGCGCAAGGTCTGCACGCCGGGGCTGGTGACGCTCTGGCTCTCGACGCCCTGGGCGGTCGGCGCGCCGCTGGTGGCGTAGACGGTGAAGACTCCAGTTGACGTAATCGGGGCGAGGGCGAAGAGCCGGTCGCCCAGCCCGAGCTCGCCGCGGCCGGGCAGGAAGCCGGCGGCATTGGTGGTGCTGGGGCGGGCCCCGCCGATGGGCGCGCCGCCGAGGGCGAGGCCGGAGCGGAGGCGGTAGACCGTGGCGCCCGGTGCCGGTTGTTCGCCCGCGAGCACGCGGACCTGGGTGCCGCGCACGCGGAAGGGGCTGGTCGTGGCCGAGGCCGCCGGGCGGCCCTGATCGCCCCCGACGAGGCCCTGGCCGGGGAAGGCCACGAGCCGGAAGACGACGCGGTCGGAGACGCCGAAGACGCCGCTGGCGAAGGTGTCCCAGCGGTAGGTGTAGGCGCAGCCGGTCGCGTCACAGCCGGGGCCGCCCCGCGTCGGCAGGTTGGCCACGAGGGTGCCGCTGACCGGCACGGCGGGGCGCCAGCTGCCGCCGCCGTCGAGCGAGAACGAGGCCGCGATGCGGGCGACGGGGTCGCCGTCGCGGTCGCTGAGCCGGAAGGGGATGGCGATCTCGGGGCTGCTCAGGACCTCGGCCGAGGTGAGGCCCGGGGCGTCGGCGGTGAGGCCGGGGCGGCCCAGACTGACTGCCGGAGGGCTGGCGGGGAGGCGCGCCTCGACGCCGGCACGGTTCAGATAGAGGTAGCTCTGCTGGCTTCCCTGCGCAGTTGCGAGGTCGAGCAGGCCGTCGCGGTTGAGGTCGCCGAGGGCCAGCTGTGAGACCGCTGTGCCGAGGCCGAAAGCGCGGCCGGGGGCGAAGCTGCCCGCGCCGTCGTTCAGGTAGCGCACGAGCAGTCCGCCCTCCGAGGTCCCGTCGACGGTGCCGGTCAGGGCGTCGAGGTCGCCGTCGCCGTCGAGGTCGCCCAGGGCCAGGCCGCTGCTCCGGCCGCCGAGGCCGAAGGGTTGCCTGGCGGTGAAGCTCGCGGCGCCGTCGTTGAAGAAGGCGGTGACTGGCTGGTCTTCGCCGCTGGAGATCATGTCGAGGTCGCGGTCACCGTCGAGATCGCCCAGGGCTACGTCGTCGGCGCCCGGGGGGCCAACTACCGGCGGGCCGGCGGTGAAGCGACCGGCACCATCGTTGAGGGCGATACTCGCGGAGCCGTTGCCGAGACCCAGAGCCATGTCGAGGTCACCGTCGCCGTCCAGATCGCCCAGGGCGGGAGTGGTAGAGGTGGTCAGGGCGCTCTGGAACTCGCGGGCGCCGAAGCCGCCGCTGCCGTCGTTGCGCATGATGCTCGGCCGGCTGAACGAGCCGCCCAGGGCCAGATCGAGGTCGCCGTCGCCATCGAGGTCGCCCAGGGCGGCGCGGTACTCGCGTGAGGGGCCGACGAGGGCGCGACCGGCGTCGAAGCCGCCCGCGCCATCGCCGAAGTGAACGGCGGGCTCATCGCCCAGGCCGATCAGGTCGAGGTCGCCGTCGCCATCGAGGTCGCCGAGCAGGGTGGCACTAGCCGAGCGGCCGAAGCTGGCCCCAGGGCTAAAGCTACCCGCCCCGTCGCTCAGGAAGACCTGGTGCAGGTCGCGGATCGCATCGGAGGCCACGAGGTCGAGGTCGCCGTCGCGATCAACATCGCCGAGGGCGGTCGTATCGAGGGTGGTCGAGCGCCCGATCGGGCCCGTGTCGGGGGTGAAGACGCCGAGGCCGTTATTGCGATAGATGCGGCTCTCGCCATCGCCGCGGCCGAGGAACATGTCCTGGTCGCCGTCGCCGTCGAAGTCGGCGACGCTGCGGCTGTCCGGCAGCGCGACGCCGAGGTCGGCGCCGGCGGCGAAGGCGCCCGCGCCGTCGTTGAGCAGCAGGGCGCTGAGCGACCCGCTGGCGAGTAGATCGGTGTCGCCGTCGCCGTCGAAGTCGGCTGCGTCGAGCCTGGAGATGAGGCGCGTAGCGGCGATAATGACCTCTTGCGCAAAGGCCCCGCCGCTGTTCAGGTAGAGCCGCCCGCCGATGTTCCCGCTGCCGCCAACGCCCGTGGCGCCGCCCGCGGCGAGATCGAGGTCGCCGTCGCCGTCGGCGTCGAGGGGCCTCACGCTCGACCAGTCGGCCGGCGGCCCGAAGGGGACCCCGGGGCCAAAACCGCCCGCGCCGTCGGCCATGTAGACGTAGCTCTGGTCACTGAGCTGGCAGAAGCCGCCCGCTGCGATTAGGTCGGGGCGGCCGTCGCCGTTCATATCGGCCACGGCCACGGCGGCGGTACGCCCGGCGCTGCCGAAGGTGCGGGAGGCGGCGAAGCCGGCCTGCCCATCGTTCAGAAAGATCTTGTTCGTGCTCGTCGCGCTACACGAG
Organism: uncultured Oscillochloris sp.; assembly: GCA_964555675.1. Lineage (GTDB taxonomy): Bacteria > Chloroflexota > Chloroflexia > Chloroflexales > Chloroflexaceae > CAIWXH01. Next base: position 11,228 of record CAZKTU010000184.1, read on the forward strand.
CCCTGGCCGGTGACCAGATCGCGGTCGCCGTCCTGGTCAATATCGGCGGCCACGAGGGCCAAGATGCGCTCGCTGGGCCCGCCGAAGGCCCGCACCGTGGGGAAGTTGCCGGCCCCGTCGCCCAGGTAGATGCTGCTCGTCGCCTCGTAGCGGCTGACCACGATGTCCTGGTTGCCGTCGCCGTTCAGGTCGGCGACCGTGATGGCCCGGCTGGTATTCGTGAAGCGGTCGGCCGCGGGCGGTAGGCCTTCGCCGGGGAGTTGGCGCGGGGCCAGGTAGCCGCCTGCGCCGTCGCTGAGGAAGTAGGTCGGCTGGCGCTCGGCGTTGCCGCTGATCAGGTCGGGAGCCCCGTCGCCGTTCAGGTCGCCGGCGGCCACGGGCGCAAAGTTGTCGCGGAAGCCGACGGGCCGAGGCAGGCCGAAGGCCCTGCCGCTGTTGCGGTAGAGGTAACCCTGCGCGCCGAGGGTCAGGACGTCGAGGGCGCCGTCGTGGTCGAGGTCGGCCAGGAGGAGGTCGGTGACAAAGTCGGGCTCGCCGAAGCGCAGCGGGCCGCTCAGCGCGCCGGCGCCGTCGTTGAAGTAGATCGAGGTAGTCTGCCTGAAAGTGCCGTAGACGGCATCGAGGTCGCCGTCGCCGTCGAGATCGCCCAGGGCCACCGCGGTCACCGCCTCGGTCTGCCCGAACGGCTCGGGGGCGCCGAAGACACCCGCGCCGGTATTACGGAGTACGGCCTTGGCGTCGGCGCTGTCGGCGCCGACGATGTCGAGGTCACCATCGCCGTCGAGATCGCCCAGGGCCGCATCGGCCAGGAAGGGTGACGCGAGGCCCACGCGCTCGAAGCCGCCCGCCCCGTCACCGAGGCGCAGGCTGCCGGCCGAGAGCATATCGAGCCGCCCGTCGCCGTCGACATCGCCGAGCTGCTCGGGGAAGAGGGCCGGCCCGACCTCGGCGAAGCTCCCTGCGCCATCATTCAGCCAGAGGCTTCCGCCGGTCGACGAGACGAAGTAGAACAGGTCGAGGTCGCCGTCGCCGTCGACATCGCCCAAGGCCACGTCGGGGCTGTCCACGTTGATCGGCGGGCCGACCGTGCCGGCCAGGGTTAGGCCACCCGCGCCATCGTTGCGGTAGACCGCGGCGGGTTGCGGGGGTATGCCCAGAGCGCTGAAGCCCCGCCGGGCCACGACGAGGTCGAGGTCGCCGTCGCCATCGAGGTCGCCCAAGGCGGCATTGCTATAAAGCGCCCCGGCCTGGCCGAATGGCCGCGCGGCCAGGAGGCCGCCGCGCCCATCGCCGGGCAAGAGGGCCGAGCGGGCGTTCACCTCGGTGATGATGTCGAGGTTGCCGTCGCCGGTGAGATCGCCCACGGCCAGCATGGTGTTGGCGGTGGTGAAGGGCTGGCGGGCGAAGGTGAGGCCGGGCAGGTCTGGGGCGGCTTGGGGGGCCGGGGCACGGGCGGGACTGGGGGACGCGGCCGCGACGGCCGGGCGCGCGGGCGTTGCCGTGAGCGAGGTCAGCAGCAGTACGATAAGGCAGACATGCAGGGCGAGGAGGCGCCCCCTGCTGGGCTGTGCGCGCTGAGCCATATGATGCTCCCCCTGGGGCTGCGGCCCGGGCCAGTTTGTGGCTGAGAGCTTCAGTATAGCTGAGGGTGGGCGGGACGACGATAAGTAAACCTACTTAACAGGATACGTAGTAGGTGGCTGAGCCGGGCAGTCGCCGACGATGCGGGTCGATCAACTGGCGGGGCAGGGAGCGCTATAATTGGCGCGCAGAACTTCGTGTTAAGCCCAAAGGTGTCACCCATGAACCCCACCGAGCAGCGTGTGCTCGCCGCGATCGACGAGGCCGGCCTGCTGGCGGCCCTGGCCGAGCTGGTGGCCGTCCCCAGCCTCGACGGCACGCCCGAGGAGTACCGGGCCCAGGAGCTGGCCGCGGCGATCATGGCCCGCAGCGGGCTGGCGGTCGAGACCTGGGAGCTGGACCTGCCGGCGCTCTACGCCCACCCTGACTGTAGCTGGGAGGTGCCGCGCGAGCGAGCCTTGGGCGTGGCCGGGGCGATCGGCGCGGACGAGGGCGGGCGCAGCCTGATCTTCAACGGGCACCTGGACGTGGTGCCTGCGGGGGAGCTTGCGAACTGGCGCTACCCGCCCTGGCAGGCGACTGTGGCCGACGGGCGGGTCTACGGGCGGGGCGCGGTCGACATGAAGGGCGGGGTGTGCTGCGCGATCTTCGCGGCGAAGGCCATCCACGACGCAGGCGTGCGGCTCAAGGGTCGCCTGACGGTGCAGACGGTGATCGGCGAGGAGGATGGCGGCCTCGGCACGCTCGACGCGGTGCTGCG
>CAZKTU010000185.1:0-13403 GCA_964555675.1 uncultured Oscillochloris sp.
ACCAGGGTTCAGGCTGCCCATCTGCAGCGCCCACGGGGCATGACCGCACGGCCAGACAGGCCGGCAGAGCTAGCTCTTTCTGGGGTCCAGGGGCGCAGCCCCTGGCGCCAGGGGGCCCGGGGGACCCGGCGAGGGGTCCCCCGAAAAGAGCAGGGGTCTGGGGCAGCGCCCCAACCAGGGGTCTGGGGCAGCGCCCCAAGTGGTACAATGGCGCCCATGCGCCCCCCCATTGCAATCGACGCCAGTCGCCTCAGCGTTGCCCAGCGCACCGGCACCGAGCGCTACAGCTACGAGCTGCTCGCCGCCCTGGCCCGCGTCGACCGGCGGCGCCCCTACCTGCTCTACACCAACGGCCTGCCCGCGGCCCTGCCGCCGCTCGGCCCGAACTTCACCCTGCGCAGCCTGCCCTTGCCCCGCCTCTGGACCCACGGGCGCCTCGGCCCCCAGCTGGCCGTCGACCGGCCGGGCCTGCTCTTCGTGCCCGCCCACGTTGTCCCCATCGCCGGGGCCCCGCCTAGTGTGGTCACCATCCACGACCTCGGCTACCTGGCCTTCCCCGAGGCCCACACCGCCCGCCGGCGCCTCGAGCTCAATGTGACCACGCGCTGGAGCCTGCGGGCCGCCCGACGCGTGATCGCCATCTCGCAGGCGACGAAGGATGACCTGGTGCGCCACTATGGGGCCGACCCCGAGCGCATCGCCGTCGTCTACCATGGGCTCGGCCCAAGCTTCCGGCCCGCCCCCGACCCGGCGGCCCTGGCCCGCCACGGTCTGCAGGCGCCCTACATGCTCTATGTCGGCACCGTGCAGCCGCGCAAGAACCTCGAGCGCCTGATCGAGGCCTTCGCCATGGCCACTGCAAGCCACACAGGGGCCAGCGGCAGCGAGCAGCCGCTCCTGCTGGCGATCGCCGGGCGACGCGGCTGGCTCAGCGAGGCGATCGACCGGCGTGTCGCTCAGCTCGGCCTCGGCGGGCGGGTGCGCTTCCTCGACTATGTGCCCGACGAGGATCTGCCGGGGCTGCTCAGCGGCGCGACGGCCTTCGCCTTCCCCTCGCTCTACGAGGGCTTCGGCCTGCCCGTGCTCGAGGCCATGGCCTGCGGCGCGCCGGTCCTCACGAGCACGACCTCGTCGCTGCCCGAGGTGGCGGGCGACGCGGCCATGCTCGTCGACCCGACCGATACTGCGGCCATCGCCGCAGCCCTGGCCCGCCTGATCGCCGACGAGCCCCTGCGCGCCGAACTGCGCGCCCGGGGCCTGGCCCGCGCGGCGCTCTTCAGCTGGGAGCGCTGCGCCAGAGAGACCCTCGCCGTGCTGCTCAAGGCACAGGGCGAACAGCCGGCCACAGCAGCGCCGCCACCCCCCTAGCTTGGCAGCCATGGCGGAGGGGGCCGCGCGGGCTCGCCAGGCCAGGCAGGTGGCCTTCGCGTACCCGTTGCCGGGCCGTTTAGAGCCCCGATGTGGCGCCACACTGGCCCTGGCGGGGGGTGGGGCAGGGCGTGGTATACTTGTCCATCGTGTCTTCGCAGCCCTGAGGTATCCCATGAGCGACGCCCTGCGCGACGAGCTCGTCGCCCTGACCTGTGATCTGGTGCGCTTCGAGTCGGTCGCCGACAGGCCCGATCAGCTCGAGGCCGTGATCGACTATGTCGCCGCCTATCTTGCCGATATCCCCGGCCTCTTCATCGAGCGCAGCACCGCCGTCGGCAAGCCCGCCCTGGTCGTCGCCCTGCGCGAGACGCGCGAGCCGCACCTGATGATCAACGGCCACCTCGATGTGGTGGTCGGGCGCCCCGAGCAGTTCACCCCCGAGCTGCGCGATGGACGCATCTACGCCCGGGGCAGCCAGGATATGAAGGGCAGCTGCGCCGTCATGATGCGGCTCATCCGCGACCTCGCCGCCCTGCCCGAGCGCCCCGACGTGGGCTTCCAGTTCGTCACCGACGAGGAGATCGGCGGGATCGACGGGACTGCCCGCCTCCTGGCGGAGGGTTGGCGCTGCACCTTCATGCTCTGCCTCGAGCCGACCGATATGGGCGTGCTCTTCGAGCACAAAGGGGCGATGTGGGTCGAGCTGAAGCTCCCCGGCCGCCCCGCCCACGGCTCGCGCCCCTGGGACGGTCACAACCCGGTGGCCGACCTGGCCCGCGGCCTCGCCACCCTCGACGCGCGCTTCCCCGTGCCCGCCGGCGCCGACTCGTGGCAGACCACGGTCACGGCAACATATGTGCAGGTGGGCGCCGGCTCGCGCAACCAGGTGCCGCCGGCCGCGAGCGTCATGTTCGACATCCGCTTCGTGCCCGAGGATCGGCCTGAGATGATCCAGGCGGCCCTGGCCGAGTGCTTCCCCACCGCCGAGGTGATCGTCAGCGCCTGCGGCGAGGGCCTGCGCACCGACCCCGAAGAGCCCGAGGTCTGCAAGGTCGCCGATGTGCTGACGGCGCGCCTCGGCCGCCCGCCGCGCTTCTACCGCGAGCATTTCGCCACCGACGCGCGCTTCTACACCATCGCCGGCATCCCCGCCGTCTGTGTCGGCCCCGTCGGCGCGGGCCTCCACTCCGACGAAGAGTGGGTGAGCATCGAGAGTCTTGTCGACCTCCACGCTGTGCTCGTGGACTATATTCTGTCAAGCTGAACGACAGGGAGAGCCGGGCTCTCCCTGGCCCCAAAGGGATTATGCTGTACGCCCTCCAGACCCTTCCCGGACTCGGCCAGCTCGCCTGGCGCGAGGCCGAGCTACACCTGCCCGCGAGCGACGGCCCCGGGCCGAAGCTCGTCGGCCTCAAGGCGATCCCGGGCCGCAATGATATCGTGCTGTTCGCCCACCGCGGCGGCCCCAAGCCCCTGCTCAAGCTGCGCAGCAGCGAGGACGCCTTCGTGGTCGCCGCGCGCGCCTTCAGGGTCGCCAATGACGAGCGCGGCCTGCGCCAGATCTACGCCGCCGTGCGCAATAGCAACGACGTACCCCTCGCCATCGATCTGTGGCGCCGCGCCATGGGCACCCGCCAGCAGGGCGGCAGCTTCCGCGTGATCGCGCGCACGGTCGGCAAGCAGAAGTTTATGCGCCGCGACGTCGGCCGCGCCGTCTCTGACGCGGTGAAAGACGCCTGGCCGGGGCGCTGGAACCTGGTCGAGGACGACTCCGACCTCGAGGTCTGGGCAACCCTGGTCGACGGCGAGCTGCTCTGCGCCCTGCGCCTCTCGGACGCAGAGATGCGCCAGCGCGGCAAGGCGCGCCACCTGCCGGCCAGCCTGCGCCCGGCCCTGGCCGCCGCCATGGTCGCCCTGACCGACCCCGAGCCCGACGACCTGTTCCTCGACCCGATGGCGGGCGCCGGCACCATCCTGATCGAGCGCGCCGCCGCCGGGCCCTTCGCCGAGATCCACGGCGGCGACGTCAGCGGCGAGGCCCTCAGCGCCATGCAGGAGAATCTGCGCGGGGTCAAGGGCCGCATCCAGGTCAGCCGCTGGGACGCGCGCCGCCTGCCCTTCGAGGACGGGGCCGTCGATAAGGTGGCGGTGAACCTGCCCTTCGGCAAGCAGGTCAGCGACGAGTCGAAGCTGCCCGACCTCTACCGGGCCGTCCTGGGCGAGCTCGCCCGGGTCCTGCGCCCCGGCGGTCGCCTCGTGGCCCTGGCCGGCGACCCCCGCCTGCTCGAAATCGCCCGCGCCTCCACCGCCCGCGGCCTGCGCCCCGGCCCCCGCCACCGCGTGATTGTGCTCGGTCAGCCCGCGACAATCTGCGAGTATACGCGCCAGTAGGCGCGGCGAGGGGGCCCGCCCCCTATATCAAAAGAAACTGCTCCTGGCGCCCGTCCAGCCAGCGCATCGCGCCCTCCGCCAGGGCCGCGTCCTCCTCGAGGGCGATGCGCACCTCCTGGCCGCCCCACTCGGGCACCGCCTGGCGCACATTCAGCTCGATCGAGTAGACCGTGCTGTCGTAGAGCGGGTAGTCGCCGCCCCCCGGCACCCCGCCCTGGCGGTCCCACAGCCCAATGGTCGGCCCGGCGGCGTGGCCGTGGTAGCCGAGGGGGTGGGTGTAGACGCTGGGGGTCAGGCCGGCGGCCAGGGCTCGCTCGCGGGTCGCCAGCAGCACCTCGTTGCCCGTGCGCCCCGGCCGCATCTCCGCCATCAGCAGGTCCTGGAGCCTGTTGCCCGAGGCCAGGGCCGCCCGCAGCCCCGCCGGCGCCGCGTCCTCGCCCTCGCGCAGCACATAGGCGTGCTGCTGGTTGTCGGTGCACAGGCCCAGGTGGACGAAGCCCACATCGACCCAGAGCAGGTCGCCGGGCATGATCAGCGTGCGCGGGTTGGCCTCCTCGAACGACTGCCCCGCCGCCTGGATCTCGACGTTGGGCTGGAACCAGGCCCGCAGCCCGTGGTCGTGCATGGTCTGGCGCAGCCACCAGACCACGTCGTCGACCGTGGTCTCGCCGGGGCGGATCACCTCGCGCGAGAAGGCCCGGGCGATCAGGGCGTGCCCCATCGCCGCAATGTCGGGGTAGGCGGCCAGCTCGCCGGGGATGCGGCGCTCCAGCCAGCCCACGGCCAGGGCCTCGGCGCTGACCATGCGCGCCGAGAGCTCGGGGCCCAGGGCCACGACCAGGCGCTCGTGCTCGTGGTGGCTGAGGCCGTCGCCGAAGGCGAAGGTCGGGCCAATATTGACCCCGATGCGCCGCGGATCGCGCTCGGCGACCACCCGCCGCAGGCAGGCGTCCTGCTCCTCGACGTCGGGGTCCCAGGCGCCCGCGTAGAGGTCGGCGTCGAGGGGCCCGAGGCCCTTGTAGCCGTAGCGGCCGAGGGTCAGACGCTCGACGCTGCCGTCCGGCCTGCGGCTGAAGAGCAGGATCGTGCGCCGGCGCGCCGACATCTCGGGCTCGGGGATCAGGCTCATGATCACCGGGTCCTCGTTATACTCGCGGGCGACCACCAGCCACATATCGAGGCCGGCCCGCTCCATCAGCTCGGGCAGGACCAGCTCGAGGCGCTCGCGCAGCCAGCCGTTGCGCAGGGCGGCCTGCTCGCGCAGGGGGAAGGCGGGGGCGAGCTCAGGGATGCTCATAGGACTCCTTCTTGGCCCCGTGCCTAGCGCAGATCCAGCTCTACGCTGACGGGACAGTGGTCTGAGCCGAGCACCTCGGGATGGGTGTCGGCGGCGATGATGCGCGGCGCGAGGTCCTGCGAGACCAGGATATAGTCGAGGCGCCAGCCGATGTTGCGCTCGCGCGCCCCTACCCGCTGCGTCCACCACGAATACTTCGCCGTCTCGGGGTGAAGATACCGGAAGCTGTCGACCAGGCCGATCGCGAACAGCTCGCCGAGGGCGGCCCGCTCCTCGGGCATGAAGCCCGAGGTCTTCAGGTTCTCGCGCGGGCGGGCCAGGTCGAGCTCGGCGAAGGCGGTGTTGAGGTCGCCCACAACCACCAGGCTGTGGCCCGCGGCGAGCTCGGCCCGCAGCGCCTCGCGCAGCGCGACCTTGAAGGCGAGCTTGAAGCTGACCCGCTCGGGGCCAGTCGTGCCGCTGGGCACGTAGACATTCACCAGGGTGAAGCTGCGGAAGCGCGTCAGCAGGACCCGGCCCTCGCTGTCGAAGCGCGCATTGCCGAGCCCCCGTCGCACCTCGAGCGGCGGCTCGAGCGAGAGCGTGGCCACCCCACTATAGCCGGGCCGCTCGGCCGGCAGCCAGTGGGTGTTGTAGCCTGGGGGCTGGCGCAGCTCGGTCGAGAGCTGCTCGGGGGAGGCCTTGATCTCTTGCAGGGCCACGACATCCGCCCCGCTGCCCGCCAGCCAGGCCAGGAAGCCCTTGCGCTCGCCGGCGCGGATGCCATTCACGTTCCAGGAAATGATGCGCATGTGACCAGGTCTAACTCTGCTTGGCTCGCCCCTATTGTACTCGACCCGGCGGCCTGGTGGTACAATTGAGAGACCGCGACCAGTATCAGAAAGGCCCCGCCATGCGACGAGATGAGCTCCAGGAGGCGATCCTCCGCCTGTACCGTGAAGAGCACGAGGCCCTGGGCGAGGACGGGGCCCTGCGCCTGCTCGAGCAGTCACAGCGCTGGGACTTCGCCCCGACCCTGCGGGCCGGCGGGGCCGTGGTCTTCCCCCACGCGGGCGTCGCCGACTGCGGCCATCAGATTGCCGTGGCCGTGCGCGCGGCCCTCGACAGCGGCGCCGATACCGTGCTGGTGATCAGCGTCCTCCACGCCTTCACCGAGGAGATGGAGCAGGCCCGCCGCCGCGTGGCCGCCGGCGGCCGCCCGAGCGACGAGGCGACCTGGGGCATCCAGGGCCCCGGCCTCGAGCGCGGCGAGCAGTGGCGCGACGACCACGCCCTGATGAGCTGGCGCTTCTTCTGGGAGCACGAGACCCGCCGGCGCGGCCTTGGCGCCAAGGCGCCCCGCGTGATCGAGCGCTACCCCTACCTCGCGGGCGGCAAGCCCGAGGAGCTGCCGGGCATCGAGGAGCTGCTCGAGCTCGCCGGGAGCGCCGTGATCGTCTCCACGGCCGACCCCTTCCACCACGGCATCGGCTACGGCGACGCGCCCGCGGACTCCCTCCCGCCCGACGAGAGCGGCCTGGCCCTGGCCCGCCGACGCATCGAGGAGGGCATCGACCTGCTCGCCCGCGGCGACTACTGGGGCTACAACCAGCACTGTGTCAGCGCCAAGAGCGACCACCGCGACGCCGGCCAGGTCATGCGCCTGCTGATCGGCCCCATGCGCGGCCAGATCCACGACCTGGCGGTCACCGACGCCGGGGCCCTCTACAACTCGCCGCCCCCCACCTGGGTCGCTGGCGCCCTGATCGAGTGGCAAAAAGGTTAGTTGTCCTACAGCACCTCGCTCAGCTTCACCCGCTCGATCCGCAGGTTCATCTGCGACAGGCGCGGCACCACGTCGCCGTAGCCCCGCTCGAGCAGGTGTACCCCGCGGATGATCGAGGTGCCGCGGGCGATCGCGGCGGCGATGATATAGGCCAGCCCTGCCCGCAGGTCGGGGATGGTGATTACGCTGTTCTCGGCCCGCAAGGGCGTCGGGCCGACCACGATCGCGCTGTGCTCGTGGTTCTTGTCGCTGTAGCGGCAGGCCAGGCCGCCCAGGCAGTGGGTGGTCAGCTGGGTGTTTGCGCCCAGCTCGTTGAGCGCCCGCAGGTAGCCGAAGCGGTTCTCGTAGACCGTCTCGTGGATGATCGAGATCCCATTGGCCTGGGTCAGCATAATCGCAAAGGGCTGCTGCCAGTCGGTCGAGAAGCCCGGGTAGACATCGGTCTCGACCACCGTGGGATGCAGGGGGGTCCGTCGGAAGAAGCGCACCGTGCTCGCGTCGAGCAACTCGAAGCCGCCGCCGACCTGCTGAAAGTAGGCCAGGAAGTTGCCCAGGTTGTTCGGGTTGATCCCGCTCACCGTGATGTCGCCGTCCGAGGCCCCGGCCAGACAGGCCCACGAGGCCGCCTCGATCCGGTCGCCCAGGATGGGCATGGCGGTGCCCTTCAGCCGCGACACGCCCTCGATCTTGATCTCGCGGCCCGCCGAGGTGAAGATCACCGCGCCCATGGCCCGCAGCATGGTGATCAGCTCGATAATCTCCGGCTCGATCGCCGCGTTCGAGATCACGCTGCGCCCCTCGGCCATGACCGCCAGGAACAGGCACGTCTCGGTCGCGCCGACGCTCGGGTAGGGCAGCTTGACCTGAGTGCCGCGCAGCCGGCCCCGCCGGCGGGCCACGTAGCCCTCCTCGGTGGTCTCGACCTCGCCGCCGAACTGCTCGATCGCCATGAGGTGGAAGTCCACCGGGCGCTCGCCGATCTTGCAGCCGCCCAGCACCGGCACCGAGACCTCGTCGAAGCGGTGCAGCAGGGCCCCCAGCAGCAGGATGGGGATACGGTTGCTGCCCGAGTCGGGGATCGGCACGCCCGAGGAGCGGATGCTCGCCGGGTCGATCGTCATAGCGTCGCCCTCTGAGCTGACCACCACCCCGATCGCCGTGAGCATCTCGCGCGTGATCGCCACGTCGCCGATCGGCGGGCAGTTCAATAGCGTGGTCGGCGTGCTGCCCAGCAGGGCCGCCACCATGGCCTTCGTCGTGAAGTTCTTGGCCCCCAGGGCCTTGATCTGCCCCACGACGGGCTCGCCGCCCCTGATGCGATACGCCAGCTCTTGAGTTGTCATTGCGAACCTTTCACTCTGTCCCTTTGCGCTGATGATACACGATCCTGGCCATGGCCCTTCCTCACAGGCGCCTGACACGGGCCGCCGGCCTCGGTTGTGGGATATGCACCGTCGCCCGCCGCCCCGAGGCGAACTTTTCCGTATAATGGCGGTGTTGATCGCCGCCCTGTAGGAGCAATGCCGATGCGCTCTCGCCGGCTCGCGCTGGCCTGTGTGCTCGCCCTGGCCGTCGGCGCCGCGCTGCTCGTCGCCCGCGCCGCCCCCGGCGCGCCGGTTCGCCAGAGCCTCGCCCAGGCCCCTGAGACCGCCTCGTACCGCCTCGACGTCACCCTCGACCCCGCCGCCAAGATCGTGCGCGGCCAGGGCCTGATCGCCTACACCAACCCCTCGCAGGACACCCTCGACGAGGTCTGGCTGCGCCTCTATCTGAAGGCCTTCAGCAGCGACGAGACCCTCTGGATGCGCGAGTCGGGGGGCGCCCACCGCGGCTTCTCGGCCGAGGAGGCTCGCGGTGATATCACCCTGAGCCGGCTGGCCCTGCCCGGCGGCCCCGATCTGCTCGCCACCAGCACGCTCACCGATACCCTCTTGCGCGTGCCCCTCCCCACGCCCCTGGGCCCCGGACAACGCCTCGAGCTCGAGGTGGCCTGGGAGAGCAAGCTGCCCCGCGTCTTCGCCCGCACCGGCTACGGCGGGCGCGACGACACCTTCTTTATGGTCGGCCAGTGGTACCCCAAAATGGCCGTCTACGACCGCGGCAAGTGGGACACCGAGCCCTGGCACACCAACGCCGAGTTTTTTCACGACTTCGGTCGCTACGAGGTCACCGTCGCCGCGCCGCCCGAGTATGTGATCGCCGCCACGGGCATGCCCGTGGGCGAGCCCAGCGCCGAGGGCAGTTTGCTGCGCCACAGCTTCAGCGCCGCCAATATCACCGACTTCGCCTTCGCCGCCTCGCCCGACTTCATCGTCCACACCGCCCAGGCCGGCCCGACCGAGGTCAAGCTCTACCTCATGCCCGAGCACCGCGCCAGCGCCCAGCGCTACCTCGACGTCGCCGTCGACTCGCTGCTCACCTTCGGCGAGTGGTTCGGCCAGTACCCCCACCCCCGCCTCAGCGTGGTCGACGTGCCCGACAGCGCCGGTGGGGCCGGCGGCATGGAGTACCCCACCCTGGTCACCGGGGGCACCCAGGGCCTGCCCCAGGGCAGCGGCGTCGACGAGCTGGTGATCGCCCACGAGATCGGGCACCAGTGGTGGCCCATGCAGACCGCCACCAACGAGGGCCGCGAGCCCTGGCTCGACGAGGGCCTGACCGAGTACAGCGGCGTCCGCCTGATGGAAGTCACCGAGCGCGAGCTGCGCCTCGGCCCGGCGATCAGCGCGCCCACCTTCGACCTCGCCAGCTATGCCTCCGGGCCCGCCGTGCGCTCGGATCTTCCCTCGTGGGAGTACGACGGCAACTACGCCGTTGGCGTCTATAATAAGCCCGCCGTCGGCCTGATCACCCTCGAACGGGTGGTCGGCAGCGAGCGCTTCCGGGCGGCCATGGCCGCCTATCTGGCCGAGTGGCGCTACCGCCACCCCACGGCCGCCGATTTCCGCGCCGTGATGGAGCGCGAGCTCGGCGAGCTCGACTGGTTCTTCGACGACTATCTCGCCACAGCGGGCCAGATCGCCTACAGGGCCCGCCTCGACGAGCAGGCCGTCGTCGTCGAGCGCACCGGCGCCGTGCGCGCCCCCGTCGAGGTCGAGGTGCGCTACGGCGACGGCGAGCGGCAGCTGATCGCCCTCACGGGCGAGGACGAGCTGGTCGAGCTCGACCTTCCGCCCGACAAGGACCCCGTGGCGATTGTGATCGACCCCGAGCATAGGCTCTTCGCCGAGCTCGACCGGCGCGACAATGGGGCCTACGCGACGGCGCGCCCCCTGCCTACCCTGGTCCTCGGCGCGCGCCTGGCCTTCTGGCTCCAGACCCTTGTGCAGACCATCGGGCTCTTTGGCTAGACCGCCCCGCGACGAGAGGATTATGCGCCAGTTTCAGCAGGTGCTGCTCGAGGGAATCCGCCAGGCCGCCCGGCCCTGGCTCGCCCTGCCCCTCTACCTCACCGGGCTCGCCCTCGGCCTGGCCCAGGCCTGGCCCGTCACGGGCGCGGTGGGCCTCGGGCCACTGCTCGAACCCCTGGCCCTTGGCCAGGACGAGGCCATCGCCGCGCTGCTGCTCGGCGCAGGGCAGGATCTCGCGCCCGGCGTCGCTACCTGGCTGCTCGTGGCCGCCCTGGCGAGCCTGGCCTACGCCAGCGCCTACAACTTCTTCAGCGGCGGCCTGCTGGTCGCCCTGACGGGCCGCGCCGGCTTCTGGGCGGGCTGCCGGCGCTACTTCTGGAGCTTCACCGGCCTGGGCGGACTGCTCGTCTTCCTCGCCCTACTGGCCGTGGCCGCCGCCGCCTTCGTCGGCTCGTTCGGCGGCCTGACCGCCGGCGCCCTGCTCGCCCTGGCCCTGCTGCAGCTGATCGGGCTGCTCGGCGAGTATGCTCGCGCCGTGGCCGTATCCCGCGACCGGCGCAACCCCCTGCTCGCCCTCGGCGGGGCCGGGCGCTTCATCGCCCGACGCCTGCCGGGCGTCCTGGCCCTGGCCGGCCTCGGCCTGCTGCTGCACTGGGCCGTGGCCGCGGCCTACGGGGCCCTCGGGGGGCGGGCGGGCTACCTCGCGCCCCTCGCCCAGCAGCTCGCGGCCCTGGCCTGGGTCTGGGTGAAGCAGCTGCGCCTCGGCTGGGCCATACAGTATGTCAATGCGGCGGCCCCTGCCGCCCCGCCGCTCATCTGGCCCAGCGGCGAGCACGTCGGAGGACCAGGCCCTGTGTCCACGCACTAGCGGAGCGGCTGATGCTCACACAGTATGACGTCGAGCGCGCCCTGGCGAGCTACGACCTGGGGACCGTCCGCTCGGCGCGCCCCGCCAGCCATGGCGTCGTCAACGAGACCGCCTTCGCCGAGACCAGCGCCGGGCGCTACGTCGTGCGCCGCAACCAGCGCAAGTTGGGCCGGGCCTCCCTCGAACTGCGCCATAGACTCCTGGCCTGGCTGCGCTCCCACGGCTTCCCGGCGCCCCGCCTCATCCCCGCCCGCGGCGGCGAGAACGCGGTCGAGGTCGACGGCCGCATCTACGAGGTCTTCACCTTCATCGACGGCGACGAGTTCAACCCCGACCGCCCGGCCCACCTGGTCGGCGCTGGCACCATGCTGGCTCGCTTCCACAGCGCCATCGCGGGCTTCCCCGACCCGCCGCCCTCCCAGGGCCCGCGCTACAGCACCTCGTCCCTCGGCGGGCTGATCGAGCGCGTGATGCAGCGCGATATGATGGGCGACCTGACCGAGCCGCTCAACTGGTACGACCGGCGGGCCGCCGATCTGCGCAAGGCCCTGCCCGACCGGGCCTATCAGGAGCTGCCCCAGGTGCTCATCCACGGCGATGTGCATCGCGACAATCTGATCTTCCGCGGCGACACCGTGGCCGCCCTGATCGACTTCGATCAGGTCACCGTCGACGCGCGCCTGGTCGACTTGGCCGACGCCATGGTCGACTTCGCCGTCGGGCCCGCCCCGCCCGACTGGTACCCCTGGGGCGTCTACGCCGGCCCCCTCGACCGCGACCGGGCCCGCAACTTGCTCGAGGGCTACTGCCAGGTGCTGCCCCTGACCGCGACCGAGCGGGCGGCGCTTCTGGTCATGGTCGAGGTGATCTGGCTCCAGGGCAACCTGCGCCGCGTGCTCATGACCCTCGACGCCGAGCCCGACTACCACCTCGAGGTCCTCGGCCAGGGCCGCCGGCTGGCCACGTGGCTGCATGACAACCGCGAGGCCCTTGGGGTATCATAGGCGGGCCGAGCAATGAAAGAAACGGAGCCCGTATGACCCAGCGCGAAGACTATACCGACGAGGAGTGGGCCCAGATCGTCGCCGCCCCCGTGGCCGTGATCGCCGCCGTGATCGGCGCCAGCCCGGGCGGGCCGCTGTCGATTATGCAAGAGGTGGGCGCCGCCGTGAAGGGCTTCGAGCAGGCCGCCACCGAGCGCCGCGAGAACCCGCTGATCGCCGCGCTCCTGGTGACCCTCAAGGGCCGCTTCGAGGCCGCCACCAGCAAGGGCGCCGACCCCGCCAACGAGCAGGTCGACATCATGGAGCTGGGCAAAGACCCCGCCCGCTGTGTCGCCGCCTGCCGCGACGCCAGGGCCCTCCTCGACCGCAAGGCGCCCGCCGAGCCGGCCGCCGAGCTGCGCTCCTGGCTCTACGAGCTGGCCGAGGCCGTGGCCCACGCCGCCACCGAGGGCGGCTTCTTCGGCATGGGCGGCGAACAGGTCAACGCCAAAGAGCGTGCCATCCTCGCCGAGCTCGCCGATGCCCTCGGGGTGACGCCAGCCGGCGCCTAGTGCCCAAACAGCCGAGCTGTTTGGCCATATGAGGGCCAAGGAGGGCTTCGCCCCCTTCATCCTTCTAAAGACCGACTTGCACGGCCGCCGGGGCCGTGCTATTTTTATACCAAGGTCAATGTTGACCACGGTCAAGTTTGACCACGGTCAGGAAACTAACTATGGGACGACGAGAGGCTCAGAAGGCCCGGCGACAGCGAGCGATCTTCGAGGCGGCGATCAAGCTCTTCCGCGAGAAGGGCTTCGCGGCCACCACGGTCGACGAGATCGCCGCCGCCGCCGACATCGCCAAGGGCACCTTCTTCAACTACTTCGCGACCAAAGAGGCGGTGCTGCTTCACCTGAACGAGCTCTTGATCACCCGGCTCGCGGCCACCGTCGAGGCCACCCCAGACTTTGCCGAGCTGCCCGCCCAAGAGCAGGTCGGGCGCATTTTCGATGCCCTGGCCGAGAGCATCGCCGGCCAGCACGAGCTGTTGCGCGTCGCCGCCGCCGTGACCCTTATGCACCAGCCCGCCCGCAGCGAGTTCGACCGCCAGATCGAGAACCACTTTGACGTGCTGCTAACGAGCATCGCCACGCGCGGGCAAGCCAGCGGCGAGTTCAGGGGCGACCTGCCCGCCGCCGAGCTCGGCCTGCTCCTGCGCCAGATCTATTTCCTCACTCTGCTCGACTGGATCGAGCGCCCCCAGATGGACCTGGCGCCGCTGCTGCGGCGCAACCTCAGCCTGCTGATCACCGGACTGAAAGGACGAACCCATGGTTGAGCAAAGCGCGAACTACCAGGACTTCCTCGTGCTCGTCCC
>CAZKTU010000186.1:0-10648 GCA_964555675.1 uncultured Oscillochloris sp.
CGGCGGCGGGCCAGAGGCCGAGGATGCGGCCGGTATGGCAGACCAGGCGCAGGCCCTCGGCGAGGGGCATGTGGGCGAAGATCGGGCGCATAGTGGCGGGCTCGACCTCGACCGTGAGATGGCGGGCGGGGGCCTTGAGGAAGACCTGGTAGGTCGCGCCCTCGAGGCCGGGGTTATGCAGGAAGGTGGCCTGAAAGTCGCGCCACGCCGCGGGGGCGCCCGGGCCGGCCTTGACGGTGCGGTAGGGGGCGGCGCCGGCCTCGCTGCGGCCGCGCACCGCCGCCGGGGCGATCACGCTCAGGCCGCCGGGGGCCGCGTCGGCCAGCACGGGGGCCAGGGCGGCGCCGAGGGTGCCGAGGAAGAGCTGGTGGCGGCGGGCGATCAGGGCCTTCTCGCGGGCCTCGCCGAACTCGCTGATCGGGGCGTCATAGTCGTAGCTGGCGGCCATGTGGATCGTGTCGCCGCCCACGGTGCGGCCGCCCCAGAAGCCGAGGTTGGTGCCGCCGGCCCACATCCAGTGCGAGAAGCCCGAGGCGCCCACGGCGGTGAGCTGGTGCAGAGTCACGTCGAGCTTAGCGGGGGCCTTGCGGGTCTGCCGGCTCGCGCCCCAGCTGTCGAACCAGCCGCTCCACAGCTCGCTGACCATCATCGGGTTATCGGGCCAGAGGGCCCTGGTGGCGACCAGCTTCTCGGCGATGCCGCTCCAGCCATTGCGCAGCTCGGGCCACTCGCCCATGGCGCCCATACAGGTGTACTGGGGCACCTCGATCCCGCGGGCGATCGCCGCCTCCGAGAGGCTGCGCTGGTGCCAGTCGTGGCCGTAGACGCCCGAGGCCCAGTGCTCATTCTCGACCTGACAGAGAATGATCGGGCCGCCGCGGCCGTGCTGGCGCGGGGCCAGGATGGGCATCAGGGTGTCGAACCAGCGGGCGGTCGCGGCCATGTAGCGCTCGTCGTCGGTGCGCAGGGCCAGCCCCGGCTCGGCGGTCAGCCAGGCGGGCAGGCCGCCATTCTCCCACTCGGCGCAGATATAGGGCCCGGGGCGCACGATCGCCTTGAGCCCCAGCTCGTGGCAGAGGTCGAGGTAGGCGCCCAGGTCGGCCTCCTCGGCGAAGTCGAAGACGCCCGGGCTGGGCTCGTGGCGGTTCCAGGGGATGACCGTATCGATGGTGTTGAGCCCGGCCCAGCGGGCCTGCTCGAGCAGCGGGCGCCACTCGGCCCGGGGCCAGCGAAAATAGTGAACGCAACCTGCCAGCAGGTAGAAGGGGCGCCCGTCAATGCGCAGCCCCTCACGGTCGATGCTCACCGATGATGCCACGGTGCATTCCTCGTCTCAGGCGATCGTCAATAGGCGCCGACCTATTGTACTCGAACTCGCCTGCGCCGGGGGATCGGCGGGCCCTCATTCGCCTGCCGCCTCATTGGGGTCGGCCAGGTCGATCATGCGCCTGAAGAGCTCGGCCAGGGCGCTGCCGGTCAGGGCGCCGCTGATCACATCGCCGGGGTAGTGGGCGCCGAGGTAGACCCGCGAGAAGCCGGTGAGGCCGGCGATGGCGTACCAGGCGGGCCAGAGGCTGGGGAAGTGGCGGGTGAGCAGCAGGGCCCCGGCGAAGGCCGCGGCCGAGTGGCCCGAGGGGAAGGAGTAGGTCCCGGGCTTGCGCCCGACGGCGATCGCCTGGACGACATCGATGAAGGGCCGCCTGCGGCGGAAGTAGTGCTTGATCGGATACTCGACGGTCATGGTGGCGAACCAGAGGGGCGGGGCCACCTGGCGCAGGACGGTCACGCTGCGCTGGCGGTCCACCGCCGCGGCGGCGAGCAGGGCCAGGATCCAGCCCCAGCCGCCGTTCATGACGCTGGTCAGGGCGTACATGGCCTGGTTGGCAATGGGCGGATGGGGCATCTGGTTGATCGCCAGGAAGAGCCGCGTGTCGATGGCCTGGTAGGGCCGCATGCGCCGCAGCAGCTCGGCCCGCAGCAGGAAGAGCGGGCCCTCGAGCTCGGGGTCGATCACGCCCACCGTCGTAGGGCTGGTGGCGCGCTGGGCGGCCTGCTCGAGCGCCTCGCGGGCCTCGCCCTCGCTGGCCGTCACCTGGGCCGCCGTCTCGACGAGCGCCCCGGCGGTCCCTGAGGGGCCCGGCCTGCGGGCCTCGTTGCGCACGGCCTGGCCCGCCTCCGCGGGGCCGACCCGCTCGGCCACCTCGGGGGCTGTGGCGCTGCCCGAAGCGCGGATCAGCTCGTCGACCACCAGGCGCGCGTGCTCGGGCCCCGCGATCTGGCTGAGCCTATTGCGCAGGGCCTCGCCGACCGGCGCGGCGCGGGCCGCCTCCTCGGCCGACACCGGCTCGCCCACGGTCCTGGCAGCCTCGGGCTGGGCAGCGGGCGCGGCCCGTCCCACGCCCAGGGCCGAGAGGATCCCGATCGGCTGGGTCTCGCCGGCAGGGGCGCGCCTGGCCAGGAAGGCCGGGCCGACCACGCAGGTCACGGCGCCCTTGACCACCTCGACCTGCAGCGGCGTCTTGCCGCTCAGCTCGCCGTCGAGCTGCACGGGCAGGGCCCGCTTCGTATTGACCGTGACGCTGCGCCTGGCCTTGAAGTAGCGCAGACGCTGGTTCTGGCGGTGGCGGCCGGTCATGGTCGACCAGGCCACGCCCAGGTAGTCGCGGAAGGTGGTGGCGTTGATCACGCAGACGTCGATCACCCCGTCGTCCGGCGTGATGTCCGGCCCCCAGGTGAATGGGGGCTGGCCCATCGCGCCGCCGTTGGCGATCAGGATCTGCGAGGCGTTCAGCCTGTGGCGCACCCCGTCGATCACCAGCATGAAGCGCTGCGGCTGAAAGTCGAAGAGCCAGCGCGTGGCGACATACAGGTAGGCCAGGCGCCCGTAGCGCCGCTTCAGGTCGCGGCTGGTGTCGCGCTGCATCAGCGAGGTGATCCCGACACTAATATGGAGCAGGGCGTACGTGCCGCCCATGCGCATCCCGTCGATGCGGGCCGTTCGCAGCTCGCCCGCCAGCAGATCGGCGGCGCCCGCAACATCACCCGGCAGCTCGAGCACCTGGGCGAACACATTGGCGGTGCCCACGGGCACGATGCCGAGGGGCACATCGCCGCCGGCCAGGGCGTCGGCGACCAGCGAGACCGTCCCGTCGCCGCCTGCGGCCACCACCAGGTCGACGCCGCGCTCGAGGGCTGCGCGCACCAGGGCGGGGATGTCCTCGTCCTCGGCGCCGGTCGTCTCGTACACCTCGACCAGCCTGCCGCCGGCGCTGAGGCGTTCTTCGAGCGTGGCGCGCACCGATGCGCCGTCGCTGGTGCCCGCCATCGGGTTAAGGACGACCAGAATGTGGCTGGCGGACTGCGCCTCGTCGGCCATGGGGGGCTCCTCCTCGCTAAGGCTTTCCGCCCTGGTAGGAGGCAAGAAGCGTGCCGCCGGCCTGTGGCTCTTTGGAGCGATGCGGGGCGGGCTGCGGGGGGCCTATACTATGGTCTAAGGCCCGTCAGCCTGAGGAGCAACCGATGAGCTCGCTGCATCGTCTGATCGCCATTATCATCATCTG
The DNA here is from genome assembly GCA_964555675.1 of uncultured Oscillochloris sp. Taxonomy (GTDB): domain Bacteria; phylum Chloroflexota; class Chloroflexia; order Chloroflexales; family Chloroflexaceae; genus CAIWXH01. The sequence goes on from CAZKTU010000186.1 coordinate 3,561, forward strand.
GATCGTCGCGGGCGGCACCCTGGTCTCGATCTTCAGCGTCTCGTTCCTGAGCATGCTGTCGGCGCCCGTGCTGCTGCTGCTCACGGCCGTGATCATTGGTGGCGCGGTCTGGGCCACCGGCGCCCTCGCCCGCTCGTAGGCGGCTCGCGCTCGGGCCCTATGCCCAGCCCCGGGCGCGCTCGAGGGCCCGGCCCCAGCGGCCCATCAGCTCGGCCCGCTGATCGGCCGAGATGCGCGGCTCGAAGATCCGCTCGCTGCCGTCGAGCAGCGGCGGCAGCGCCGCGGCCTCGGGCCAGATCCCCGCGCCCATGCCCGCCAGCAGGGCCGCCGCGCGGGCGCTGGTCTCGGTGTCGCGGGCGCGCACGATCTGCACACCGGCCACGTCGGCCTGGATCTGGCAGGCCACATCGCTGTTCGAGAGGCCGCCGCCCACGCGCAGCTGGCCGATACTCACGCCGCCCTCGCGCTCCATGGTGTCGAGGATATCGCGCAGCTGGCAGCCGATCGACTCGAGGAAGGCGCGCGCCAGGTGTTCGGGCGTCGTGCCGAGGGTCATGCCCAGAATCGTCCCGCGGGCGCTGCGGTCCTCGCTGGGTACGCCGAGGCCGGTGAAGGCCGGCACGAAGACCACCCCGTCGCTGCTCGTCACGGCGCCGGCCAGCCGGTCGAGGTCGCCCGCGCGCCTGAGCAGGCGCAGCTGGGTGAGCCAGCGCACGGCGGCCCCGGTGACGGTCATATCGGCCTCGAGGCTGTAGGCGGGCTCGCCGCCAAGCTCCCAGGCCAGGTAGGTCTTGCAGACGCCCTGGGGCGGGGCCTCGGGGCCGGCGACGACATTGACGAACGAGGCGGTGCCGTGAGTGGCGGCCGCCTCGCCGCGTCTGCGGCAGTCGTAGCCGAAGAGCCCGGCCTGCTGGTCGGTGATCATCGCCGTGACGGGCACTTGCGCCCCGCCGAGCAGCAGATCGCCGAAGTGGTGCAGGGTGGGCCGCGGGGCCGGCAGGGCCGCCCGGGGCAGTTTCAGATAATCGACCCACTCGTCCCACAGGGCGCGGCGGCGCGGGTCGAAGACCGTCATGGCCTGCAGCAGCGAGTAGTCGAGAGCGTGCTCGGCGGGGCGACCGAGGGCCTGGACGAGCCAGCCGGCCGCGAGCGAGACCAGCAGATGCTCGCCCTCGGCGGCGCGGCGGAACTCGTCGTCGTGGCGCATGCGCCAGGCCATGTGCATGGCCGAGCAATAGGCCCCGGGGAACTGGCCGAGCCTGGCCCGGCGCTCGTCGCCGTGGACCCAGCGCCCGGCCTCTTCGACCAGGGGGGCTGTGCGCAGATCCTGCCAGGTGATCGCGTTGCCGATCGGTCGGCCGCTGCGGCGCTCCCAGGCGAAGGTCGTGTCGCGCTGCGAGGTGATCCCGCAGGCGGCAATGGCGGCGGGGGCGCAGCCGGCCCTGACCACAGCCTCGGCGATGGCCTCGCGCACGCTGCGCGCTACGGCGGCGGGGCGCTGCTCGACCCATCCCGGTTGGGGGTAGAGGCGTGACAGCGGCCTGTAGCCATAGCCGCGGACGCGTCCGCTCTCGTCGAGCAGGACGGCGCGGCTTCCGCTGCCACCCTGGTCGATCCCTAGCACCAGTCTCTCGGCCACGACGCCTCCCCTGCTCGGGCACTGATCCGCGCGCTATTATACCGCGCCCGCGCTCAGGGCGTGCATCCGCCCCCTCGACGCCCTGTCCACTATACCTGATAAGAGCAAGCGCCCCTGTCATCAAATGATGAATCTATTGTTGTTGAAAGTGGCGGGACCGTTTGCGATGATAAGCGCACAGGCGACTTCAAACAAACACGGCCACGGGCGGCGGGGGCTCAGGTCATGGACGACGAGCAGTTACGCGAGGGATGTCTGGCCGGCGACCCGGAGGCGTGGGTACAGCTGCGGGCCCTGGTGGTGCGCCTGGCCTATGGGGTTGCTAGCCGGCGACTGAAGCTGGACCACTACGCGGTCGACGACGTCGCCCAGATGACCCTGGTGGCTCTGCTGCGCGACGATATGCGCGTCCTGCGCTCGTTCCGCGGCAGCGCGCGCCTGAGCAGCTACCTGACCACGATCATCCTGCGCATGGCGCTGCGCCACAGCGCGAGCCGCGCCGGCGAGGCCCCCCTCGAGGGCGCCGACGGCGTGCCGGCCCCGTCCGGCGCCCTCGAGCCGGCCGAGGCCCCGACGCTGCTGAGCAGCCTCAGCCCGGCTGACCGGCTGATCGTCATGCTTGGGGCCGAGGACTACAGCTCTGAGGAGATCGCCCGCGCAGTCGAGGTCGCCCTTGGCCTGAGGATCACTGCCGCAGCCGTGCGTAAACGCAAAGAGCGCGCCTTCGCTCGTCTACGCGAAAGTATCGTAAATGACGAAAGTCTTAATCAGGCTGATGGGGCATTGATGAACAAAGCGTTATAGGGGCCACGTCACAGCGGGCCTCTGCTCGCTGCACTTATAGTTGAACCTGCGAAGAGCGGGCCCATCTTGTTTTCTACAATACTTTAGCTCTTGTCCTCCGCCCGAGGGTCACTCTCCTTCATACTTTCCCCCCACCCAGCAGGCGGCTGTCTCACCAGAATTGCGCGGAGCCAGGCTCCCGGCGCCTGACTCTGCGTGCGCTCTGAACCTGTCAGATGGCCCGGACATAGTGCCGAGCCCTCGCTGCAGCGACACGAAGGAGACATCTGATGCGTGACCTCCTAGCCTTCCGCCTGTTGCTGAGACCCCTCATGGCCCTGGCCATCCTCATGGCCAGCCTTGCCGGGCTCGCTGTGCCCCAGCCCGCCCTGGCCGACGAGGCCCTGATCGACTTCGAGAGCTTCACCGCCGGCACGGTCAACGCCCAGGGCGGCTGGAGCAGCGCGGGCGCCGCCGGCTCTGGCTGCGCCGTGTACGACCATGCGGTGACCGACGTCGACTATGGCTACGCCGAGTTCGGCACGCAGAGTCTGCGCATCTCGAACGCCGTGACCAGCGGCTGCTTCGGCGACCAGACCTTCTCGGCCTCGCTGGCCGACGAGGCCGGCGAGAGCAGCGCCGAGGGCGGCGGCCTCTCGGGCGGCACGCGCCAGCCCTATTTCGAGGCCGAGTGGCAGTTCGCCTCGACCGTCCCCGACGCCGAGCAGACCGGCCTCACCCTCGTCGCTAGCCCCGACCGGGGCGACGGCGCCCGCATGAGCTGGGTGCAGATGGCCGACGGCCCCGACGGCCTCGCGGTCAACTTCTACGACTACCAGGCCGCTGTCGCGAATTTTGTGCTGACCCCGGTGGCCAGCGGTCTCGACCGCACGGTGCCCCACACGATCAAGATCACCATGGAGTTCGTCGACGGGGCGGCCAACGACATCGTCAAGCTCTACGTCGACGGCAGCCTCGTCCACACCGGCACCAGCTGGGAGGACTACTTCCGCGATAGCGAGGCGAACCCGACCCGCACGGTCGACTCGCTGCTCTTCCGCACCAGCGGCACGGCCGTGCCTGCCACGGCCGGCAACGGCTTCCTGATCGACAATCTGCGCCTCTTCTCGGGCCCGCTGCCCGACCCCGCCGCGCCCACAGTCGACATTGTCGACGTGACGCCCGACCCGCGCAACGGCGCCGTCGATAGCGTCGAGGTGCTCTTCAGCGAGAGCGTGAGCGGCGTCGACCTGGCCGACTTCAGCCTGACCCTGGACGGCGACCCGCTCGACCTCAGCGGGGCGAGCGTGACGGGTGGCGGAGCCGCCTACACCATCGGCGGCCTCGAGGCCGTCACGAGCGAGACCGGCGAGTATCAGCTCACCCTCACCGCCGCCGGCTCGGGCATCGTGGACAGCGCGAATAACGCGCTGGCGAGCGACGCCGACGAGATCTGGCGCGCCGACCTGCAGGCGCCCATCGCCGATATCGTCGACATCACCCCTGACCCGCGCACCTTTGCGGTGGACGTGGTCGAGGTCGAGTTCAGCGAGCCGGTGAGCGGCGTCGACCTGGGCGACTTCACCCTCAGCCGCAACCCGATCAACCGGCCCAACCAGGTCACGGTCGTCTTCCTGGGCAGCGCCCTCAACGTCACCCTCACGCCCGCGGCCGACGGCAGGTCCTACACCATCAGCGGGCTGAGCGGTCTGACCAACAACCAGAACAACGCCTTCAGCCTGACCCTGAACGCCGCCGGCTCGGACATCGCCGACGCCCTCGGCAATGCTCTGGCCGAGAGCGAAAGCGACAGCTGGGAGCGCCTGCGCCCCCTGAACGGCCTGACCCTGCGCGACGGCTGCGTGATCGCGACCGAGACCGGCTTCGAGGCCACCTTCGACTACAACAACCCCAACAGCGTCGCGGTCGAGGTGCCGGTCGGCCCGTTCAACCGCTTCGTCGCCCTGCCGGCGAGTCTGCCCCAGGCCGAGGACCGCGGCCAGCCGACGGTGTTCGAGCCCGGCGCTGGCAGCTTCACCGTCGCCTTCGAGGGGGGCCGCCTGCGCTGGGTGCTCAACGGGCAGAGCGCCCTGGCCAACTCGAACCAGGTCTGCGACTATGTCCCACCCACGGCCGACATCGTCGACGTGACCCCCGACCCGCGGGTCAACGGCGTGGCCAGCATCGAGGTCGTCTTCAGCGAGAGCGTCGTGGGCCTCGACCTGGCTGACTTCAGCCTGACCCGCGACGGCCTGCCGGTCGACCTGGCGGGGGCTCGCCTGACCCTGACTCTCGACGGCGCGGTCATCGCGGGCCTCAACGCCCGCACGCGCCCGGTGGGCGAGTACACGCTGACCCTGGTCGCCGAGGGCTCGGAGATCACCGACGGCTCGGGCAATGCCCTGCTCGAGGACGCCAGCGACACATGGACGCGGCGTAACCGCATCCCGCGCACGGTTGATGACGTCTACACGGTCGACGAAGACACGACCCTGAGCGTGGACGCGCCGGGCGTGTTGGGCAACGACAGCGACGCCGACGGCCACGACCTGGCCGCCGAGCTGGTGGACGCTCCGGCGAACGGGGCTCTGGAGTTGGCCGCGGACGGCAGCTTCGTCTACACGCCCGAGCCCGACTTCAACGGCGAGGACGGCTTCAGCTACGTCGCCGTCGATGGGTTCGGCAACTCCGCGGTGACCCAGGTGACGATCACGGTGAGCGGGGTCAACGATCTGGCCGTGGCGGTCGAAGACAGCTACGCCACCGACGAGGATACGCCCCTGAGCGTGGACGCGCCGGGCGTGCTGGGCAATGATAGCGAGGCCGACGGCGATCTGCTCACGGCCGTGCTGGTCGACGGGCCGGCCCACGGCACCCTGGAGTTGGCCGCGGACGGCAGCTTCGTCTACACACCCGAGGCCGACTTCAACGGCGAGGACAGCTTCAGCTATGCGGCCGCCGACAGCTTCGAGGCCTCGGCTCCGGCGACGGTGAGCATCACGGTCAGCCCGGTCAACGACGCCCCGGTGGCGGTCGCCGACAGCTACACCACCGACGAGGACACGGCCCTGACGGTCGCCACCCTGGGCGTGCTCGACAACGACAGCGACATCGACGGCGATCTGCTCTCGGCGATCCTGGTCGAAGAGCCGGCCAATGGCAGCCTGATCCTGGATGTCGATGGCGGCTTTGTCTACACGCCGAACGCGGACTTCTTCGGCAGCGACAGCTTCGTCTATGCCGCCACAGACGGCGCCGACGACTCCGACGCGGTCACGGTGAGCATCACGGTCGAGGCCGTCAATGATGCGCCCGTCGCCGAGGACGACAGCTACACGGTCGACGAGGACACGACCCTGACGGTGGCTGCGCCCGGCGTGCTGGGCAACGACGGCGACGTGGAGGAGGACGCACTCACGGCCATGGTCGTGGCCGAGCCGGCCAATGGCAGCCTGGTCCTGAATGAGGACGGCAGCTTCGTCTACACGCCGGGGGCCGATTTCGAAGGCAGCGACAGCTTCAGCTATGTCGCCTTCGACGGCACGGTGGCCTCTGAGGTCGCCACCGTGAGTATCACGGTGAACCCGGTCAACGATGCGCCGAGCCTGAGGATTGACGTCAGCGGCGGGCGCTGTCTGTCCAGCGAGGCGGCCCGCGGCAGCCTGGCTCTGGCCGTGGCCGACGTCGAGGCGGGCGACCTGAGCCTGACCTCCAGCAGCAGCAACCCGCGGGTTCGCGTCGCCCTGAGGGGCGCGGGGGCCGAGCGCACGGTGGTCCTCTCGGTGACCTCGGGCGCCCCGACCTCGGGCCTGGTGACCCTCACCCTGACCGACGGCGAGGGGCTGGCGAGCAGCCTCGAGGTGCGGGTTACGGCGGGCAGCAGGCGCGGCGACTGGCTGCAAGGCACGGCGCAGGCCGACGTGATCTTCGGCCTCGACGGCAACGACCGCATCACGGGTGCGGGCGGGTCGGACCTGCTCTGCGGCGGCGACGGCCACGACGACCTGCAGGCCGGCGACGACGACGACTACATCGACGCCGGAGACGGTCACGACTACGCCCTGGGCGGCAACGGCGACGACTACGTCTACGGCCGGGATGGCAAGGACACCATCGAGGGCGGCGACGGCGACGACCGCCTGAGCGCCGGCGACGGCAACGACTCGCTGCGCGGCGGCGCGGGCGACGACGTGATGACTGGCGGACGTGGCTACGACTTCTTCGACGGCGGCCCCGACACCGACAGCATCACCGACTTCAGCCCCAGGCAGGGGGACATGCGCCAGAACGTGCCGTAGGACAAGGCCCGTAGGGAGCGTGTTCGCAGCTGCCTGCGGTCTGAGAAGGGAGGCGTGGAGAGCCCGGCTCTCCACGCCTCTTTTTGCGCCGCCGATGACAGATTTGTAATGTGAGCATTGACTGTTCTTAACAGAGATCTGCTACCATCGCCCGTGCAGCGGAATGAGTGACAACCGATACCGGCGAGGACCCCGCCCTCGTCGGCGTGCCCTGTCGTAGGAGGGTGTACGGCCCATTGTGGGCGCCGTACGCCTTACTGTGTGTTGCCAAAAGGGAATTTCATGACCAGCACCAATGGGCGCGCCGCGGCGCGCCTGCTTTCCGTCGGCGCGCTTCTGTTCGCCGTACTCGTGTCGATCATTGGGCC
>CAZKTU010000186.1:10748-13395 GCA_964555675.1 uncultured Oscillochloris sp.
ACCCCGCGATTACCACCCAGCCCCAGAGCCGCACGATCAACAGCGGCACATCGGCCACGCTGAGCGTGACGGCCAGCGGCACCGCGCCCCTGAGCTACCAGTGGTACGAGGGCACGAGCGGCGACACGGCTCTGCCGGTGGACGGCGCCACCGCCGCGACGTTTACGACCCCGGCCCTGAGCGCTACGACCAGCTACTGGGTGCGCGTGACCAACGCGAACGGTGCGACGATCGATAGCCAGGCCGCCACGCTGACCGTCGTCGTCTTCTGCTCGGCCGCCGACACGGCGATTGGCGCGGTCCAGGGCGCGGGCGCCAGCGCCGCCCTCACGGGGGTGCAGACCGTCCAGGGCGTGGTGGTGGGCGACTACGAGGGCGCCTCGGCCAGCACGCTCCAGGGCTTCTACCTGCAGGACACGGGCGACGGCAACGCCGCCACCTCGGACGGCATCTTCATCTTCACCGGGGCCAATAATAACTTCGCCAGCCTCGGCCAGGTCGTTCAGGTCACCGGCAACGTCAGCGAGTTCGCTTTCTTCACGGCCGGCGGCACCCAGACCCAGATCTCGGCCACCACGGCCGCTGCCGTAGAGAACTGCGGCACGACCGCTACGGTGACGCCGGTCGACCTGAACCTGCCCCTGGCGAGTGCCGACGCCCTCGAGGCCTACGAGGGCATGCTGGTGCGCTTCCCGCAGACCCTCACCGTCAGCGAGCACTTCCTACTTGGTCGCTTCGGCCAGATCGTGGTCAGCTCGGGTGGGCGCCTACGCCAGCCCACGAACGTGACCACGCCCGGCGCGGCGGCCAATGCGCTCCAGGCGCAGAACGACCTGAATAAGCTGTATGTCGACGACAACAGCCAGACCCAGAACCCTGACCCGGTCCTCTTCGGGCGCGGCGGCCAGCCCCTGAGTGCGAGCAATACGCTGCGCGGCGGCGACACGATGGCCGGCGTGGTCGGCGTAATCGGGCAGACCGACGCGACGCCGACGACGTTCAACGGCGACGAGACCACCGACCCGGTGCGCTACAGGCTGCGGCCCGTGGGCGCCCTGGGCGGCGGCGTGCCGAGCTTCACGGCGGTCAACCAGCGCCCCGCGGCGGCCCCCGCCGTAAGCGGCTCGCTCAAGGTCTCGGCCTTCAACGTGCTCAACTACTTCCTGACCCTCGACGTCGGCACACAGACCAACTGCGGCCCTGTAGGCAATAAGCAGGAGTGCCGGGGCGCCGAGAATGCCAACGAGCTGACCCGCCAGCAGCAGAAGCTGACCCAGGCCCTGGTCAAGCTCGACGCCGACGTGCTGGGCCTGGTCGAGCTGGAGAACAGCCAGGACGCGAGCGGCACGCCGGTGGCGGTGCTCGAGGACCTGGTCGCGCGCCTGAACGCGGCGACCGCCCCCGGCACCTACAGCTTCGTCGATACCGGCCTCGTCGGCACCGACACGATTCGGGTCGGCATCATCTACAAGCCGGCGAAGGTGACGCCCGTCGGCCTGCCCCTGATCGACAACGCCGCGATCTACAGCCGCCCGCCCGTGGCCCAGCGCTTCAGCGAGGTCGCCAGCGGCGAGCAGTTCACCGTGGTGGTCAACCACTTCAAGTCCAAAGGCGGCTGCCCGGCCGCCGGCGACCCCAACGCCGACCAGGGCGACGGCCAGGGCTGCTGGAATGTGCAGCGCACGCAGCAGGCCCAGGCCCTGTTGAGCTTCATCAACACCACCCTGGCCCCGGCCGACCCCGACGTGCTGATTGTGGGCGACCTCAACAGCTACGCCAAAGAGGACCCGATCAGCGCGCTGACCCAGGCCGGCTTCGTCAACCTGATCGAGCGCTTCGGCGGCCCCGACGCCTACTCGTACGTCTTCGACGGCCAGTGGGGCTACCTCGACCATGCCCTGGCCTCGGCCAGCCTCAACAGCCAGGTGGCCGGCGCGGCCGAGTACCACATCAACGCCGACGAGCCGACCGTCCTCGACTACAACACCAACTTCAAGACGGCCAACCTCCAGGCGACGCTCTTCGCCGCCGACGAGTTCCGCACCTCCGATCACGACCCGGTGCTGGTCGGCCTGAGCCTGAGCAGCGCCCCGGCGACGCCCGTGGCGAGCATCGCCGCCAACGACGCCGAGGCCAGCGAGAGCGGCCCCGACGCCGGCACCTTCCGCGTCAGCCGCACCGGCAGCACGGCGGCTGAGCTAAGCGTCAGCTACACCGTGGGTGGCAGCGCCTTGGCGGGCGACTACACGCCGAGCCTGGGCGGCGCTGCGCTCATCCCGGCCGGCGCGAGCTTCGTCGATGTGACGATCACACCGGTCGACGACGGCGATATCGAGGGCCCCGAGACCGTCGTGCTCACCCTGGTCGACGGCGCCGCCTACGACCTAGGCGCCGCCAGCGCGGCCACGGTGACCATCGCCGACAACGATGTGGCCGTCGCCCCCAGCATCACCACCCAGCCGGCCAACGCCACGATCAGCGCCGGGCAGACGGCGACCCTGAGTGTGGTCGCCGCGGGCACCGCGCCCCTGAGCTACCAGTGGTACGCCGGCCTCAGCGGCGACACCGCCAGCCCGATCGCCGGCGCCACCGGCGCCAGCTTCACCACCCCGGCCCTCGCCGCGGGCAGCTTCAACTACTGGGTGCG
>CAZKTU010000187.1:0-13220 GCA_964555675.1 uncultured Oscillochloris sp.
GATCTTCGTGCCCTTCGTGGTAAACCTAGAGCGATTGAGGCCGAGCAGTACTAGTTGTGCCAGCGAGAAGTCCTTTGCCAGTTCTGACCAAAGACCAGGGACCAAGGACCAAGGCCGGGCTCCTGCTGATCGGTTGGTCTTTGGTCTTTCGTCCTTGGTCGCAACCAGACGGGCACTTCCGGGAAGCTGTACTAGGGGCCTAACGCCCCAGTCTGGCCCGCAGGGCCCCGATGAAGAAGCCCAGGGCCTCGACCCGCAGGGCCGCGCAGAGGCCCAGGTAGACCAGGGCCCCGACGCCGGTGGCGAGGGCTACCAGGGCCAGGGTCGGCAGCCCCGCGCCCAGGGCGGCCACGCCGAGCACGGCGGCGGCCATGAGGCCCGCGGCGAGCGTGCCTTTGAGGGCGGCCTCGCCGAGGCGTAGACCGCCCAGGGGCACGGCGCGCGCGAGCAGCAGGTAGGTGATCAGGGCGTGGCCGATCCACTGGGCCGAGTTGCCGAGCACCAGGGCCAGGAAGCCCAGTTCGGTCAGCCAGAGCAGCGGCAGGGCGACCAGCAGGTAGCAGCCGATCGCGGCGCCCTGGATGAGGTTCGGGGTCAGGGTGTTCTTGCGGGCGTAGAAGGCGAAGAGCAGCACCTGGTCGATCGCGGCCGCCGGCAGGCCAGGCAGGTAGAAGAGCAGGGCCAGGGCCGTGGCCTGGGTGTCGGCCGCGGTGAAGGCCCCGCGCTCGAAGAGCAGGCTGGTGAGCGGGTTCGCCAGGGCGGCCAGGCCGGCCGTCGCGGGCAGGATCAGCAGCAGCACCACCTTCAGGCCCATCGCCAGGGTCGCGCGGAAGGCCCCCTCGTCGGCCGCGGCGTTCTGCCGCGAGAGGGTCGGCAGCACGGCCAGGGACACGGCCGAGGCGACCAGCCCCAGGGGGAACTGGATCAGGGTGGTGGCGTAGCGCATCGTGCCCAGGGCCGCGGGGAAGCCCGAGGCGAGCCGGCGGTCGATCAGGGTGCCGACGATCGAGAAGCCGATGCCGAGGGCGACGGGGCCGTACAGGCGCACGATCCGCCGCACCGCCGGGTGGCTGAGGCTCAGGCCGGGCTGCAGGCGGGCGCCGCGCAGTCCGGGCAGCTGTACCGCCACCTGCCCCAGGGCGCCGACCAGGGCGCCGGCCGCCAGGCTGTAGATGCCGAGCCGCTCGTGCAGCAGCACGATGCCGAGGATCATCCCGGCGTTGAAGGTGACCATCACGAAGGCGGGCAGCAGGAAGCGCCGCTGCGCGTGGAGCACGGCGGTGGCCAGGCCCGAGATGCCCATCAGCAGCACGGCGGGCATGAGCAGGCGCACCAGGGGGGTGGCCAGGGCCCGCAGTTCGACCTCGCTGGGCGTGGTGAGGGCGCTGACCAGCAGGGGCGCCTGCCACACGGCCAGGGCGGTCAGGGCGGTCAGGGCGGCCAGGGCGAGGGTCAGCACCCCCGAGACCACCCGCCAGAACTCGTCGCGCTCGCCCTCGGCGTACTCCGAGAAGACCGGCACCAGGGCCGCGCTGACCGCCCCGGCGATCAGCAGGTCATAGACCGTGTTGGGCACCGTCCAGGCGATCTGGAAGGCGTCGACCTCGACCCCACGCCCGAAGTAGTAGGCGATCGTCGGCTCGCGGATCAGCCCGAGCAGGCGGCTGGCGATGTTGCCGACCGCGATCAGCATGGCGGCCACGGCCACAGAGCGCATCGCGCCCTGGGAATCGGCGGGCGGGCTGGCGGCGGGCAGGCTCATCGGCGCCCTGTCACTGGCGGGCAGAAGCCTCGCTCAGGCGAAGACGACTGACGCCCGGCCTTGCGGTCGTCAGTCGCGGAGGATGGCGGCGCGGCCTACTTGCCCCCGGCGGTCGAGACGGCGACGCCGGTGAACTGGCGCACGAGGCGCTCGAGGGCGGCGGGCTCGGCGGCGAAGGTGGCCGGGTCGCGCAAGTCGACGATGGCGCTCGAGTCGATCGCATAACGCAGCACATCCTCGGCGTCGACGTTGCGGGCGAAGTTCGCCAGCTCGAGCATGCGCGAGCGGTCGAGGTCGGTCTTCACGTAGCCGCGCATCGCGCCGGTGTAGTCGTCGAGGCTGGTGAGCTGCTGGAGCAGCCCGCGCTCGCGGATGCGGTCGAAGATCGCCATCAGCACCATCTGCTGGCGCTGGTTGCGCCCGAAGTCGCTATCGGCGTGGCGGGTGCGGGCGTAGATCAGGGCCCGCTCGCCGTCGAGGACCTGGGGGCCCGTGCGGAAGCGCACCTCGATCGTGCCGTAGTCGTCGGTCGGGTAGGCCGGGTCGTAGATCGCCTGGGGCACGTCGACCGCGATCCCGCCGAGCTGGTCGATCAGGGTGCGGAAGCCCTGGAAGTTGATCAGCACAAAGTGGTCGACCTCGAGGCCCATCAGGCGACCGACCGTCGACTTGGCGAGGGCCGCGCCGCCGCCGGGCCCGAAGCGCTTCTCGCCCACGGCGAAGGCGGCGTTGATGCGCCCCTCGCCGCCGGTGGGGTAGTCGACCCACAGGTCGCGCGGGAGCGAGAGCATGCTGACGCGACCCCCGTCGCGCTCGATGCGCACGAGGACCATCGCATCGGTGCGGGTAATATCGTCGCCGGGGCGCGCGTCGGTGCCGAGCAGCAGGATGTTCAATGTCTCCTGGCTGAGGGCGGGCGCAGCGTCGGGGGCGGGGCCAAGCGGTTGCACCGCCTGCGAGTCGGAGGCAGGCGCGGGGGCCGCTTCGCTCGTGGCGGGCTCGTCTCTGGTGCTTGCAGCGGCAGGTGCTTGCGGTTGGGCAGGCAGGTCGAGGGCGGCAGGGGTGACGATCATCGCGTCAATATCTGCAAGGGCCTGTCGCCATTCGAGGGCGAGACGCAGCATCGTGGCCGCCACTATCAGGCTGACTGCGATCAGGGCGCCCTGAACAAGGCGCCGACGAAAAAACGGCATACCTCCCCATCTCCAACGTATGAGGTCCCGTGGGTTCTACTATACCATAGATCGCCACACCCTAACGGGGGCGACCGTGAGATTGGAGTGAGAGCCCCCTGAGAAGCCCTACAGTTCGCCAGCGAGGTGCGATCTTCGCCAGGTACCTCTACGGAACTACGCCCACGTCCCCGGCGGTCACGACGTGCAGCGTCCCTGCCTCGTCGCGCACAAGCAGGGCCCCGGCGCGGTCGACGCCCTCGGCCAGGCCCTCGATCGGCCCGCCCGGCGCCTCGATGCGCACCTGCTGGCCCAGAGTGAGCAGGCGCGAGCTCCAGGCGGTGTACAGGCCTTCGTGATCGCCTGCGCCGAGCCGGCTGTGCCATGCGTCGGCGCGGCGCAGTAGGGCCCGCAGCAGCGCCAGGCGCGATACGGGTGCGCCCGCGGCCGCAGTCAGGCTGGTGGCCGGGTAGCGGGTCTGTGCCGGCGGGGGCGCGGCGCTGACGTTGACGCCCCAGCCGATGATGGCCGTCTCGAATCCGCCTTGGCCGACGCTCACCTCCAGCAGAATGCCGGCGGCCTTCGCCCACAGGGACCCTGGCGGCGCGGGCCGCGAATGGTGATCGGCAGGCGTCGGTGGCGTCTGGTCAGGCGACAATTCGGCCAGGGCAGCTGTCTCACGGCTATCTCCCTCCGCCGCCACGAGCAGGTCGTTTGGCCACTTGAGGCCGGGGCGCAGCGGCGTTACCTCTTCGACGGCCTCGCAGAGGGCCACGGCGGCGAGCCAGACCAGGGCTACTCCCTGGCTGGGGGCCAGCCACACGGGCCTGAGGGCGAGGGACGCCAGCAACGCGGCGCCGCGTGGGGCGACCCAGGGCCGGCCCATCCGGCCGCGCCCGGCGGTCTGCTCGTCGGCGACGACCAGGGCCGGCAGCTGGCTATCGGAGAGCTGTTGTAGCAATTCTCGTGCCAGGTCCATGGTCGAGCCGACCGTGGCGTGGCAGCTGACATAGCGCGGCAGCGTCTTGACGCCCAGATCGGCGAGGATGGCCGCGGGGTCGAGGGGTTCCTGGTTCATGGCCCCATTTTACCAAACGGCGGTACACTTAGGGTAGACCAACGCTGGTCATAGTGAAGAGGGCCGCACCATGAGCGACGAGCTGATCTCGCGGCTGCCCGTGCCCGACGAGGCCGCGCTGCCCGCCGACATCCAGGAGTTGTTCGCCCGAAACCGAGAGAAGCCCGGCTTCGTGCCCAACGTCTTCAGGGCCCTGAGCCTGCGGCCGGCGGTGCTGCGGGGCTTCATCGCCCTCTATGACGCCCTGATGTCCGCTGAGGGCGGGCTGAGCAAGGCCGAGCGCGAGATGGTGGCTGTGGCGGTCTCGGCCCAGAACCAGTGCCACTACTGCCTGGTCTCGCACGGGGCCGCCTTGCGCATCAGGGCCAAAGATGCGCGCCTGGCCGACACGGTGGCGGCGAACTACCGGGCCGCCGAGCTGACCCCGCGCCAGCGGGCCATGCTCGACTATGCGGTCAAGCTGACGCGGGCCTCGGCCGAGATCGGCGACGACGACCATGCGGCCCTGCACGCCCACGGGCTCAGCGCCGAAGAGATCTTCGATCTGACCCAGATCGCCGCCTTCTTCAACTATAGCAACCGCGCCGCCTCGGCCCTGGGCATGCGGCCGAACGAGGAGTTCTACACCATGGCGCGGTAGGGACGTAGCATGCTGCGCCCCTACCGTGACCCTAGCGCACCCCTACCGGGCCACCCCCGCGCGATCCAGGGTCTGGTCCTCGAACGAGAGGGGGTCCTCGATCGGCTCGAGGTGGGTGAAGATCGTGGCGTTGGGCAGGGCGCTGCGCACGTCGTGCTCGATCTGCTCGAGCAGCATATGGCCGCGGGCGACCGTCCAGTCGCCGGGCACGAGGATGTGGACCGAGCAGAAGCGGCGCGCGGCGGCCTGCCTGGTGCGCAGGGCGTGGTACTGCACGCCCTCGCGCTCGGTGTAGCCTGCGAGGATGGCCACAACCCTGGCCCGCTCGTCGTCGGGCAGGGCCGTGTCGAGCAGGCCGAGGGCCGAGCGCTGCAGGATGCGCACGCCCGACCAGATGATATTGGCGGCGACGACCATGGCGATGATCGGGTCGAGGCGCTCCCACCCGGTCAGGGCGACGGCGGTCACGCCGACCACGACCCCGACCGAGGTCCAGACGTCGGTCATGAGGTGATGGGCGTCGGCCTCGAGGGTGATCGAATTGTAGTGCCGCCCGGCCTGCATCAGCACCCGCGCGACCGCCAGATTGATCGCCGAGGCGGCCACCGAGATGGCGAGACCGAGCCCCGCCTGCTCGATCGGCTGGGGGTCGAAGAGGCGGCCCCAGGCGCTGTAGATGATGCTGATGGCGGCCAGCAGGATGAGCCCGCCCTCGACGCCGCTCGAGAAGTACTCGGCCTTGTCGTGCCCGTAGGCGTGGTCCTCGTCGGGCGGCCGGGCCGCGATAGTCAGCACCACCAGGGCCACCACCGCGGCCACCAGGTTGACCAGGGACTCGAGGGCGTCCGAGAGCAGGCCGACCGAGCCTGTGACGAGGTAGGCCCCGCTCTTGAGGGCGATCGTAGCCGTCGCCGCGCCGATCGAGAGCCAGGCGAAGCGGGTGAGCGACTGGCGTGGCGCCGAGTGTGCCATAGGGGGTTCCTAGAAGGCCTCGACGGCCAGGGCCACGGCTTCGCCGCCGCCCAGGCAGAGCGAGGCGATGCCGCGCCGGCCGCCCCGCGCCCTAAGGGCGTGGATCAGCGTGACCAGCACGCGGGCCCCGCTGGCCCCGATCGGATGCCCCAGGGCGATCGCGCCGCCGTTGACGTTGACCCGGTCGGGGTCGAGGCCGGCCACCCTGATGTTGGCGATCACCTGGGCTGCGAAGGCCTCGTTGAGCTCGAACAGGTCGTAGTCGTCGACCGTCGTGCCGGCCGTATCCATCAGCTTCTGCAGCGCGAAGGGCGGGGCCGTGAAGACCTCGAGGGGCGCTACGGCGGCCTGGGCCCCGTGCTCGAGCCGGGCCAGGGGCGCGAGGCCGAGGCGGGCCGCGCGGCTGGCGCTCATCAGCACCAGGGCCGCGGCGCCGTCGGTGATGCCCGGCGCGTTGCCGGCCGTGACGCTGCCCGCGTCGTCGAAGGCTGGGCGCAGCCGGGCCAGAGCCTGGAGGCTGGTATCGCGGCGGGGGCCCTCGTCGACGTCGACGACGATAGTCGCGCCCTTGGGGCCGGGCACGCTGACGGGGGCGACCTCGGCGGCGAAGCGCCCCGCGTCCCAGGCGGCCACGGCGCGCTCGTGGGACTGCAGGGCCAGGGTATCTTGCTGGGCGCGGGTGACCTTGTGGGCGCGGGCGATCCACTCGGCGCTGTTGCCCATGTGCTGGTGCTCGAAGGCGCACCAGAGGCCATCGTGGACCATGGCGTCGACGAGCTCGCCGTTGCCGAGGCGGTAGCCGTGGCGGGCGCCGGGCAGCAGGTAGGGCGCGCCGCTCATATGCTCCATGCCACCTGCCACGATCACCTCGGCCTCGCCGCTGCGGATCAGGCTGGCGCCGAGCATGACCGCCTTGAGGCCGCTGCCGCAGACCTTGTTGATGGTCAGGGCGCCGACGCTGGCGGGCAGCCCGCCCTTGATGGCGGCCTGGCGCGCGGGGGCCTGGCCGAGGCCGGCCGAGACCACGTTGCCCATGATGCACTCGTCGACGCTGGCCGGGTCGATGCCCGCCCGCTCGACGGCGGCCCGCACCGCCGCGGCGCCCAGGTCGCTCGCCGTGAGCGCTGCGTAGGCCCCGTTGAATTTGCCGATCGGCGTGCGCGCCGCCCCAACGATCACCACGTCGTCCATACAGTCCTCCTCGCCGCCGCGACGGACGCTGCGCCCATTATACACGGGGCCCGGCCAGTGACAGGGCACAACTTGTTTCTTCCAGTTGCGAACCATTTACGCTGCCCGTGCAGGCCCGTGTTATAGTTGGCGATGGGCCGGCGTCATATGCCGCCCCCACACTGCTAATGGCCTACAAGGAGGTAGCCATGTTCGTCGGCGAACGCATGAACCGCCCGGTGATCAGCGTCACCCCTGAGACACCGGTTCACGATGCCCTGCACCTGATGCGCACCGAGCATATTCGGCGGGCGCCCGTGATCGCGCACGGCAAGCTGGTCGGGATCATCTCGATGAAGGACCTGCTGAACGCCTCGCCGTCCGATGCCACCACCCTCAGCGTCTGGGAGCTCAACTATCTGCTGAGCAAGCTGACGGTCGAGCCGATCATGACCCGCAACGTGCTCACTGTGGCCGAGGACACCCCGATCGAGGAGGCCGCCCGGATTATGGCCGACCAGCGGGTGGGCGGGCTGCCCGTGGTGCGCGGCGGCGAGGTGATCGGCATGATCACCGAGACCGACCTGTTCAAGATCTTCCTCGAGCTGATGGGCGCCCGCGACGCCGGGGTGCGCTGCGAGGTGCGCATGCTCGACGAGCCCGGCCAGCTGGCCCGCCTGACGGGGGCCCTGGCGGGCGCCGGCGGCAACATCATCGCCCTCGGCACCTTCGCCGGCGAATCCGCCGGCCACAGCACCGTGACCTTCAAGGTCTCGGGGCTGACCCCCGACGAGGTGCGCGCCCAGATCGCGCCCGTCGTCGAGCAGGTGGCCGACGTGCGCGTCACGCACCCCTGAGTGCAAGGGACAATCGTCTGTGCTACAGTTGGAGAGGGCGCCCGCCCTCTCCAACTGATTCTGTTCAAGGTTCTGTTCACGACGAGGATGAGCAATGACCGTGCGCCGGCCGGGACGATCGCGGCCGCGCAAGAGCAATCGTTATACGCGCCGCCTGCTGCGCGCGCTGCTCGAACTCCACCAGCTCTTGCGCACGCCTCAGCCACTGGACACTCTGCTCCAGGCCATCCTCGATACGGCCCTCGATTGCGTGCCAGGGGCCCAGCGCGGCAGCCTACTGGTGCTCGAGGGCGACCAGCTCTGTTACAGGGCCGCCCGCGGCTACAACCTGAACGCCCTGCGGGCGGTGAGCTTCTCGGTGGACCAGGTCCAGAGCCAGTTTCGCGAGTCGCAGACCAAGCAGATCCGCGACTTCGCCGCCTGGGATGCCGAGCACCTGGACGAACGCTCGAATGAGATCCTGCGCGAGCACGGGCACATCGAGCAGATCAGGCGCTCGCTGCTGTGCAGCATCTACGTGGGCGGGCACATTTACGGCGTTCTAGTGCTCGACAACCTGCGTGATCACAGCCCCTATCGGCCCGAGGCCGAGGATCTGGCCAGGATCTTCGCCGAGCAGGCCGGGACGCTGCTCGAGCAGGCCCTGCTGCTGGAGCAGGTCCACCAGACGAGCACCATGCTGGTCGAGGCCGAGAAGCTGGCCGCCCTCGGGCGCTTCATCGCGAGCATCGCCCACGAGATCAACAATCCGCTGACGGCGGTGCTCGGCTACGCCGACTTTCTGGCGGCGAGCGACCTGCGCCCCGAGGCCCGGGCGCTGCTGGCCCAGCTGAAGGTGGGCGCCGAGCGGGTGCGGACGATCGTGCGCAACTTGCAGCTCTACTCGCGTCAGCAGCAGAGCGGTACCGGCCAGATGAATCTGAACCTCCTGGCCGAGCAGACCCTCACGCTGAAGGGGGGCGATCTGCGGCTAGACCAGATCGATGTGCAGTTGCGCCTCGATCCGGACCTGCCCTACAGCTGGGGCGACAGCGGCCAATTGAGTCAGGTGCTGCTGAATCTGGTCGTCAACGCGCAGCACGCCCTGCAGCAGGTGCCGCCCCCGCGCCGTCTCGAGGTGAGCACGGCCCTGGTGGGCAGCGACGCGGGGCCGCTGCTGACCCTGCAGGTCGCCGACAATGGGCCGGGGGTGCCCCCGGCCCTGGCCGAGCGCGTCTTCGAGCCGTTCTTTACCACCAAGCCCGCCGGCCAGGGCACCGGGCTCGGCCTGAGCATCTGCCAGGGGATCGTCCAAGCCCACGGGGGCCACATCAGGGTTGCGACGACACCCGGCGGCGGCGCGACGTTTGTGGTCGAGCTGCCGCTGCGCTACGGACTCGAGCCGCCCGCCGCCGCCGCAGCGCCACCTGCGCCGCCGCGCCCCGCGGGCCGGCGCATCCTGCTAATTGAGGACGACCCCGCCGTTGTGTCGGCCGTGTTGCTGGCGCTCGGCGAGCGCAACGAAGTGGCGGTCGCGGCCAACGGCCTCGAGGCGTTGCGCCTGGCGGCGGCCCAGAGCTTCGACCTGGTTCTCTGCGATCTACGCATGCCCGAGATGGACGGCCTCGAGCTGTTCGAGCGGCTGAGAGCGGCCCACCCCGAGCTGGCCCGCCGTGTACTCTTCATCAGCGGGGACACCAACAGCGCCGCGACCAGGGCCGCCCTGGAGGGCACAGGGCGGCCGCTGCTGACCAAGCCCTTCACGCCTGAAGAGCTGTTCGGGGCCATCGCCACGCTCTAAAGCGAGGCGTGGAGGGCCCGGCCCTCCACGTATCTACGGCTAGCGATCCTCGTGCACCGCCTTCCAGACCTTCTCGGAGCGCAGGGGGATGTCGATGTGGCGCACCCCGAGGTGGGCGAGGGCGTCGATCACGGCGTTGGTGATCGCCGGGGTCGAGCCGATCGTGGCGGCTTCGCCGATGCCCTTGACGCCGAGGGGGTTGAGGGGGGTGGGCGTCTCGGTCTTGGCGAGAGTGAAGCTGGGGAAGAGGCTGGCCCGCGGGATGGCGTAGTCCATCAACGAGCCGCTGAGCAGCTGGCCGCCCGCGTCGTAGACCACCTCTTCGAGCAGGGCCTGGGCGATACCCTGGGCCAGGCCGCCGTGGACCTGGCCGGCCACGATCACGGGGCTGATGCGCGGGCCGCAGTCGTCGACCGAGAAGTAGTCGCGGATGCTCACCTCGCCGGTCTCGACATCGACCTCGACCACGGCCACGTGGGCCCCGAAGGGGTAGATCAGGTCGGCCGGGCGGAAGTAGTCGGTCGCCTCGAGGCCGGGGTCGAGCTCGGGGGGCAGCTTGCTGGTATGGGCCCGCTTGGCGATCTGGGCCAGGCTCAGGGCGCTGTCGGGGGCGCCGCGCACCTGGTATTGGCCGCCGGAGAACTCGATATCGCCGGCGCTGGCCTCGAGCATATAGGCGGCGAGGTGGCGCGCCTTCTCGCGCACCTTGTCGGCGGCCCGCATCAGGGCCGCGCCGCCGACGGCGAGCGAGCGGGAGCCCATGGTGCCGACGCCCATAGGGGTCGTGGCGGTGTCGCTGGCGCGGAAGACAATCTGGTCGAAGTCGGCCCCGATCTGGTCGGCCACAATCTGGGCGAAGGTGGTGCCGGTGCCCTGGCCGTGGGGCGAGATGCCGCTGGTCACGGTGACGGTGCCGCTGGGCTCGACCTTGATCTGGGCGCTCTCGTAGGGGCCGAAGCCGCACATCTCGACATAACAGGCGACGCCGATACCGAGGGCCTTGCCGCCACTGGCGCGGCGCGCCGCCTGCTCCTGGCGCAGTTCGGGGTAGCGGCTGATCTCGAGGGCCTTGCTGAGGGCCTTATCATACTCGCCGCTGTCGTAGGTGAGGCCTGTGGGTGTCTTGTAGGGGAAGGCGTCGGGGGGGATAAAGTTCTTGCGGCGCACCTCGGCCGGGTCGAGGCCCAACTCGGCGGCGATACAGTCCATCAGGCGCTCGATGTAGTAGGCGGCCTCGGGGCGGCCGGCGCCTCTGTAGGCGGCCACGGGGGTGGTGTTGGTGTAGACCGAGGTGGCCTCGAGGTCGACATTGGGGATGTGGTAGACCCCGATGGCCATAGCGGTGGTGAGGTCGGGCAGACCGGGGGCGAGGGGGTAGGCCCCGAGGTCGGCGGTGACGCGCATGCGCAGGGCGGTGACCGTGCCGTCGGCCTCGACGGCGGCCTCCATCTCGCAGATCTGGCCGCGGCCGTGGGTGGTGGAGACCACATGCTCGAGGCGGTCCTCGACCCAGCGGACGGGGGCGCGCAGGCGCAGGGCCAGGGCCGCGCAGATGGCATCCTCGGGGTAGATCCCGATCTTGACCCCGAAGCCGCCGCCCACATCGGGGGCGATCACGCGGATCTGGCTCTCGTTCAGGCCGATGATCGGGGCCAGCTCGGAGCGAATCTGGTGGGGCGTCTGGGTGCTGGTGTAGACGGTGACCCCGCCGGTGGCGTAGTCGGGGGCGGCGGCGACGGCCCGGCCCTCCATGGGGAAGCCCATGAGGCGCTGATTGACCATGCGCTGGCGCACGAGCCTGTGGGCCGAGGTGAAGGCGGCCTCGACGTCGCCTCGCTTGCGGCTGCGGCTATGGTCGACGTTGCTGGTCAGCCCCGCAAAGATCACCGGGCTGGTGGGCTCTGCGGCCGAGAGCATGTCGGCGACGACGGGCAGGGTCTCGTAGTCGACCTCGAGCAGAGCGGCGGCGTCGACGGCGGCCTCGTAGCTCTCGGCGACCACGGCGGCGACGGCCTCGCCGACGTGGCGCACGCGCTCGACGGCCAGGGCGTACCGCACGCGGCCGGCGTAGCTCGTGGCGCCGCCGTCGCCCTCGCCCGAACTGGCCAGCGGCATCGGCTCGCAGAGGGCGAGCAGGTCGGGCCCGGTGAATACGGCTACCACACCGGGCAGAGCGAGGGCAGCGGCAGGGCTGATGCTGCGAATGACGGCGTGGGCATGGGGGCTGCGTACCACGGCGATGTGGAGCATGCCGGGAAGCTTGAGGTCGCCGACGTAGCTGCCGGAGCCGCTAATCAGGCGGGGGTCCTCTTTGCGCTTCACCTCGGCACCCATGAGGGCGGCGTAGGCCATAAAACGAAGCCTTTCTTTTCGCAAGCGGGGCTTACCTCTATCGTACCACGAGTACCGTCTCACCCCTGCGGTACAATAGGGCCCGCGGCGCAGGTCGCCGCCCAGACGTTTCAGCACCGGGGTGATTATGAGTTATGAAGCAGAGCTGCGAGAGAAGATCGCCACGCGGGCGGCGGTGGTTGGGGTGATCGGCATGGGCTACGTGGGCCTGCCCCTCGCCGTCAGGGCCGCCGCGCAGGGCTTTTCAGTCGTCGGCTTCGACGTGAGCGCCGAGAAGGTCGCGCGCCTGAATGCCGGCGAGAGCTATATTGGCGACGTGCCGACGGCGGCCCTGGCCGAGCTGACGGCCGTCGGTCGGCTCGAGGCGACCACCGATGTGACACGCATGGCCGACTGTGATCTGCTGGTGATCTGCGTGCCCACACCCTTGAACCAGACGCGCGACCCGGACCTGAGCTATATCGAGGCGGCGAGCGCGGATATCGCTCGTAGCCTGCGCCCGGGCCAGCTGATCATTCTCGAGAGCACGACCTACCCCGGGACAACCCGCGAGGTTGTGCAGCCCCGGCTCGAGGCCGGCGGGCAGGTGGTCGGCGAGACGATCTTCCTGGCCTTCTCGCCCGAGCGGATCGACCCTGGACAGACCAACAGCAAGGGCTTCAGCGTCGAGAACACGCCCAAGGTGGTGGGTGGCGTCACCCCGTCCTGCACCGCCCTGACGGGCGCATTCTACAGCTACATCACCAGCAAGGTGGTGACGGTCTCGTCGCCCGACGCCGCCGAGCTGACCAAGCTGTTCGAGAATATCTTCCGCGCGGTCAATATTGCCCTGGTCAACGAGCTGGCCTTGCTCTGCGACCGCATGGACTTGGATGTGTGGGAGGTGGTCGAGGCCGCGGCGACGAAGCCCTACGGCTTCATGAAGTTCACGCCGGGGCCGGGGCTGGGCGGCCACTGCATCCCGATCGACCCTTTCTACCTCACCTGGAAGGCCAGGGCCTACGATCTGGCCACGCGCTTTATCGAGCTGGCGGGCGAGATCAATACGCAAATGCCGCGCCACGTCCACGACCTGGTGGTGCGGGTGCTCAACCGGCAGCGCAAGGCGCTCAACGGCTCGACGGTGCTGCTGCTGGGGGTGGCCTACAAGCCCGACGTCGACGACTATCGCGAGTCGCCCGCCTTCAAGGTCATGGATCTGCTGACCGCCGACGGGGCCAATGTGATCGCCTGCGACCCCCATGTCGCCATCTTCGAGACCCATGGGGGCGAGGTGTATAAGACGACGCCCCTGAGCGACGAGCTGCTGGCCACCTGTGACTGCGCGGTGATCGTCACCAACCATAGCGCCTTCGCCTACGAGCGGATCGTCGAGCTGGCCCCCGGCGTCGTCGACACCCGTAACGCCACCCGCAATCTGCGCCCCGAGCTGCGGGC
>CAZKTU010000188.1:0-13193 GCA_964555675.1 uncultured Oscillochloris sp.
CCTTCATCCTTCATCCTTCATCCTTCATCCTTCCAAGGAGCCAGCGTGGAGTCAGGGACAAGCCTGCCGCGGGCGGCGAGCAGCTTCGTAGGCCGCGAGCGCGAGCGACGCGCTGTCGGCGAGCTGCTGCGCCAGGGCCGGCTGTTGACGCTGACCGGCCCGGCGGGGTCCGGCAAGACCCGTCTGGCCATCGAGGTGGCCACAGAGCTCGCGGGCGCCTACGCCGACGGGGCGACCTTCGTCCCTCTGGCCGGCGTGCGCCGGGCCGAGGGCGTGCTGCCCGCCATCGCCATGGCCCTGGGGCTGCGCGACCAGGGCGCCCGCAGCCCCTACGAGAACCTCGTGCGCCACCTGCGCCGGCGCGAGCTGCTGCTGGTGCTCGACAACTTCGAGCATGTGGCGACTGCCGCCCCGCAGATCGCCGACTTGCTGGCGGCGACCGAGGGCCCGCGCCTGCTGGTGACCAGCCGGGGCGCCCTGCATATCACGGGCGAGCAAGAGTTTCCGCTCGACCCGCTCGAGCTGCCCGACGAGCGCGCGGGCAAGGCCGACTCGCCTGCGGTGCAGCTGTTCGTCGAGCGGGCCCGGGCGGTGCGCCCGGACTTCGCCCTGAGCGCCGAGAACGCCGCGGCGGTGGCGGCGATCTGCCGACGTCTGGACGGGCTGCCCCTGGCGATCGAGCTGGCGGCCGCCCGCACTCGCCTGATGCAGCCCGCGGCCCTGCTGGCGCGCCTGGGGCGCAGCCTGAGCATCCTCACGGGCGGCTCGCGGGATCTGCCGGCCCGCCACCAGACCCTGCGCGACGCGATCGCCTGGAGCTACGACCTGCTCGAAGCCGACGAGCGGCGGCTCTTCCGCCGGCTCGCCGTCTTCGCCGGGGGCTTCAGCCTCGCGGCGGTCGAGGCGGTCTGCGCCGAGCCCGACGGCGCCCGCCCCGAGATCGATCTGCTGGCGGCCCTGGCCGACAAGAGCCTGATCAAGCCCCTGGTCGACCAGAGCGAGCCGCGCTTCACCATGCTCGAGACGATCAGCGAGTACGCGGCCGACATGCTCGGGGCGAGCGGCGAGGGACCGGCCTTGCGCCGCAGGCACGCCGACTACTTCGTCGCCCTGGCCGAGGCGGCCGCCCGCGGCCTGGCCGAAGGCGACTCGCAGAGCTGGCTGGCGCGCCTCGACGCCGAGCAGAGCAACCTGCGGCTGGCCCTGAGCACCCTGATGGACCCGGCCGAGGGCGACGACCCCGACCCGGCCCTGCGCATCGCCGCCGCCCTGGCGCGCTACTGGTGGGGCCGCGGCCAGCTGCGCGAGGGCTACGCCTGGCTACAGGCCGCGATCGCCCGCTCGTCGGGCGGCCTGCCCATCGCCGAGCTGCGCGCCTCGTCGGGCGACCGGGCCACCGACGCGCTGCTGCGCACCAGGCTGGCCCTGCGGGTCGATGTGCTGATCAGCGCCGGGGAGTTCGTGCGCGACCTCGATGGGCCCATGGCGGCGGCCGCCTTCCACGAGTCGGCCCTGGGCCTGGCCCGCGAGCTTGGCGACAGAGCCGGCGCGGCGCGAGCCCTCGGGGGGCTCGGCGCCGCCGCCTTCGTGCGCGGCGACTACCACACGGCCAGGGCGCGCATCGAAGAGAGCCTGGCACTCTACGCCACCCTCGCGCTGCCGTGGCAGCGGGCGATGGCCCTGAACGACCTGAGCTTCGCCCTCTACTGGCTGGGCGAGTTCGACCGGGCCCGCGCCCTCAGCAGCGAAAGCCTGGCCGTGATGAGCCGGCTCGGCGACCCGCGCGGGACCGGCTACGCCCTGCTCGGCCTGGGGGCCACCGCCCTGCAACAGGGCGACAGCGCCGCAGCCCGCGCCTTTTTCGAGGACGCTCTGGCGAAGCTGCGCGCCGTGGGCGACGCCCGCGGGGTGGGCCTGGTGCTGACCGACCTTGGCCAGGCCGCCCTGGCGGGCGGCGACCAGGCGGGCGCCAGGGCGGCCCTCGACGAAGCCCTGGCCGCCCTCAGCGCCATCGGCGACAGCTGGATCAGGGGCTTCGCCCAGATCTATCAGGGCGACCTCGAGCGCGAGGCCGGGCGGCTGGATGCCGCCGCCGCCGCCTTCGCAGAGGCTCTGGCCCCGCGGACGGGCGGGCGCGACCGCTCGCAGACCGTGCAGGCCATCGAGGGTCTGGCGGGGACGGCGGCGGGCCGCGGCCACTACGGGCGGGCGGCCGTGCTCTTCAGCGCCGCCGAGACCGCCCGGGCCGCCCTGGCTCTACCGCCCCTGCCGACACGTCTGGCCCGCATCGCGGCCGACATGGCCGCCACGCGACGCCAGCTCAGCGCCGAGGCCTTCGCCGAGAGCCTGGCCCAGGGCCGCGCCCTGAGCCTCAGCCAGGCGGTCGAGCTGGCCCTGCGGCCCTTCGGCGAGGGGCCTCAGCCGCCCCAGCCGGCGGCGGAGCAGCCGGGCGCGGTCCCCGGCCCCGACGAACTGACGGTGCGCGAACGCGAGGTGCTGCGCCAGGTGGCCGCAGGCCTGAGCAATCAGGCGATCGCCGAGGCCCTGGGCCTGAGCATCTATACGGTCCAGGCCCATCTGCGCTCGATCTATGCCAAACTCGGGGTCAGCTCGCGGGCCGCGGCGGGGCGCTACGCCTGGGCCCACGGGCTGGCCGGCCCATAGGCCCGGGGAGCCTACGCGGTCGCGTCGAGCAGCTCGAGCTCGCGGCGGGCGACGGCGCTGCTCGGGTTGATCACCAGCACCCGCTCGAGGCAGTAGCGGCGGTGAGAGGGGCTGGAGAGCTGCATATAGAGCCAGAGCCAGTCGAGCTCGAGGTTCGAGTCGGCCCGCAGGGCGATGCGGAAGAGCTCCTCTTCGCGGGCGACGGCCTGGGGCGTCAGCCGCTCGGCGGGCTCGCCGGCCAGCGAGAGGCCCAGACTGGCTGTAGAGTAGGCATTCATCATCGTGCTCCTTATGTACACGCAAAAATGCGCGGCTGCGGCAGACCGCATCACCGCGCACCTTCGCGACGGGTTTGCCGGGTGGCTCACGCACGGGCGCGCTCGGCGCGCATGCGCTCGGCCATTGTCTGCATCACCTGAACGGCGAAGTAGGGGGTCTGCTGGACCAGATAGAGAAAGCGCGAGCGGTCGATCGGGGCGAGGCTGCACTCGGTGCGGGCTACGGCGCTCGCGGTGCGCGGGCCGGCGTTGATCAAGGCCAGCTCGCCGATCAGCTCGCCGGGGCCGAGTGTCTCGATCTCACCGTCCTCGTCGGCGATGGATACCGAGCCCGCGGTGATCACGAACATGCGGTCGCCCGGATCGCCCTTGCTGAAGATCGTCTCGCCCGCGGCGTAGCGCTCCACATCGTGGGCACGCTGGAAGTTGTTGAATTTAACAGCCACTGCAGGCCTCCTTGAGCGACGCTCGATTGCTTGTATCTAGAGTAACAACGTTCGAGCGCGGGCACATCGTTAGTTCTAACTATCTTCCGGCGATATCACGAGGCCGCCCCTCGGGCTGAGGGGCGGCCGGGGTGGGCGCACACATGGGTGCGCCCTTACGGGTGGCTGGGTGCGCCCTACGGGTGGCGGCTACCCGTCAGTTTTGCTCGGACGCTGTACTATGCCTGGATGCCGATCAGCACATTGCTGACCACCAGCACGAGCAGGACGGCCAGAGAGGCCAGGGGCGCCCAGCGGCCGAGGCTGCGCAGGGGGTTGCGCGGGCCGGTGGCCATATGGGCCAGGCCGGCGGCGATCAGGCCGATGATCGGGTGCAGGATGAAGGGGAAGCCGAGGTAGCGGGCCTGAGTCTCGCCGCTGGTGGTGACGAGCAGGTAGATCCAGTAGATGATGCCGAGCGTCACCTGGAGGTCGACCAGCACCGGGAAGAAGCGGGCGACGGGGCTGCGCGGCGCGTCGGGTTTATAGGTGACGGTCAGATAGATTGCCGCCAGCACGATCAGGACCGGCAGGATCATCTCGCCAAAGACACTGTGAATCTGAAAAATGACGCCCATTGGTCTCCGCTCTCTATGCTGCGCAGGGCGCAGCGTTCATGGTCACATCAGACGACCGGCAGCCCTGATTGTATTACTTTTCACAAGAAACGTCAAATCGCCTCATTGCGCTTCAGGGCCTCATAGAGAGCCATCGTCTCGGGCAGCGGCTCCATGGCCAACTCGTCGCGCAGGGCCTGGGCGCAGCGCGTATAGCTGCGCAGGGCCTGCGAGCGGCTGCCGGCGCGGCCGTGAGCCTGCATGAGGATCTGGTAGGCCTCCTCGTAGCAGCGGTCGCGGCGCAGCACCTGCTCGCAGAGCTGCACGGCCTGAGCCTGGTCGCCCTCGGCGCTGAGGCGAGCGGCGTAGCTCACCGCCGTAGCGAGGAAGCGCGCAGTCAGGCGCTCGCGCTCCTCGGTCGTCCAGGGATCGTAGAGCGACTCGGCCAGATAGTCGCCCCGATAGAGCCCGACGGCGAGCTGCGCGTTGCGGCGGGCGAACTCGCGGTCATCGCTCGAGGCGGCGGCGGCGGTGCGCAGCTCGAACTCGTCGACGTCGATCCAGACGCCGTAGGAGGGCGAGAAGCTGTAGGCCAGGCCCTGGCGGCGCACGAAGAAGGGCGCGACGCGGGGCGGGCGAGCCGGCTCGAGGGCCGCATTGAGCGCGTTGAGCGTCACCTTGAACTGGCGCTCGGCGGCCTCGAGGTCGGCCTCGGGCCACAGCCAGGCGCAGATCTGCTCGCGCTGGACCCAGTGGCCGCGCATGGTGAGCAGTAGCTGAAAGAGCTGCCGGGCCTTCTCGCGCTGCCACTCGCGAGCCTGGATCTCGTGGGGGCCGCGCCAGACGCGGAACGTGCCGAGCATCTGCACGCGCAGGGTATAGCCAGGGTGATAGTCCTCGACCGTATCGTCGCCGGCGATGGTGGGGAAGCCCTGGCGCAGCAGCAGGCGGGCCAGCTCGGCGTGGCCCTGGAGGGAGCGGGCCCGCAGCAGCAGGGGCACCAGGGTGGCCAGGTCGCGCGGGCCAAAGAGGCTCTGGCCGATTAGCACGCCAACATAGCCGTGCTCGGCGACAGAGTCGAGCAGGCGCACAATCTCGGCGTCGGCGGCGGCGCTATTGCCGGCGCGCAGGGCGCTGATGGCCCGCCAGAGGGTGGTGAGGGCCAGACCATAGCTGTCGCCGCCGCGGGCGAAGCGCTGGCGGGCCTGCTCGAGCCACTCGGCCGCGCGCTCTTCGCCGGCGGCCACGGCGGCGCCGCCCAGGGCCAGGAGGATCAGGGCCGAGGTCCACTCATCGCCCGCCGCCGCGGCGATCTGCAGGCCCTCGCGGGCCTCGGCCTCGGCGCGGGGCAGATCGCCCCCGTGGCCGCTGAGCAGGGTCAGGCCGAGGTAGGCCTCGGCGCGCGTGCGGGTCACGCCGACCGTCTGGATCAGGCTCATGGCGGTGGCGTAGCGCTGGAGGGCCGGCGAGGGGTCACTCGCCGCGACCAGCTGGTAAGCGTGGCCCAGGCGCAGCTCGGCGATGGCCTCGGTGATCGGCGAGCCGAGCTGCTGGGACTCGAGCAGCCCGCGGCCGGCCATAGCGAGGGCGCGGGCGCCGTTGCCGAGCATCGCGTAGATCAGCGCGAGCAGCAGCAGGGGCTCGCGGTGGGCGCCAGGCCGCTCGACGGCCGCGCCCGGGGGGCCGGCCCAGAGCCGGGCCTCGAGCTGCTGGCGGGCCTCGTTCAGGCGGCCGGCCCGCAGCAGCAGGCGGGGCGGCAGCTCCGTGCGCGAGGCGGCGCCCACCACGTTCTCTCGTTCGCCCCGTTTGGCCGCCGCCTGATCGCCTCGCCCCGCCGAGCCCCGATCCTCGAGCTGGCGAGCGGCGCCCTCGAGGATCAGGGCCACATCGGCGCGCCCGCGGTTGGCCCAGTTCTCAGCCTGCATACGCAGCAGCTCGGCCCGCTCGGCCCAGCGCTCGGGCGGGAGCAGCTTCAGGGCCCGCTTGAGCAGGCCTGTAGCGTGGGCGGGCTGGACAGTATCGAGGTAAACCTCGGCCTGGCCGCGCAGGGCGCGCACCTGGCCGTCGAGGTCGCCGGCGGCCGCGTGGGCCGCGTCGGCGGCGCCGTAGGCCAGCAGGGCATCGTCGAAGCGCCCGAGGTAGCGCAGGGCGGCGGCCTGGGCCTCGAGCAGTCGCGGGGTCGCGCGGGCGGCGTGGGGCAGGCGGGCGGCCCAGGCGAAGATCTGCTCGGCGCGGCCGGCCGCCAGGAGGGCGGGGGTATACTCGACCAGAGCGGCCGCGGCCTGCTGCTCGTCGCCGAGCATCAGCAGGTGGTGCAGGACCCCATCGGGATCGTCGAGGCGTCGGTAGTACCAGGCCGCGCGGCGATGCAGCTCGGACCAGGTGGCCAGGGTGCGCTGGGCGCGCCGCGCGAGGAAGGCCCGGAAGACCGGCTGGATGGCGACCACGCCCTCGGCGTCGCGCTCGACGAAGAGGCGCCGGCGCTCGAGCTCGGCGAAGCGCGGCTCGGGCGCGGCCCCATCGGCCACCAGGGTACACAGATCGGGGACGAGGCGGAGCAGGCCGGCGGTCTGCAGCAGGAAGCGCAGCAGATCCTCGGGCAGCTCATCGAGGATCTCGCGGGACAGGTAGGCGTCGAGGGGCGCGGGGCCCGCAAGACCCAGGGCGGCGCGCCAGTCGCCCGCGGCGAGGGCCGCCTGCATGGCGAGGGGCCAGCCGCGGGCAGTCTGGAGCATAAGCTCGAGATCGTCGGGGGCGCGCTTCCCGGCGAGGGCCCAGAGGGCCCGGGCCTCGTCGAGGTCGAAGGTCAGATCGTCGGGGCCGATGGTGAGCAGCTCGCCGCGCAGGCGCGCCAAGGCGACCGAGGCGAGGGTGGGCTCGGCGCGGGCGACCAGGGTCACGTGGAGGCGCAGGGGCTGGATGGCGACCAGGCGCTCGATCACGGCGCGCAGCTCGGGGCGAGCATCGGCCTGGTGAAAGTCGTCGATCACCAGAAGCGTATCGTCGTCGAGGGCTGCGGCGAGCTCGTTGACCAGAGTCTCGAGAGCCGGGTCGATCTCGGTCGGGGCGCGGGCCAGGGCCGCGCCGACGCGCTCTTCGTCGATCGGGGCCACGGCGCGAAAGGCGGCGGCCAGGTGGCGCAGGAAGCTCGCGGGGTCGTCGCCGGCCTCGGCGCGACACCAGGCCGCGGGCCAGCCGCCGTGGGCGGCGAGGGCGGCGAGGGCGGTCGTCTTCCCGCTGCCGGCGGGGGCAACAACCAGACAGATTGGAAAATCGAGGGCGGCGGCGAGGCGTGTCTCGACCCGCTGGCGGCGCAGCAGGCGGGCCTGTTGGGCAGGGGGGGCCAGCCTGGTGAGGAGCAGTCCGCCGCCGGGGTCGCCGTCGAACTGCCCTGTAACTGCCGGTGCTACCATCGTTCTGATCGCCGACTACGCGCATACGACGCCTGTGTTGCCGCATTGCAATGCGACGCAACGCGTCATACAGGATACACCGGGAGAATAACAATGGCAAACGACGAAGTGGAGCGCCTCCAGGAGCGGCTACGCCAGCAGTATAGCGACACCGCCGATGTCATGCTGCGCTCGGTGCGCGCCTGGAACGAACTGCTGACCGCGAGCACCGACATGGCCTTCGACGTCGTGCTGAAGAACTGGGACTACAGCCGCAGCCTGCGGGGCTCTGCCGAGCAGGCCATGGCCGACGCGCTCAAGCTGCACCAGCGCATGAACAAAGAGATGCTGCAGGCCTGGGAGGGCTACTCGAGCGAGGTCAAGGAGATCATCGAGCGTAGCGCCAAGTAGGCCTGAGGGAGGACGTGGAGGGCCTGACCCTCCACGTCGCCTCAGGGCGAGCTACATATACGCGCCGCCGTTGATGTTGAGCTG
This sequence comes from uncultured Oscillochloris sp., assembly GCA_964555675.1. GTDB lineage: Bacteria > Chloroflexota > Chloroflexia > Chloroflexales > Chloroflexaceae > CAIWXH01. The sequence goes on from CAZKTU010000188.1 coordinate 7,872, forward strand.
AGCGCCGGTGATATAGTCGGCGTCGGCGGCCAGGAAGATCACCGCCTTGGCAATCTCCTCGGGCAGGCCGAAGCGGCCCAGCGGGATGCGCGACTTAATCTGGTCCTGGACGTTCTCGGGCACCTTGGAGAGCATATCGGTGAGGGTGAAGCCGGGGGCGACCACATTGACCGTCACATTGAACTTGGCCAACTCGAGGGCCACCGTCTTGGTGAAGGCGATAATGCCGCCCTTGCTGGCGCCGTAGTTCGCCTGGCCGAAGGCCGAGGTCTGGCCGTTCATCGAGCTGATATTGATGATCCGGCCGTACTTCTGCTCGATCATCGGCTGCATCGCGGCGGTGGTGCAGAAGAAGACCGCGTTGAGATTGGTCTGGATCACCTCGAGCCAGTCCTCGTCGGTCATCTTGCGGATCGACTTGTCGCGGGTGATCCCGGCGTTGTTGACCAGCACATCGAGGCGGCCCCAGCGCTCCTGGACGGTGCGAACCAGCTGGCGAGCTTCGTCCGCCTTGCTCACGTCGGCCTTGACGGCGAGGGCGCGATCCTCGTCGGTGTCGGCGCCACCGACGCTGTGGGCATGAGCCCGATCACGCCAGGCGGTGTTGATCGCGTCAACCACCTCCTGGGCGGCCCCGGCGCTGGTATTGTAGTTCACGGCCACTTTGGCCCCCTCGGCGGCGAGGGCGAGGGCGATCGCTTTGCCGATACCGCGTCCGCCGCCGGTGACAATGGCGACCCGCCCATCCAGCTTGCCCATGGCTCTGCTCCTCTATAACGCTTTACACTAACATCCGTGGGTCGGGGCAACGACCGGGGCGAGACGGGGCCTCGCGCCCCGTCCCGCCCTGCGTGTTGACTAGAGACGCTCGAAGATGGCCGCGATGCCCTGACCGCCGCCGATGCACATGGTCACCAGGGCGTAGCGGGCCCCGGTGCGCTGCAGCTCGTGGACAGCCTTCACCGTGAGGATGCTGCCGGTGGCGCCGATGGGGTGGCCCAGCGAAATGCCGCTGCCATTGGGGTTGGTCTTCTCGGGCGAGAGCTCGAGATCCTTGGCGACGGCGAGGGCCTGGGCGGCGAAGGCCTCGTTCACCTCGAAGATGTCGATCTCCTCGAGGCGCACGCCGGTGCGCTCGAGCAGGCGCTTCACGGCCGGGACGGGGCCGATGCCCATGTACTTGGGCTCGACGCCGGCGTGGGCGTAGCCGACCAGGCGGGCCAGGGGCTTGTAGCCGCGGCGCTCGGCGACGCTGCGCTCCATCAGCACCACGGCCGAGGCCGCGTCGTTGATGCTGGAGGCGTTGCCGGCGGTGACGCTGCCGTCCTTCTGGAAGACCGGGCGCAGCTTGGCCATCTTCTCGATACTGCTGTCGGCGCGGACATTCTCGTCGGTGTCGAAGAGCTGCACGCCGCCCTTGACCTTCAGCTCGACGGGCATGATCTGGCTCTTGAAGCGGCCGTCGGCGATCGCGGCCGAGGCGCGGGCGTGGCTCTCGACGGCCAGAGCGTCCTGGGCCTCGCGGGTGATGCCCCACTTGGCGGCGACATTCTCGGCGGTGATGCCCATGTGGCAGTCGTCGAAGGGGTCGGAGAGGGCGCCGACCATCATATCGACCATTTTGGCGTCGTTCATGCGGGCGCCCCAGCGCATCGCGGGCACGCTGTAGGGGGCGCGGCTCATCACCTCGGCGCCGCCGCCAATGGCCGCATCGGCGTCGCCGAGCAGAATGGTCTGGGCGGCCGAGACGATCGCCTGCAGGCCGCTGCCGCAGAGCCGGTTCAGGGTCAGGGCCGGGGTCTCGACCGGCACGCCGCCCTTGACGGAGGCGACGCGGCCCAGGTACATGTCGTGGGGCTCGGTGTTGATCACATGGCCGAAGACAACGTGTTCGATCTCGGCGGCCTCGATCCCTGCGCGTGTGATGGCCTCGCGCACGATCGCCGCGGCGAGCTCTGAGGGGGGCTGATCCTTCAGGCTACCGCCGAAGGAGCCAATGGCCGTACGGACACCGCTGAGGACAACAACCTCACGCTGGCTGCTCATCTCGACCTCCTTGTCCACCTAGCGCATCCCGAAACGCCGGGCGTATCTGTCATTGGAGCCGTTGGATAAACCGCATTATAGCAGTAAAAAGTTCGCTATAGCACAAGGATTCAGACAACCGGCAGGCGCGATACCGCACTGCAATGCGGAGTACGCCGAACAAGGCCTCTTTCGTGTGAAGAGATCGCTTCCCGGGTGTGATATTTTTTAACCGAAGTAACTCGGCTGTAACTTCCTGTGCTATAGTTCCCCCATCATTACGGACCGCAAGATAACCCCTCAATACAATCCGTCAATAGGAGGCAGAGGATGGCCCAGCGCATCGAGGCGGCAGGCAGCGTGGCACTCAAAGATGGCCGTCATGTGACGATCCGGAACCTCCTCGAGGGCGACCGGGCGGTCCTGACGACCTTTGGCCAGAATCTGCCGAAGAACGATATCCTCTACCTCGAGGACGATTTCACCCACCCCGAGATTATCACGCGCCTGGCCAATGCCGCCCACGCCGAGAACTGGCGCCAGATCATCGCCGTGACCGACGAGGGCGAGATCGTCGGCTACACCGCCGCCCTGCGCATGCCGGGCTGGTCGAACCACGTGGCCAACATCCGCCTGATCGTCCTGCCCAGCTACCGTCGCAGCGGCCTCGGCATGCACCTCGCCCAGGCGATCGTCGAGGCCGCCCGCGAGCTCGGGGCCACCAAGGTCACCGTCGATATGCTCGCCGCCCTCACCGCCGGCCAGGCCATCTTCAGCCGCCTCGGCTTCGCCGTCGAGGGGCAGCTGGCCCGCCACGCGATCGACCGCGACGGCAACCTGCACGATATTGTGATTATGTCGGCCTTCGTGCGAGTGTAAAGTCTTTTCCGCAGGGTAGGGGCGTGGCCATGCTACGCCCCTACCCTTTGGTCTGCAGCCGCCGCACCCCCAGCCCGACCCCCGCCCCGCCCAACACGAGTATGCAGCCGGCCAGAGCCCAGGCGCCCAGCCCCCCAAGCTCGGAGCGCGGCAGATACCAGGCCCAATGATCGACCAGGTGCTGATTGGGCGGGTCGTAGTACCAGGCCCAGCGCGGCCGGGCGCGCTCGGACAGAGGCGCGACAGCCGTATCGACCACCACCACAGGCGCGTCGCCCACTGCGACGCCGCGCAGCCCGGCGAGCTGCGGGCCCAGCGCGTCGTCGCGCTCGCTGAAGCCGACCGCCATGGGGTTCCAGGTCTGGGCCTCGACGGCCAGCGAGACGGCCCCGCGCGGCAGCAGCAAGCGGTACTCGCGCAGCTGGCCGGCCGGCGGCGCGCCCAGGGGCCGGCCGTCGAGCAGCAGACGCAGCTCGCTGGGCGGGGCTTCGGGCGGCCGCCGGTCGTCCAGGGTGAAGCGCACCCGCGCGCCTTCTGTCGCGCAGCGCAGCTCGCCCCGCGCCCCGCTGCGCCGCGGCAGCGCGGCCCCGCCCGGGTCCTCAGTGGCGTAGAGCCCGTCGCCCAGGCGGCAGACCGGCGCGGGCGCGGCATAACGCGCCCAGCGCTCGCCCAGCATAGCCCAGTGACCCACCAGGGGCGACCCGCTCAGGCTATAAAGCTTGTCGGCCGGGGCCGGCGCGACCACGTAGGTGCCGAAGTTCAGCAGTACGCCGCCCAGGTTGCCGATCAAGCCGAACAGGGCCACCGGAATGGTCAAAGCCCACAGGCCCCAGCCGAAGGGCGCGCGCTGCGCCACCACGGGCCTGGGCGCTGGACGGCGCTCGTCGCTCGGCGCGAACAGCCCGGCGCCCAGGGCCAGCAGCGGCGCGACCACCGGCAGCAGGAAGCGCGGGCCCCAGACCCCGCCGCCCTGCCACTCGCCCCAGCGGGCGTAGAGCAACAGGTGCGAGAGGAACAGGCCGACGCAAAGCAGCACCACATCGGCGCGGCCACGGCGCCACAGGCCAATCGCCCCGGGGATGGCCAGCAGCAGCGGCGGCGCGAAAAGCAGCACGCTCTTGCCGGGGCTCAACAGTAGCCCGTAGAGGCCCTCGAGGAAGGGCGTGGTGAACAGCCCCGCCTCGCTGGCGTAGCCCGAGGCCAGGGGCGTGCCGAAGCGGGCCAGGTTGTACCAGAGCAACAGGGCCACGCCGGGGAGGAGGCCGAGGAGGAAGGATGAAGGATGAAGGATGAAGGATGAAAGAGCGAAGGACGCAGGCCGCCCGCCCGCCCGGGCCTGGCGCCAGCCCAGCCACAGCACGTAGAGCCCGATCACCGGCAGGGCGACGCCGGCGGCGATGCGGGTTGTGAGCAGCAGGCCCGCGGCGAGGCCCGAGGCGAGCAACAGGCGCCGCGCCATGCCCTCGTCGGCCCGGCCCGCCCGCTCGGCGGCGAGGGCCGCGGCGAGGATCAGCAGGCCCGCCAGCGGCTCGGAGAAGAAGGTGCGGGCGTAGGGCCAGGCAAAGGTGGCCAGCCCGTAGAGCAGGGCCAACCCCAAGGCCCAGCGCCGCGACGCGCCCAGGGCCAGGGCCCAGGCGGCCAGCAGCGCGGCGGTGGCGGCGGTGACCGGCCCGTTGAGCGCCGTGACCGCCAGGCGCGACGCGTAGTCACGCGCCCCGGGGTCGCCGCCCCCGAAGAGGGCGCCGAGGGCCTGCAGGGGGAGCGCGGCGAGCGAGGGCAGCACGCCGTAGGGCGAGTAGCGCCCGTCGTCGCGACCCGGGCGCAGCGCCGAGACCGGGGCGTCATCCTCGACCACGACCGCGACCGAGCCCCGCTCGAGCAGGCCGCGGGTCACGGCGAGCATGGTCTCCTCGTCGGGCGAGTAGGTGTGCCCGCTCAGCGTCAGCAGGTAGAACCCGGCGAGCAGCAGAAAGATCGCCAGGGGGAGGTTCATACGGCTCATGGTCGCCTATGATACCAGAGGCGCGGGCGTGCGCCGCGCCCTCGGCCGAACGACCGATGCCGCCCTGCGAGCGTGGCTGCTATGCTGGTTGGCGGCTCTCGATCCCCCTGTGTTCGCGCGCCTCGGCCCCCCCACGGGCGGCCCGGGCGCTTCAGGCGTTGTCCGCAGCATGAAGGGTTGCCTATGCGCCTCTACCTCGCCGTCGCCGTACGGGCCTTTCGCCGCGCCGTGGCCTACCGCAGCGCCTTCCTGGGCGGGATCATCACCAACGCCTTCTTCGGAGCCCTGGTCAGCTTCGTCTACCAGGCGCTCTACGCCGCGGGCGAGACGGTGGCCGGCCTGACCCTGCACGACGCGATCAGCTACGTCTGGGCGACCCAGGCGCTGATCTCGGTCGGCGGGGCCTGGATCACCTC
>CAZKTU010000189.1:0-13193 GCA_964555675.1 uncultured Oscillochloris sp.
CTCCGGCGGGAAGGTTGTGATCGCTGGACGAAGTGAAGACTATGCAACTGTCGAACGGTATAACTCCACCTTTTTCCAGGGCGCAGATAGGCCTGTTTACGCTTTGCACAGCCATCGCAAGTCTTTGACATTTAAGGATGCGGGCGTTATAGTTGGCTCGGCTTCAGAACGCCACCAACAGTAGGAGGCTTTAGATGACAAAGAAGTGGGTCTACCTCTTTCGAGAGGGGGACGCGACGATGCGCGACCTCCTGGGCGGCAAGGGCGCAGGCGTCGCAGAGATGACGCGCACGGGTGTCCCGGTGCCTCCCGGGTTCACGATTACGACCGAGGCCTGCAACACCTACTATGAGAACGGCCAGCAGGCCCCCGAGGGACTCTGGGAGCAGGCCCTCGAGGCGATGAAGGATATCGAGGCCCAGACCGGCAAGAAGTTCGGCGACCCGGCCAACCCCCTGCTGGTCTCGGTGCGCTCGGGCGCCAAGTTCTCGATGCCGGGCATGATGGACACGGTGCTCAACCTGGGCCTCAACAAGGCCACCCGCGAGGGTCTGGCCAAACTCTCCGACAACCCGCGCTTCGCCGCAGATGCCTACCGCCGCTTCATCCAGCTCTTCGGCAAGATCGTGCTGGGCGTCGACGGCGAGCGCTTCGAGCATGTGATGGACGAGCGCAAGGGCCACGGCCAGCGCCAGGACACCGACCTGAGCGCCGACGAGCTGCTCTCGATCGCCGAGGAGTTCAAGGCGATCATCAAGCAGGAGGCCGGCGTCGACTTCCCCGAGGACCCCAACGAGCAGCTGCGCGAGGCGGTGATGGCCGTGTTCCGCTCGTGGAACGGCCGCCGCGCCCGCGACTATCGCCGCATCAATAAGATCTCCGACAGCCTCGGCACCGGCGTCAACGTGCAGGCGATGGTCTTCGGCAACATGGGCAGCGACTCGGCCACCGGCGTGGCCTTCACCCGCAACCCGGCCACAGGCGACGGCGAGATCTTCGGCGAGTACCTGGTCAACGCCCAGGGCGAGGACGTGGTGGCCGGCGTGCGCACCCCGCAGCCGATCAGCAAGCTCGCCGAGAGCATGCCCGAGGTCTACCAGCAGTTCCACGGCATCGCCAAGCAGCTCGAGGCCCACTACAAGGACGTCCAGGACGTCGAGTTTACGATCGAAAAGGGCAAGCTCTGGATGCTGCAGACCCGCTCGGGCAAGCGCACCGGCGCCGCCGCCGTGAAGATCGCCGTCGACCTCGCCAATGAGGGCGTGATCGATCGGGCGACCGCGGTCCTGCGGGTCGACCCCCACGCTCTCGACCAGCTGCTGCACCCCATGATCGACCCCAAGGCTCGCAAGACGGCCACGGTGCTGACCACGGGCCTGCCGGCTTCGCCCGGCGCCGCCAGCGGCAAGGCGGTCTTCGACCCCGACGAGGCCGAGCAGCTGGCCGCCACCGGCGAGAAGGTCATCCTGATCCGCGTCGAGACCGCCCCCGAGGACTTCCACGGTATGGTGGCCGCCCAGGCCATCCTGACCGCTCGCGGCGGCATGACCAGCCACGCCGCCGTGGTGGCCCGCGGCATGGGCAAGCCCTGTGTGGCCGGCGCCGGCGAGCTGCGCATCAGCTACGCCGACCAGTCGGTGACGGTGGGCGGCGTGACCATCCGCAAGGGCGAGCCGGTGACCCTCGACGGCAGCACCGGCGAGGTCTTCGCCGGCATGATGCCGACGGTGCAGCCCGAGCTCTCGGGCGACTTCGCCCAGCTGATGGTCTGGGCCGATGAGTTCCGCAAGCTGGGCGTGCGCGCCAACGCCGATATCCCCCGCGACGCCCAGGTGGCCCGCGAGTTCGGCGCCGAGGGCATCGGCCTCTGCCGCACCGAGCATATGTTCTTCGAGGGCAACCGCATCGACGCCGTCCGCGAGATGATCATCGCCGATACGGTCGAGGATCGCCGCGCCGCCCTGGCTAAGATCGAGCCCCTCCAGCAGGGCGACTTCGAGGGCCTCTTCCGCGCGATGGCCGGCCTGCCGGTGACCATCCGCACCCTCGACCCGCCGCTGCACGAGTTCTTGCCCCATAACGACAGCGAGATCGAGGATCTGGCCAAGAAGCTCGGCGTCGACTTCAAGAAGGTCAAGAGCAAGATCGAGAACTTGCACGAGGCCAACCCGATGCTCGGCTTCCGCGGCTGCCGCCTGGGCATCATCTACCCCGAGATCACCGAGATGCAGGCCCGCGCGATCTTTAAGGCCGCCGTGGCGGTCAAAAAGGAGGGCGTCGAGGTCCACCCCGAGGTGATGATCCCCCTGGTCGGCAATATCAGCGAGCTGAAGCCCCAGGAGGAGCTGGTGCGCAAGGTGGCCGGCGAGGTCTTCGCCGAGGCCGGGGTCGAGATCCCCTACCTCGTGGGCACCATGATCGAGCTGCCCCGCGCGGCCCTCACCGCCGACGAGATCGCCGGCGTGGCCGAGTTCTTCAGCTTCGGCACCAACGACCTGACCCAGACCACCCTGGGCCTCTCGCGCGACGACGCCGGGCGCTTCCTGCCCCTCTACGTCGAGCGCAAGATCCTCGCCGACGACCCCTTCCAGACCATCGACCAGCGCGGCGTCGGCCAGCTGGTGCAGATGGGCACCGAGCGCGGCCGCAGCACCAGGCCCAACCTTAAGGTGGGCATCTGCGGCGAGCACGGCGGCGACCCGGCCTCGGTCGAGTTCTTCCACAAGGCCGGCCTGAACTACGTCAGCTGCTCGCCCTTCCGCGTGCCGATCGCCCGCCTCGCGGCGGCCCAGGCCGCCCTCGGCGACGCCAAGCGCGACAAGTAGTACGCCGTCCAACCTTGTTTGACGGGTTGAAGATGGTTTTTTCGGGGAGGGCTAGCCCTCCCCGAGCCCCTCCCCCTCTCCCGCCCGGAGAGGGGTTCACTATACCTGGAATTACTACGCAAGGCGCGAATGGCCGCGGGGGCGGCGCCGCCGTACACTCTAGCTCTAGAGGTATACTAATGGTGGAGGAACCCCCGATGAGCTACACGACTGATGAGGCCCGCTGGACGGCTGTGAGCGGCCGCGACCGGGGCGCCGACGGCGCCTTTGTCTACGGCGTGGTCACCACGGGCGTCTACTGTCGCCCCGGCTGCGCCTCGCGCGCGCCCCGGCGCGCCAATGTGCGCTTCTTCGGCACCCCCGACGAGGCCGAGGCCGCCGGCCTGCGCCCCTGCAAGCGCTGCACGCCCCGCGCGGCGCGGGCCGATAGCGCCGAGGCCGCCGCCGTGGCCAGGGCCGTGGCCCTGATCGAGTCGGCCGACGAGCCCCCCTCGCTGCGCGAGCTGGCCGCCGCCGCCGGCCTGAGCCCCTTCCATTTCCACCGGCTCTTCAAGGCGAGCCTCGGGGTTACCCCCGCCGCCTACGCCCGCGCCCGGCGCAGCGAGCGCCTGCACGGCGAGCTGGTCGCGGCCCCCAGCGTCAGCGCCGCGATCTACGAGGCCGGCTTCGGCTCGAGCGGGCGCCTCTACGCCGAGAGCGCGGCGACCCTGGGCATGACCCCGACGGCCTACAGGGCCGGCGCCCCCGACGAGCGCATCGCCTACGCCGCCGCGCCCTCGGCCCTGGGCTGGGTGCTGGTGGCGGCCACCGAGCGCGGCCTCTGCGCCATCGAGCTCGGCGACGACCCGGCGGCCCTGGCCGAGAGCCTGCGCGCCCGCTTCCCCCTCGCCGAGCTCGTGCCCGACGACCCCCAGGTGGCCGCCTGGGCGCAGGCCGCCGTGGCCCTGGTCGAGTCGCCCCGCCGCGGCCTCGACCTGCCCCTCGATCTGCGCGGCACCGCCTTCCAGCGCCGGGTCTGGGCGACCCTGCGCGAGATCCCCGCCGGCGCCACCGCCAGCTACGCCGAGGTCGCCGAACGCATCGGCCAGCCCGGCGCCGCGCGGGCCGTCGCCCAGGCCTGCGCCGCCAACACCCTGGCCGTGGCCGTCCCCTGCCACAGGGTCGTGCGCGGCGACGGCAGCGCGGGCGGCTACCGCTGGGGCAGCGCCCGTAAGCGCGAGTTGCTGGCCCGCGAGGCCGAGCATTAGGAGCACCATGGCCCATAGCAGCATCCTGGCGGCCCTGCTCGCCCACGCCGAAGCCGACCCCGCCCGCCCCTGCCTCGAGTGGGCGGGGGCGACGATCACCTACGGCGAGCTAGTCGCCGCCGCTACGGCCTGGGCCAGGGCCTACAGGGCCATGGGCGTGACCCCCGGCGACCGGGTGGCCCTCTACCTGGGCAGCGGGCCCGGCTTCCTCGGGGCCTACCTCGGCGCCCACGCGGCCGGGGCGGCGGCGGTGCTGGTCAACACCCAGTACCGCCAGGTCGAGCTGCGCCACATCCTCGCCGATAGCGAGCCCCGCGTCGTCGTCGCCGACGCCGAGGGCGCCGCGCGCCTGGCCGAGCTGGGCCCCGGCCCCTACGCCGTCGTGACGGCGGCCCCCGAGGAGCTGGGTGCGCCAGACAGCGGCTCAGACGCGCCGGACGAGACGCCGCGCCTGCCCGCGCCGGGCGAGCTCGCCATCCTGGCCTACACCTCGGGCACCACCGGGCGCTCGAAGGGCGCCATGCTGACCCACGGCGCCCTGGCCGCCAATAGCGCGGCGATCTGCGCGGCCTGGGAGTGGACGGCGCGCGACCGGCTGCTGCTCGTGCTGCCGCTCTTCCATATCCACGGTCTCGGCGTGGGCGTCCACGGTACGCTCACCGCCGGGGCCAGCCTGAGCCTGCGCCCACGCTTCGAGCCCGCCGAGACCATGGCCGAGTTCGCCGGCGGCCGCTGCAGCATGTTCTTCGGCGTGCCGACGATCTACACGCGCCTGATCCAGGAGGCGGGCGGCCAGAGGCAGCCGGTCACCGGGGTGCGCCTGTTCGTCTCGGGCTCGGCGCCCCTGAGCCCGCAGACCTTCGCCGACTTCGCCGCGGCCTACGGGCAGCCCATCCTCGAGCGCTACGGCATGACCGAGACCGGCATGAACCTCACCAACCCCTACGCGGGCGAGCGCCGCCCCGGCACGGTCGGCGGGCCCTTCCCGGGGCAAGCGGCCCGTATCGTCGACCTGCGCGCGCGCACGCCCCTGCCCGACGGCGAGATCGGCGAGATCCAGGTGCGCGGCCCCCACGTCTTCGCCGGCTACTGGCGCAACCCCGCGGCCACCGCCGAGGTGCTGGCCCCCGACGGCTGGTTCAGCACCGGCGACCTGGGGTGGCGCAGCGCCGACGGCTACTACACGATCACGGGCCGCGCGCGCGAGCTGATTATCAGCGGCGGCTACAACATCTACCCGCGCGAGGTCGAGGAGCTGCTGCAGGAGCATGCAGGTGTGGCCGAGTGCGCGGTCTTCGGTGCGCCCGACCCCGACTTCGGCGAGCGCGTGGTGGCCGTGATCGTGCCCCGCGACCCCGCGGCCCCGCCCACGCCCGCCGAGCTCGACGCCTTCTGCCGCGCAGGGCTGGCCGCCTACAAACGCCCGCGCGCGTTCCACTTCGTCGCCGCCCTGCCCCGCAACGCCATGGGCAAGGTCCAGAAACACGAGCTGCGGGCCCGGCTGGCGGAGTGAGACACGGTTCCTAAGCGAGTTACGCTCTTCGCCGCTGCCTGCGTCTGGGGGTACGGGACCTGCACGCCATGTTGCACACCCGTCGTATACTGGAAGCACCAGGCTGAAGCCCCTGCTCACGTGCGATAACCGACCACAGACGAGCGCCCCGCCGCGCTGCCCGCCCTGCCGTCGGCGGTTGTCTGTCGTCGCCAGGCGCCGCTCCAGCCATACACGCAGCACCAGAGGGTTGTCTGGGTCCGGAAGAGGGGTTTCCCATGGAGCCGCCCGCGCTTCACTTGCTCGTCGTCGCAGCCGCGCCGGACGATCGACGGACCCTGCGCCAGCTGCTCGAGCTGGCGGACCCGACCCTCTTTACCATCGCCGAGAGCGACGCGGCTGAGCCGGCCCTGCTCGCCCAACAGGCCCGGGCGGCCGACTGTGTGCTGCTCGACGAGCTGCCCGCGGCGACGACCGTCGCAGTGCTTGCGACCCTGCGCGAACACAGCCCAGCCCCGGTCATCCTGATGACGCAGGGGGCCGACGAGGCGCGCGCCGTCGAGCTGCTGCACCACGGCGCCCACGACTACCTGGTGAAAGAGACCCTCAGCGCGCCCCGGCTGCGTCTGAGCATCCAGCAGGCCGTCGCGGCGGCGCGCTTCGCCCACGAGCGCGAGCAATGGCACACGCTGCTCGCCGCGGCCCAGCGGCGGGCCGCCGAGCTGGTCGCGGGCGAGCAACGCTTCCAGGCAATTATCGAACACAGCCTCGAGGCGACAGTGCTGATCGGCCTCGACCGACGGATCAGCTACGTGAGCCCGCGGATCACCGCCCTGCTGGGCTATGCACCCGCCACCTTCGCCGCCGTGCGGGCCAGCGGCCTGTGCCACCCCGACGACCGCCCCGCGCTCGATGCCTTCATCGCCGCTCTGCTCGCTCGCCCAGACGCAACGGCCAGGGTGAGCACCAGGCTGCGCCACCAGAATGGCAGCTGGCGCTGGTTCGATCAGCGGGGCAATAACCAGAGCCATATCCCGGCGATCGGGGCGATTATTGTCAGCCTTCACGATGTGACCGAGCACGTCCAGGCCACCCAGGGCCTTCAGGCCCAGGCGCGGGTCCTCGATCACGCTCAGGTGCTCGTGCTCGACATGGAGCGTCGCATTGTGCTCTGGACCAGCGGCGCCGAGCTCTTGTTCGGCTATACACGCAGCGAGGCCCTCGGCAGGGTCGCCCACGAGCTGCTCCAGACCAGCTTCCCCGAGCCCCTCGCGCAGATCAGCGCCGCCCTCCAGGCCGACGGCCGCTGGTCGGGCAAACTCACCCACCATACCCGCGGCGGGCATGCGGTGACCGTGGCCGCTCAGCTGACCCTCGACTACGACGAGCATGGCCGCCCACAGCGGATTATCGAGGCCAACACCGACCTGACGGCCTATACGCGGGCAGAGGCCGACCTCCAGCGCGCGGCGCGACGCCTGCAGATCCTGGCAGACGCATCAGAGGCCTTCACCGCAGCCGCGGCCGATGTCCCAAAGGTGTTGGACCGGATCGCTCATTACACCGCCGACGCGCTCGGGGCGGGCTGTATCATCAGGCTGCGCGGCGAGGATCGCGACTGGCTCGAGGCCGTGACGGTCTACGATCCCGACCCCCAGGTGCATGCCGTCGCCCAGGTCAGCCTGCTCGGCTCGCGCGTCCACCTCGACGATGCGGGCTCTGTCGGCATCGTGGCCCGCAACGGCCAGCCCCTGCTGCTGCCAGAGATCGACCCCGCCGACTTCCGCAAGGCTGTGCCGCCCGAGCTCGGGGCAGCGCTCGCCCATCGTCCGCCCCACACGATGATCATCGTGCTCCTGCGCGCCCACGGCCAGATTCTCGGCACACTCTCGATCACCCGCCACGACCCCGAGCAGTCAACCTTCTCCCATGACGATCTAACCCTGGCCCAGGACCTGGCGGACCGCGCCGGCCTGGCCCTGGCGAATGCCCGGCTCTATCGCGAGCTAGAGGCCGCCGAGCAGGCCGCCGCCGCGGCCTTCGCCCGTCTCGAGGCTCTGGTGAACAGCGCGCCGAACGGGATCGCCTACCTCGACCGCGATCTGCGCTACCAGCTGGTCAACCCATCGCTCGCCGCGCTGAACCACCGCACCCCCGCGGCGCATATCGGGCTGACCCTGGCCGAGGTGGTCCCGACGCTCATCCACTGGCTCGAGCCCCTCGTGCGCGAGGCGATCGCGACGGGCAGGCCGGCGCCCAACTTCGAGCTGCGCGGCCGGCCGAGCCCCAAGGACGAGCTCGTCCGCGACTGGCTCGTCGGCGCCTTTCCCGTCTCCGGGCCGTCGGGCGAGGTCGCCGGCGTGGGGCTCACGCTCACCGACGTGACCCCGATCAAGCGCACCCAGGCGGCCCTACGAGTCAGTGAGGAGCGCTTCAAGCAGCTGGCCGAGCACGCGCCCGACGTCATCTACCGCTACAAACTGGAGCCCGATCCAAAGGTCGAGTACGTAAGCCCCGCGATCGAGCGCCTGACCGGCTACCCTCGCGAGGCGTTCTACGAAAACCCCGGGCTGAATATCAGTCTCGTCCACCCCGACGATATGGCGCTCATCGCGCAGATGTTCACCGGGGCCGCCTCCGAGGCGCAGCCCCTGGTGATCCGCTGGATCCGCAAGGACGGGGCAATCATCTGGACCGAGCAGCGCAGCTGGCTCGTCTTCGACGAGGGCGGCCAGCCGGTGGCCCTCGAGGGCATCGCCCGCGATATCACCCAGCGTCAGCAGGCCGAGGAGGCGCTGCGCGACAGCCAGCAGAATCTCATGGCGCTGATCGAAAACACCGACGGCAATATCTGGTCGGTCGACGCCGAGCACCGCCTGATCGTCGGCAACAGCCTGTTTCAGCGCAACATCCGCCAGAGCCTGGGCCGCGACTTGCTTATGGGCGAGCGCTTCGTGGCGCCCGATGCGCCGCAGGAGGAGCAGGAGCGCTGGCGCGCCTATTTCGACCGCGCCCTCGCCGGCGAGCGCTTCAGCGTCGAGCTGACGAGCACCATTGGGCCTAACCAGTATATTGTCGACTATCGCTTCAGCCCGATCCGCACGAGCACGGGGGCGATCACCGGGGTCACGGTCTTCAGCCGCGATATCACCGCCAAGCGGCGCGCCGACCAGGCTCTGTACGAGACCGAGCGCAAGCTTGGGGCCCTCTTCGGCCTCCTGCCGATCGGCATCTCGATCTTCGACGCGGCGGGCGCCCTGGTCTATGTGAACCCCGCCCTCGAGCAGATCCTGCACATGGACCGCGACGGCCTCTTGCGCGGCGAGCACCTCTTGCGCCAGTATCTGCGGCCAGACGGTTCGCCGCGACCGCCCGAGGAGCTGGTGCGCAATCGCGTGTTCCGCGATCACAAGCCGATCACCAATCAGATCAACGGCTTCGCCGGCGAGACGGGCGAGGTCTACTGGACGAGTGTGAGCGCGGTGCCGCTCGACTTCCCCGACTGGCGCGTGGTGATCGTCACCACCGACATTACTCAGCAGAAGCAGGCCGAGCAGGCCCTCAAGGCGATTGACCAGCAGCGCGAGGCCATCCTGCAGACGATGGGCGAGGGGGTGCTGGCGATTCGGCCTGACGGCGAGCTTGTAGTCATGAACGCCAGAGCGCGCGAGCTGATCCAGATCGAACCGCAGCTCGCCCTCGGCAGCATCGCCGACAAGAGCCTGGCGGCCGGACTGCTCCCGCTCGACCCGGCCGGGCAGCCCCTCCCGTCGTGCGAGGCGCCCATTGCGCGAGTGCTGCGCGGCGAGCGCTTCAGCAACCTGGAGGTACATGTGCAGGCCGCAGGCGAGGGCGCCAGCCGCTGGCTGGCCGTCAGCGGCACGCCGGTGCTCGACGCCGAGGGCAAGCTCATCCTGGCTGTCGTGACGGCCCGCGACATCACCGAGCGGAAGCGCGACGCGGCGGCCCTGGCGGCCCATAGCGAGGCCCAGAGCAAGACCAACGCCGAGCTGACCCGCGCCCTGCGGCTCAAGGACGAGTTCCTGGCTATGATGAGCCACGAGCTACGCACGCCGCTCAATGTGATCCTGGGTATCGCCGAGGCCCTCGCCGAGGATCTGTACGGGCCGATCGGCGAGCAGCAGCAGCAGGCCCTGGGCACGCTGATGCAGAGCGGGCGCCACCTGCTGGCCATGCTCGCCGACATCCTCGACCTGGCCCACATCGAGGCGGGCCAGACGATCCTCGAGGCGCAGCCAATCGATGTCGATATCCTCGCGCAGACGGCGCTGCAGTTCATCTATGGCCCCGCCAGAGCCAAGGGGATCAGGCTCATACGCACCGTGGCCAACGGCATCGAGGGGCTGCAGGCCGACGAGCGCCGCCTGACCCAGATTCTGATCAACCTGCTCGACAACGCCGTCAAGTTCACCCCCCACGGCGGCACGGTCGGCCTGGAGATCAACGCCGAGGCCGAGCGCGAGCTGATCACCTTCACGGTCTGGGACACCGGCATCGGCATCGCCGAGCAGGACTACGAGCGCCTGTTCCAGCCCTTCACCCAGGTCGACGGGCGGCTCTCGCGGCAGTACGGCGGGGTCGGCCTGGGCCTGAGTCTGGTGCGCCGGCTGGCCGACCTGCACGGCGGCAGCATCAGCCTCGAGAGTACGCCGGGCCAGGGCAGCCGCTTCACCCTCAGCCTGCCCTGGGTCGCCGCCGACAATGTTGCCCCGCAGACGGTCGCACGCCCCGCGCCCGGTCCCCCGACCTGGGCGCGCCCGCCCCGCGTGGTGCTCGCCGAGGATCACGAGCCGACCTTGCAGTTCTACGCCGAGCTCCTGCGCGCACAGGGGTGCGAGGTGACCACGGCCCGCACCGGCGACCAGGCCCTGAGCCAGGTGCGGGCGGCCCGCCCCGATGTGGTGGTGCTCGATGTCCAGATGCCGGGCATGGACGGCCTGACGGCGATGCGGCAGATCCGGGCCGACTCCGCCCTGGCCGGGACGCCGATCATCGCCCTGACCGCCCTGGCGATGCCCGGCGACCGCGAGCGCTGCCTTGAGGCCGGCGCCCAGGCCTACCTCGCCAAGCCCGTCGGCCTGCGCCTGCTGCTCAAGGCGATCGGCGACGTGCTCGCGACCTAGGCCGCCCTGGAGGCTCCCCGAGTACTGACAGCGAGAGGTCCTTTGCCAGTTCTGACCAAAGACCAAGGACCAAGGCCGGGCTCCTGCTGGGTGGTTGGTCTTTGGTCTTTCGTCGTTGGTCGCAACCAGACCGGCACTGCCGCTCAATACAGCGCCTCCAGGTCGAGCACGTTGCGCAGCGGCGCCCCGTCGAGGTAGCGCCGCAGATTGTCGCAGAACAGCTCGGTCAGGCGCCCGTTCTCGCGGTCGCTGGTGCTGGCCGAGTGCGGGCTGATCAACACATTGGGCAGCGCCCAGAGGGGGCTCGTCGGGGGTAGCGGCTCTACCTCGAACACGTCGAGGGCCGCGCCGCCCAGGCGCCCCTCGCGCAGGGCCGCCACGAGGGCCGCCTCGTCGACCAGCGAGCCGCGGCCGATGTTGATCAGCACGGCGCCCCGGGGCAGCAGGGCGAGCTGCGCGGCGCCGAGCATGCCCTCGGTCGCGTCGGTGTGGGGGGCGATCAGGACCAGGTACTCCGAGCGCCGCAGCACCGCGTCGAGCTGCGCGGGCCCGTAGAGCTCGTCGCAGCCCAGCTCGGCGGGCTCGAAGCCGGCCACGCTCCGCTTGACGCCCAGGACAGTCATGCCCAGGGCCTGGCCGAGGCGGGCCACAGCGACCCCGACGCGCCCCACGCCGACCACCCCCAGGGTTCGCCCCGCCAGGTCGGTCGCGCCGAAGCGCTCCCAGCGCCCCTCGGCCTGAAGCCGCTGCATCTGCCAGGCGTTGCGCGCGAACATGAGCATAGCCATGGCGCAGAACTCGGCCAGGGGGCGGGCGTGGACGCCGCTCGCCGTGGTGAAGACCACCCCGGGCATACGCTCGCCGTAGCCCATGCGGCGCACGAACTGCCCGATGCCCGCGCTCGAGGCCTGGACCCAGCGCAGCCGCGGGGCCAGGGCGGGGAGCTCCTGGCGGTTGGTCTGATCGAAGTCGAAGAGCACCTCGGCCTCGGCCAGGAGCGCGCGCCAGCGAGCCTCGTCGGCTGAGCTGCGGGCGATCGTGGCGCTGTGGTCGGCCGGGTAGCGCGGCGAGCCCAGCAGCGCCGGCTCGTAGGCCACGCGCAGCCGGGGATCGACGGCCCTGATCCGCTCGACGTGCTCGGGCTCGAGGTAGGAGGCGATCAGGACGTTCACGGTGGGCGCGCTCATGGTAGATCCTCGCTGCACGCGGAGCTTGCAAACCGTCAGGCGAACATGGCGACCGATTGGGGCGAGTGCATACGGCCGTAGAGGAAGCTCAGGAATGCGCCCCGGCGCTCGGGGGGGACGCGCTGGTAGACCGGGGTGACCGAGGCGCCGCCCCACCAGTAGGACCAGATCAGGGCGCTGCGTTCGGGCGCGGTGATGAAGCGCATGCGGTTGTCGACCCAGCCCTCGCCGCCGACCAGGGCGTTGTTATGCAGCCAGTCGCGCACCGCGGCCTCGCCCTGCCCTTCGGCGTGCAACCGCCAGGCGGCCACGGTGCCGATCCCCGCGCGGTAGCGGGTCAGCAGCTCGGCCAGGCGGTCGTCGTCGCTCGTCATCCAGTCGAGCAGGTACATCCCGTTGTCGGCGATGCCCTCGAAGGGCGACGAGCTGGCGCTATTGACGATCGAGAGCAGCCCGTCGGCCGCGGCCCGGCCCTCGGCGTACCAGGTCTCGCGCAGCTTGAACTGCAGATAGTGGCCGGGGTAGCCCTCGTGGACGGCCAGGTGCTTGAGGCCGGGGCGGGTGTAGATCGGGTCGAGGTTGAGCTCGATCGTGCGCTGCAGGTAGTCGCAGCGGGCGTTGTAGGGCACACCGCGCACAGTGCCGACCCGCATCCCGTCGCTTTTGGGGGCGGGGATGGGCATACGCTCGGCGGTGCGCTCCCAGGCCTCGTCGAGCAGCTCGGTGAGGGTCGCGGCCACCTCGTCGGCGGGCGTCAGGTTGCGCGCTTGCCAGGCGGAGCACTGGGCCGCGAGGTCGCCGCTGTAGCCCATCGTCGTCAGCAGAGCGCGCATCTCGGCGCGCAGCCCGTCGAGTTCAGCCGCGCTGGCGGGGGCGGCCGGCACGTGCAGGAAGCCGCTCAGCTGCTCGCCGAAGCTCAGGGCGCCCTGGCGCCAGCGGCAGACGGCCATGGTCGATTGGCAGAGCTGGGTGTAGTAGCGCCTGCGGTCGGGCTCGGGGAGCGTGGCGGCGCGGGCCGCGAGCTCGGCGAAGCGGGCGTGGGCCGCGGTGTAGTCGGCGAAGGGCTCGGGGCGGTGGCCGGTGGACATGTTGACCACCACCAGGCCATCGGCGTCGCCTGCCTCGCGCCGGTAGAGGGCGTCGATGCCGAGCAGGGCCGTGGCGGCCGCCTCGCCGTAAGCCAGGGTGGCGTCGCTGAGCGTATCCTCCATCGGGAAGCTCCTAAAGGGTTTTATGTTTTACCACGAAGACCACGAAGAGCGCGAAGGGCCTGACTATGTTCAGCGCTCAGGTTGAAC
>CAZKTU010000190.1:0-3300 GCA_964555675.1 uncultured Oscillochloris sp.
CCGGCACCAGTGGGCTTGCGGGAGGGCCCGGGAGGGCTTGGCCCTCCCGGATCTACCGGGCACCATCACTATGGTGCCATCCTACTGATTCTTGTCATAGATCGCCTGGCAGGCGGTCTGCGTCTCGGCGATGGCCTCGTCGATGCTGCGGTTGTCGACGACGATGCGCTGGATCATCTTGGGCACCAGGAAGTTGGTCTGGAACTCGGCGAACGAGGCATTGTTCACGTCGGGGAAGCCGGCTGCGGTGCCGTTGAGGGCCAGGTCGAGCAGACCGGCGTGCACCGCGCTCTCGCCGTTATAGATCGGGAAGGCCTGCTGGTCCTCCAGCACCGGCCCGTAGATCGCATTGGCGAAATACTCCTGCATAAACTCGTCCTCGGCGAGGTAGGTCAGCAGGTCCTTGGCCTCTTCCTTGAAGCGGCTGGTGGCGGGGATGGCGCGGAAGTTGGGGTTCTGGGGCGCCACGCGCATCACCGGGCCGGCGGGCAGGGCCGAGAAGCGGGTCAGGTCGGCCAGCTCGGGGTCGTTGGTGCGCAGGTTGAGGTAGACGCTGCCGGGGTTGGCGATGAAGACGGCCTGGCCCGACTGGTAGGCGGTGTTATCGCCCGCGCCGTCCCAGGTGGTGGCCCCGGGGGGGAAGGCGCCCTCGGCGTAGAGGCCGGTGACCCAGGTCAGGAACTCGCGGGTCTCGGGGCTGTCGATCGTGCAGGTGGTGCCGGCGTCGTCGGCGACGCGGCCGCCCCAGGACTGCATGATCGAGGTCATGAGGTTGCCGTCGCCGACGTTCGAGAGGGCGAAGCCCATGCCGTAGGCCTCGGGCGGGGTCTGGCCGGCCAGGGCCATCTCGCCCAGCTCCTCCCAGGTTGCGGGCGCCTCGGTGAAACCGGCGGCCTCGAGCAGGTCCGAGCGGCGGTTGATCAGGTTGCCCGAGGTGCCGAAGGGGATGCCGTAGCGCTCGCCGCCGAAGTCGGCCGGGTTGTTGGCCGAGTCGGCCGAGGTGAGCCAGCCCCCGTGGGCCGCGCCGATCTCGTCATAGAGGGCCGAGACGGGCTCGAGGTTGCCGTTGCGGCTGAGCAGCAGCATCAGGTCGCGGCCCATATCGAGGGCGTCGGGCATGGTGCCCGCCTCGAGGGCCGCCGAGACGCGCTGCACGGTCTCGTTCTGGTTGATCATCACCACATCGACCTCGATCCCGCGCTCCTCGCCCCACTGGCGGATGCGCTCCTCGAGCAACGCGTTGGCGTCCTCAGAGAAGATCAGGCCGCCCCAGTAGGTGAAGACGCCCTCGGCGGGCGGCGGGATGGGCGCCAGGGTGGGCGCGGCGGCGGCGGGTGCGGCGGTGGGCGCCGCTGTGGGCGCCGCGGTGGCGGCGGGGGCCTCTGTGGCGGCGGGGGCGGCGGTGGGCGCGGGCGCCTCAGTCGCGGCGGCGGCGGGGGCCTCGGTCGGGGCGGGCGGGGAGGTGGGCTGGGCTGCGGGTGGCGCGCCGCCGCAGGCAGCGAGCGTGGCGCTCGCCAGCAGCAGCAGGGTCGCCAGGAGTCTGTGCCGTCTCCGGGTCAGGGCGTTCCACATCTTCGTGAGCTCCTTTCCTGAAGCCATCTGATACTGAACAATGCGCCGGGGCGCATGAGTACCCGTGGAGGCTGGCGTCGGTCGCGGCGACGCCGGCTGCGCGGCGCTGACCGGCCGATCGGGCTGAATCGCATATGCGAGGCCCGGCCCGGGTGTGGGGGAGGGAGCATCGGTCGCGCTCCATCGCGCGCTCTTCACTTGACTGATAGGTGGTCTGACAATCTGTACTATACGCAGCGATTCTGGCTCTGTCAAGGGGGCCGCGGCGGGCTATTCGGTATAGTAGAGGGTATTGACCAGGCTCGAGAGGGTGCCGGGGCTATTGCTCAGGCCCTTACGGGTGTGCTCGAGGTGGCTGGCCATAGCCGCGCGGGCGGCCTCGGGGTCGCGGGCCTCGATGGCGCGCACGATGTGCAGATGCTGCTCGGCGGTGTAGCGGTGGCGCTCGGGGGTCTGGTGGGCGTCGACGGTGTTCTGCTGGCGCCAGATTAGGCCGACCAGCATCTCGATCATAATCTCCATCACCGGGTTCTGGCTGGCCTGGGCCAGCAGGGTGTGGAAACGGGCATTATTGTCGTAGCTGTAGGTGGCGGCCCGCACGGGCGAGGCCACCTCGGCGAGGGCGGCCATCTCGCCGGCCAGGTCGTGCATCGCCCGGATCTGCAGGGGCGTGGCGTGGAGCGCGGCCAGGGCGGCTACGGCCGGCTCGATCAGCAGGCGCGCGTTGAGCAGATCCTCGAGGCGGGCGTTGGCCCGGTGGAAGGCCAGGGCCAGGGCGTCGATCGCGGGGGCGGTGCGATTGGTGCTGATCACCGCGCCCTGCCCGCTGCCCGTGGTCACGAGTCCGCGCGCGGCGAGCAGCTTGAGGGCCTCGCGCACGACCGAGCGGCTGACGCCGTAGGTATCCTGGAGGACCCGCTCGGAGGGTAGCAGGTTGACGTCCGCGAACTCGTTGGCGAGAATGCGCCCCATCAGGTCCTGGGCGATCTTCTCAGGGAGCGCGCTTGTGCGTCGGGCCATGGTGGGTGCTCATTTCTTCGCTTGGTTCGCCCCCTGATTATAGGACAGCCGATCAGACCACACAAGCCTGCAAGCCACGATCGCCCGCGCGCCCCCACGCCCGGCCGGTAAACCGGCGGGCTACAGCTACGCAGCCCGCCTGCGCGGGCTGGACAGGCCACGCCGGTGGCCTTCTACGCCGGGGCCGTAGCCGGGGCGGCCCGCAAGCTATGGTACTCTTGCACGGCAGCGCCAGGCGTGTTGCCTGCTGATCTACCGAAAGATGAGAGCTATGACTACTGCACCGAGCCCGCCCCCGGCCTTTGTCCAGTCGCTGCTGATGGGGCTGTTGCGCTCGCCCTTCCACGGTCTGCTCAGCAAGAACCTGTTGCTGATCAGCTTCAGCGGCCGCAAGAGCGGGCGGCGCTACGAGATCCCCGTGGCCTATGTGCGCGACGGCGCGGCCATCCTGATCGCCTCGCGGGCGAACTGGTGGAAGAATCTGCGCGGCGGCCAGCCCGTCGAGCTGCTGCTCCAGGGGCGGCGCGTGGCCGCCGTCGCCGACGTCGCCGAGGACCCGGCCCGGCGCGAGGCCGAGCTGCGCAAGGTGCTGCGCGGCGCCAACCAGGTGGCCCGCTTCATGGAGGTGACCCTCGACCAGGCCGGCGACCCTGACCCCCGTCAGCTCGCCGCCGCCCTCGAAAAGGGCTGGGTGGTGGTGCGGGTCAC
>CAZKTU010000190.1:3400-8792 GCA_964555675.1 uncultured Oscillochloris sp.
ACCCCCGTCAGCTCGCCGCCGCCCTCGAAAAGGGCTGGGTGGTGGTGCGGGTCACTCTGTGACCGCTCCTGCCCGGTTAGGCTTGCGGTGAGGGGTTACGGGGAGGGCTTGGCCCTCCCCGGCTCTCCCTTAACCAAACAGCTCGGCTGTTTATCCGAGCACCTTAGTGGCGAAGCCGGCCGGGGTGCTCCAGTGGGCGTACTCGGGGCGCCGGCCGCGCACCACCTCGTGGAAGAGCGCGTCGAGCTGCGCGGTGACCGGGCCGACCCCGCCGTCGCCGACCGTGTAGCGGTCCACCGAGCCGATCGTCAGGATCTCGGCCGCGGTGCCCACCAGGAACAGCTCGTCGGCCACATAGAGCTCGGTGCGGTCGACCGCGCGCTCCACCACGGTGAGGCCCAGCTCGCGGCGGGCCAGCTCGATCACCGAGGCCCGCGTGATGCTCTCGAGGATCGAGTCGGTGCTGCTCGGGGTCACCAGGACGCCGTCGCGCATGAGCATGAGGCAGGCCCCGGGCCCCTCGGCGACCTTGCCGGCGGTGTTGAGGATGATCGCCGTGTCATAGCCGTCGACCCGCGCCTCGGCCATGGCCAGGTTCGAGTTGCGGTAGTTGGCGACATTCTTCACGCGCGGCGGCATCACATTGTCCGAGATGCGCGTGTAGGACGAGACACAGGCGCTGCGCACCCAGCCCTTGCCCAGGTGCGACTCGTTGGGCCGGGCGGTGATCGCCATCTCGACCGGGTGGGGCCCGATGCCGACGCCGCTCTCGAAGTTGCCGCCCCCCGCGGGGTAGCAGTAGGGGAAGATATAGGTGTCGCGGCGAGCCTGTACGGCGCGGACCAGCTCGAGGACGGCGGCGGTCAGCTCCTCGACGCTGTAGGGCGAGGCCTGGCGCATGAGCTTCTGCGAGCGGTGCAGGCGGCGCAGGTGGGCGTCGAGCTGCCAGATGTAGAGCTCGCCGTCGTCTTCGTTCCAGTAGGACATAATGCCCTCGAAGATCGCGGTGACGCCGCTCCAGAAGCTGGCGGACAGGTGGATGGTCGCGCGCTCCCAGGGGATGACGCTGCCGTTCCACCAGATGAAGGGGGGCATGCTGGTGTCGAAGTCCGGGGAGAATGTCTGATGGTTGTCGGAGTGGGTCACGAGGCTCTTCCTTTGCAGTCGGCGCGGGGAGTACACCCCTTTATTGTAATGGGGATCTGCCCGTAGCGCGCAGCAGCCGCACCCTATGCTACACTACCCCCGCCCCACGTGCGAGCCCGAGGAGGACCCATGCTCACCGTGACCTTCTACGCCCACGCCAGCTTCCGCCTCGTCGGCGACGGCCTGGCCGTGGTCACCGACCCCTACACGCCCGGCCCCGCCGGGGCGGGCTTCGACCCGATCGCCGAGCCGGCCGACCTGGTGCTGATGAGCTCGGCCACCGATCGTTTCCACAGCGACCCCAGCCACGTCGCGGGCGAGCCCCTCGTGGTCAATACGCTCGAGTTGCCGCTTGAGGGCGCCGAGCGCCGTGGGCTGCACGTGACGCCTTTCCCGACCATGGAGAGTCTGGCCCACGACTTCGGGCGCGACCCCGACGCCAACGCGATGTACCTCTTCCGGCTCGGCGGGGTCGCGGTGCTGCACATGGGCGACGTGGGCAACCCGCTGACGCCAGCGCAGCTCGCGGCCCTGGCCGGGCGGGTCGACCTCCTGCTGGCCCTCACCGGGGCCGGGCCGACGATCGCCCTCGACGATCTGGACACAGCGATCCGGGCGATCCGGCCCCGCGTGGTGATCCCGATGCACTACTACAGCCCGCGCGGCGTGCTGCATATCCAGCCGGTCGAGGCCTTCACCGCGCGTTACCCCGCGGCCCAGGTGACGCGCGTCGGCGCGCCCAGCCTCACGCTCGACCCCGCCGCGCTGCCGAGCGGGCCGCAGATCATGGTGCTCGAGCAGTCGCGTTGAGCATGTCCGCACACTACAGCGCCGCAGGAGGCCCCGATGCCCGTGCCAGCTTCTGTCCGTCAGGCCCTCGTGCGCCTACTCTCCGCCCTCGCCCTTGTCGCGCTGGGGCTGCAGGCCGCCGCGGCTGCGCCGCCCGCTCAGGCCACCAGTTGCCGCTCGAGCGCCGACTGTCTGGCCAGGATGACCCTCGACGAGAAGATCGGGCAGATGACCCAGGTGGCCCACAACTACCTGGATAGCCCGCAGGATATCATTACCTACCAGCTCGGCTCGCTGCTCAGCGGCGGCGGCGCGGGCCCGCGCGGCGAAGGCGGCACGGCCGCCCAGTGGGCCGATATGTATGACCGCTACCAGGCGTACGCGCTCAAGACGCGGCTCGGCATCCCGCTCATCTATGGGGTCGACGCGGTCCACGGCCATAACAATGTCGCCGGGGCGGTGATCTTCCCCCACAATATCGGCCTCGGCGCCACCCGCGACCCGGCCCTGGTCGAGCAGGCCGCCCGCATCACCCGCGACGAGGTCCTCGCCACCGGCATCGACTGGACCTTCGCGCCCTGTGTCTGTGTCCCGCGCGACGACCGCTGGGGCCGCACCTACGAGGGCTTCGGCGAGGACCCTGCCCTCGTCGCGAGTATGGGCGCCGCGGCGGTGCGCGGCTTCCAGGGCGCCGGCCTGGGGCCGAGCACGATCATGGCGACGGCCAAGCACTACCTGGGCGACGGCGGCACCAGCTGGGGCAGCGGCGATAGCGGCTATCAGCTCGACCAGGGCGACACCCGGCTGAGCGAGGCCGAGCTGCGCGCCATCCACTTGCCGCCCTACCAGAGCGCGATCAAGGCCGGCGTCGGCTCGATCATGGTCTCGTACAGCAGCTGGAACGGCGCCAAGCTGCACGGCAGCAAGGAGCTGATCACCACCCTGCTCAAGGGCGAGCTCGGCTTCCGCGGCATCGTCATCTCCGACTGGGCCGGCATCGACCAGCTGCCCGGCGACTACGCCAGCGATGTGCGCAGCGCGATCAACGCCGGCGTCGATATGGTCATGGTGCCCGAGAACTACCAGAGCTTCATCAGCACTCTGCGCGCCGAGGTGCAGGCCGGCCGCATCCCGCAGTCGCGCATCGACGACGCGGTGCGCCGCATCCTCGACGCCAAGTTCGCCCTCGGCCTCTTCAGCCGGCCCTACGCCGACCGCACCTTCACCGGCCAGGTTGGCTCGCCCGAGCATCGCGCCGTCGCCCGCCGCGCGGTGCGCGAGTCGCTGGTGCTGCTCAAGAACCAGGGTGTGCTGCCCCTGGCGAAGACCGGCAGCTACACGATCGTGGTGGGCGGGAGCCACGCCGACAATCTGGGCTACCAGCTCGGCGGCTGGTCGCTCTCGTGGCAGGGCGGCGGCGGCGCGCCGACCGGCGGCACCACCGTCTGGCAGGCGCTCCAGGCCGCGAAGCCGGCGGGGGTGACCCTGCAGAATGTCGGCACGCGCACCGGTGGCGACTACAAGGGCGACGTCGGCATCGTCGTGATCGGCGAGACGCCCTACGCCGAGGGCAAGGGCGATAGCGCCACCCTGGCGGTGAGCGGCGCGAACGCGACTCAGGTCAAGGAGCTCTGCGCGCGGGTGACCAAATGTCTGGTCATCCTGATCTCGGGCCGCCCGCTGATCATCAATCAGCAGCTCGCCCAGGCCGAGGCCTTCGTGGCGGCCTGGCTGCCCGGCACCGAGGGCGCAGGCATCGCCGACGTGCTCTTCGGTGACCACCCCTTCGTGGGCAAGCTCCCCGTGAGCTGGCCGCGGGCCGTGAGCCAGGAGCCGATCAACGCCGGCGACGGCAAGACCCCGCTCTTCCCCTTCGGGTTCGGTCTATAGTTCAGAGATAGAGGACCAATGCAATCGCCACGCTTCGAGCGCCTCTACCCGCCGGCCCTTCCGGCGCACGGGCCCGCCCACTGGCTGTTATTCGTCGGCGATGATCTGCTCTTGACGGCCGAGGCGGCGCCCGGCCTGGTGGCGGGCGACACCGAGCGACCGCTCGGGCTCGAGGTCGCCGGCGCGCGTCTGCTGGGCCTGCTCGACGAGCGACCGCTGCTGTTCGCGAGTGTTGAAGGGGCCGACGTGCCCGCGGGGCTGCAGCGACTGGGGCTGCGCTCGGTGCTCGCCCAGGCCGACGCCGAGCTGGCCGCCCTCGCCGGCTACGCCGCGCAGCTCATACACTGGGAGCGGACGAGTCGCTTCTGCCCGGCCTGCGGCCAGCCGATGCGCGAGCACGACGGCTGGGGCAAGACGTGCAGCGCCTGCGGGTTCGCGCGCTACCCCCAGGTGAGCCCCGTCGCGATCGTGCTGATCTACGACGATGCGGGCCGCCTGCTGCTGACGAGCAAGCCCGGCTGGGGCGCGCGCTATAGCCTGGTGGCCGGCTTCGTCGAGCCCGGCGAGACCGTCGAGCAGTGCGCGGCCCGCGAGGTGCGCGAGGAGGTCGGGGTTGAGGTCGACGAGGTGCGCTACGTCGGGAGCCAGCCCTGGCCCTTCCCCCACCAACTGATGCTGGGCTTCACGGCCCGCTACGCCGGCGGCGCGATCAGGGTCGACACCAGCGAGCTGGCCGACGCGCGCTGGTTCACCCGCGACGCCCTTCCCGAGTTGCCGCCCCGCTTCAGCATCGCCCGCCAGATCCTCGACGCGTGGCTGGCGAAGCCTCTGGGAGCCCTACCATGATCACACTCTACCTTGGCCTCGTAGGTTTGCTGGCCTTCCTCGCCGGCGTGATCATCCTCGGCGTGCGGCTGCGCAGGCGCCCATCGAAGGAGCGCGCGGAGGCGTATAGCCGCACGATGCACTTTCTCTTCTTCGCTGGGCTGGGCGCGCCCTTCATCGTGAGCATCTTCTACCCCGGTCTTTCGAACCTCGACGCTCTGCTCGGCCTTGCGCCGCTCCCCTGGCGGCCATTCTTCCTCATCGCGGGCGTCATCCTGGTCGTTCCCGGCCTATACCTCCTCACGGTCTCGAATAAGCTCCTGCGCGCGATGGGCAGCGGCGCGAACGCCTTTCGCCTGACCCAGCGCATCGTCGAGCTGGACATCTACAAGCGCACAAGAAACCCAATGTCGCTGGGGTACTATCTGGCGACCCTGGGCCTGAGCTTCATCACGGGCTCGACGCTCCTGACCCTCTACGTGCTGCTCGGCATCATCCCCGCGCACATCTTCTTCCTGCGCTTCTTCGAGGAGCGCGAGCTCGAGCTGCGCTTCGGCGAAGCGTACCGCCAGTATCGGCAGAGCGTCCCGTTTCTGATTTGAGGCGAGTTGCAGGAAGGCCGGCGGGAGGGCTCGGGAGGGCCAGGCCCTCCCGAAACCAGTAAGCGCCATCAGGGTGCTGTGCGCCACTAGGCCTTGTGGATGAGCGCGGCCGCGTAGTCGGTCGGGGTGAGCACGCGGTC
>CAZKTU010000190.1:8892-13169 GCA_964555675.1 uncultured Oscillochloris sp.
ACTAGGCCTTGTGGATGAGCGCGGCCGCGTAGTCGGTCGGGGTGAGCACGCGGTCTTCGATGGCGCCGACCAGAGCGCCGTGCTGCTCGGTGGTGCTGCGTTTGGCCTCCTGCCACTCCGGGTCGTCGCGAAACGCGTTCCAGGCCCGCTCCATCGTCGCCACATCGGGCCAGGCCAGCAGGTAGGCGAACTCGGTACGGCCGTTCAGGCTGGTATCCCAGATCGCCACGAGCTTGAAGTCGTAGCGCTGCATGATCCGCGCGGCGTGGTCGCGAAAGCGGGCGTGGAAGGCGCTCTTGTTGTGCTCGAAGAGCTCGTAGGTGCGCAGCTGGTGAATCATGGGACTCCCTTTTGGCGGCGGCGAAACAGGGGTGGCTCAGCCCTCCAGGAGGGCCGCGCGGAGCTGATCGATGGCGGCCTGGTCGAGCCCGAGGCCCTCGCGGGCGTAGGCCTCGAACGAGCCGTAGGTCTGGTCGATGGCCGTAAAGGCCGCCTGCAGATAGGCGGCCTCGACGCCCAGCAGGGTGCGCACGATTGCGGTGATCGCGGGCCCCTTGAGCAGCCTGAGCAGCAGCAGGTCGCGCCTGCGGGCGGCGAGACTGTAGGCGTGCGAGCGCAGATAGTCGGCCACGATCGCCTCTTCGGGGACGCCCAGGAGCCGCAGCACGACCGCGGCCGCGAAGCCGGTGCGGTCCTTGCCGGCGGTACAGTGGAAGAGCACGGGGGCGCCGCGGGCCGCCAGCAGCTCGGCCAGAAACTGCCGGTAGACCGGGGTGAACTCGGTCACGAGGCGCTGATTGGCCTCGACCAGCAGGGCGGCGGCGTCGATGCCCTCGAGATCGCCCCGGGCGATGCGGGCCCGCAGGGTGCCGCCCATCGCGCTGCTGGCGTCGTCGTCGAAGAGGGGCAGCTCGACCACGCGGATCGCGTGGCCGCGCGGCAGGCGATTGGGGGCCTCGGCCTTCTCGCCGCCGCTGCGGAAGTCGATCAGCACGGCGAGCTCGAGCTGCTTGAGCAGACGCAGATCGCGGGCGCTCAGCTTGTTCAGGTGATCGGAGCGGTAGAGCGCGCCCCAGCGCACCGTACGGCCGTCGGCGGCCCTGTAGCCGCCCAGGTCGCGCAGGTTGCCGGCGCCGTCGAAGAGGATGCGTTGCCCGGGCTGGCGACGCTCGGGCGGCAGACTGCGCGGCAGCGGAGTGGGGCGCAGCGCCCGGGCGAGGGCCCAGACGAGGGCTGCCGCGACGAGGGCGGCGCCCGTGATGAGCAGGTGCAGGATGGGTCTGCGCGGTGTGGCTTCCATGCCCAGATGATACCACGGCCGCCGGCCACCCTCAGACTTCACCCTTCGATCCATAGGCGCGCGCCCCGCGTTGCCATATCCTGATTTCAGGAATTATCAAGCACACGATGGAAGAGGAGTACCGCACATGAACGCCACACCCCAGAAGCCGTCCAACGCCTTTATTCTGGCGGCATGGGCCGCCCTCTTCGCCGGGGTCATCGCCTACTTGGTGGGCCTGTGGAACGCCGGCATGCCGCTCAGCGAGAAGGGCTACTACTTCACCGTCTTGATGTACGGGCTGTTCTCGGCGGTCTCGCTGCAGAAGGGCGTGCGCGATCAGCTCGAGGGCATCCCGGTGACGCCGATCTACTTCGGCCTGAGCTGGGCCTCGGTGGCTCTGACAATCAGCCTGCTGACGATCGGGCTGTGGAACGCCTCGCTCCTGCTGAGCGAGAAGGGCTTCTACGCTATGGCCTTCATCCTCGCCATGTTCGCCGCGGTCACGGTGCAGAAGAACACGCGCGACCTTGCCGCGAGCGGGGGTGCGACGAGCGAGGCGAGCCCACGCTTTCGCTGGCCCGCCACGGGCGGCAGCACCGCCAACGACTGAGGCCGATCCGCAGGTAGCGTGACGAGCCGGGGCGCCCATCATCGGGCGCCCCGGTTTTTTGCATGCGGTGGCCGCCTGCGGTGAGCGAAAAAGGCCTATACTATAAGCTCCCAAGCGCGCTACCAGGAGAGTGACCAATGAAGATCACCGCTGTGAAGACGGCAGCCTCCACCGGGCACTGCATGCACCTGTGGGTGAAGGTCGAGACGGACGAGGGCATCACCGGGGTCGGCGAGTGCGTACACGGCGGGTACGCCGCGATCGCGCTCATCCACGAGCTGCGCGAGAAGCTGATCGGCCGCGACCCCTTCGCCGTCGACGCGATCTTCGAGGAGCTACGGCGCGGGCTCGTCTTCGAGGGCGGCTTCGCCGGGGCCCTGATCACCGCCCTCACCGGGATCGAGATCGCCCTCTGGGACCTGAAGGGCAAGGCCCTCGGCGCGCCGGTCTACGAGCTGCTGGGCGGCAAATTCCGCGACCAGGTGCGGGTCTATGCCGACTGCCAGATCGAGCCCGACATGGACGAGGCCGAGGTGCGGCGCGTAGTCGAGCAGGTGGCCGAGCGGGGCTTCACCGCCCTGAAGATCGACCTCGACATCGGGGCCTACACGGGCAAGCGCGTCGGCAGCAGCGACCCGATCTTCGACCGCTTCAACTATACGGCGGGCGAGCGCGAGCACGAGCTGATGCTGCGCCTGGTCGAGATGGTCACGACGGCGGCGGGCAAGGACATCGCCGTGGCCGCCGATCTGCATACCCGCCTCGACGTGCCCAGCGCGATCCGCCTGACCCGCGACCTCGAGCCGTTCCACCTACTCTGGCTCGAGGAGCCTGTGCCGCCCGAGAATGTAGCCGCCATGCGCGAGGTCAAGCGGGCCAGCAGCACGCCGATCTGCGCGGGCGAGAACCTCTACCTGCGCCACGGCTTCCGCGACCTGATTGTCTCGCAGGCGGTGGACATCATTATGCCCGACATCCCCAAGTGCGGCGGGCTCTCGGAGTGCCGCAAGATCGCCAACCTGGCCGAGATCTACTACATGCCCTTCGCGCCGCACAATGTCTCCTCGCCCCTCGGCACCATGGCCTCGGCCCACGTCTGCGCCAGCGTGCCCAACTTCCTGGTGCTGGAGTTCCACTGGCTGCACCGCGACTACTGGACGACCATCGCCGGCGACGGCGTGGATATCATCAAGGACGGCTACATCGCCCTCAGCGACCGCCCGGGCATCGGCGTCGAGCTGAACGAGGAGGTCGCCCGACGCTACCAGTACCCCGGCACCACATGGTTCGAGTGAGCCGCCCGCCCGAACCCGGGTGAAGTATGAGAGGAGCAGCCGTGATCATTACGCAGCAGCAGCACGAGGCTTACGCCGCGGACGGATATCTGGTCGTGAAGGGTCTTTTTAGCGCCGAGGAGGTGGCCTTCTACCGCGAGCACTATATGCGGATGCGGGCCGCGGGAACCTACCCCGGCGATGATGCCGGCATCGACATCGGCAGCGCTGATCCGCTCAGGCGTTACCCGCGGATGATCCATATGCACCGCTGGGACGAGGCCAGCCTGGCCTGGCTGACCGATGCGCGCCTCGACGCCGTGATGACGGGCCTGCTGGGGCGGTCGCCCTACGCGGTGCAGACCATGCTCTACTTCAAGCCGGCCGGCGCCCGCGGCCAGGCCCTGCACCAGGATAACTTCTACCTGCGGGTGCAGCCGGGCACCTGCATGGCGGCCTGGCTGGCCCTCGACGACTGCGACGAGGCCAATGGCTGTATGCAGGTGGTGCCGGGCAGCCATAGCTGGCCGCTGCTCTGCACGGTGGGCGCCGACACCAGCCAGAGCTTCACCGATGTGACCGTGCCGCTGCCCGCCGAGGTCGAGCCGCGGGCGGTGCTCATGGACGCCGGCGATGTGCTCTTCTTCAACGGGCAGCTGATCCACGGCAGCTTCCCCAATACGAGCGCCGACCGCTTCCGCCGCGCGCTGATCGGTCACTATATCCAGGGCGAGGCCACCCAGGTCGGCCGGTGGTATCACCCGGCGCTCCACATGGACGGCACGCCCCTCGAGCTGGACATCAGCCCCGGCGCGACGGCCTGTGGGGTCTGGGTGGACACGCCGGAGGGCCACGCGATCGACCTGGTCGGCACGGTCGTGGTCGATCCGGACACCCACGATTAAGCGTGGAGGGGCCTGGCCCCTCCACACCTCCCTGCCGAGCGGTCCGTGGAGGGCCATCGCCCTCCACACCTCCCTGCCGAGCGGGCCGCTAACATCGCCCAGCCTTAATCGCTGTAGGTTTTACCACGAAGGGCACGAAGGGCACGAAGGGCACGAAGATGCGAGAGCAGCTGTGCTGAGCCGAAGACGTGCGTGCCTCTCGCTTG
>CAZKTU010000191.1:0-1919 GCA_964555675.1 uncultured Oscillochloris sp.
CAGATCAATCGGTCTCCGTACTGCTCGAGGTAGGCGCGGGTGCCGGGCTGGCCAGGGCGGCGGACGAGTCTGACGCGCATCGGTAGCCCCCGCAGCTAGCGCTCGTCGTCGAAGAGCGGTGTCTCGTCGCGCGCCCCCTGCGCCGCGAGCAGCTGGAGTATGTCGGGCCCGTACCTTGCGGCACGGGCCTCGCCGAACTGTCCGATGCCCAGCAGGTCCTCCGCGGCGCGGATGGACATGTGGTGGCGGGCGATGTGCATCAGCACGGCGTTGTGGGCGATCACGTACGCCGGCTTGCCCTCGGTCGCGGCGCGTCGGCTGCGCCACTCGCGCAGCCGCTCGTACACGTGCAGCTGCTCGGGCGTCAGCCCGGCCTCGCCGCCGGGCCGGTCTCCGCCGGGACGCTCGCCGCCCGGCCGGTCGCCGCCCCCGCGGACGCGGCGCGCGCCCTGCCGCGCTGGCTCCTCGTAGAAGACGAGGATCGACCAGTGCCCCGGCGCCCCTACGGTGGTCTGGACGGTGTGGACCTGGACACTCTGCAGGAACTCGTTGAGCCTGGCCTCATCCTCTTTGGCGTGCTGGGCGGTGAGGCGGAGCGTGAAGTGCCGGCAGCGCATGGTGACTCCTCCTTTTTGTAGTGGCACGTCGCTACAAGCTGTACCGCGCGAGGGGGCGCAAACGATTCGGTCGGGGAGATTTTGCCATATAACTGTTACTAGTATGTATCGTAGATCGCCGGGATACGGATCGGGCGCGATGGCGCGACCCTCGCCGGGTAGGGAACCTCACAGGCGCCGAAAGCTCGCGGTGGGCCCGCGGCGAGGCAGCGCCCCCCGCCCGAGCACCGGGCACCTGTAGGACTGCCCGCCCCCCGCCACGCCCCCTGTGCCGCGATTGCTCCCCCAAAAAATGGGCGAATCTTTCCGGCTGCGATGGCGGTATCTATGCGTACCCGGCAGGAAGGAGCCGCCGATGACCCCTCCGAAGCTGCTCGACACGGTGCGCACCAAGGCGCGCCTGCTACATCTGAGCTACCGAACCGAGGAGACGTATGTTAGCGCGATCCGGCGCTTTATCCTCTTCCACGGCAAGCGCCACCCGCGCGAGATGGGCGCCGAGGAGATCCGCGCCTACCTCGCTCACCTGGCCCTCGAGGGCCAGGTCGCGGCCTCGACCCAGAATGTAGCCCTGCACGCGCTGCTCTTCCTCTATCGCGAGGTGCTCGAGCTCGAGCTGCCCGAGCTTGGCGAGCTCGAGCGGGCCCGCGGGCCCAAGAAGGTGCCCGTCGTCTTCACGCGCGAGGAGGCGCAGCAGGTGCTCGCCGGTCTGACCGGGACTCACTGGCTGATGGCCAGCCTGCTCTATGGCTCGGGGCTACGGCTGATGGAGTGTATGCGCCTGCGCGTGAAGGATCTGGACTTCACCTATAAAGAGCTGACTGTGGTCGACGGCAAGGGCGCAAAGGACCGCCGCACGGTCCTGCCAGGCTCGCTGATCGGGCCGCTGCGCGAGCAACTACGGAGCGTGCGCCAGCTCCACCGGGCCGACCGCGCTGAGGGCTTTGGGGCGGTCTATCTCCCCTTCGCTCTGGACCGCAAGTACCCGGGCGCCGCGATCGAGTGGGGCTGGCAGTATGTCTTCCCCGCCTCGCGGCGCGCGCTGGACCCCCGCTCGGGCGTCGAGCGCCGCCACCACGCCGATGAGTCGGGCCTGCAGCGCGCGGTGAAGGCGGCCATCCTCGCGGCCGGTATTGCGAAGCGGGCGAGCTGCCACACCTTCCGCCATAGCTTCGCGACCCACCTGTTGGAGGACGGCTACGATATCCGCACGGTCCAGGAGCTGCTCGGCCACAGCGATGTGAAGACGACGATGATCTATACCCACGTGCTCAACCGCGGCGGCAGGGGCGTCAGAAGCCC
>CAZKTU010000191.1:2019-13150 GCA_964555675.1 uncultured Oscillochloris sp.
CGACGATGATCTATACCCACGTGCTCAACCGCGGCGGCAGGGGCGTCAGAAGCCCACTCGATTGACCGCGCCCTGCGCGATCGGACGCCCGTGCGGCTCGCCGCCAGGCAGGCAAGGAGCTATTGGCTTTATGATCGCTGCGACGCCGAGAGGGGTTAGCCGAGCCTCTGGAGCCAGGTGCTGAGTGTGGCGCAAGTTGCCTCGGGCGCCTCGAGCATGGGCACGTGGCCGACCTCGGGGAGTAGGACGAGTTCGGCGCCGGGGAGCAGGCCGGCCAGCTCCTGGGCCAGTTTGGGCGGAGTCATGGCATCGGCGGCGCCGGTGAGCACCAGGGTGGGGCTGGTAACGCCCGCGAGCCGCGCGCGAATGTCCCAGCCGTCGCAGGCGAGGAAGTCGGCCCGCAGTCGGGCCGGGTCGCGCCGGTACTCGGCCGCGGCGCCCTCGCGCAGGTGGGCCGAGGGCTCGGGGTACATCGTGGCGACGAGTTGGGTGATGGTTGGCTCGGGGTCGTCGGCCAGGCCCGCGATGAACGCCGGGGCGACGCGCAGGCGGGCGCTCGCGCCGAGCAGGGCCAGCCCGGCGACGCGCTCAGGGGCGGCGACGGCGGCCTCGAGGGCGGCGGCGGCGCCCATGGAGTGCCCGGCCAGTATGGCTCGCTCGAGCCCAAGGGCGTCGAGCAGGGCGATGGCGGCGGCGCCATAGCCGGCGATGTCGGCGGGCGCGGGCGGCTGCGAGCGCCCGTGCCCCGGCAGGTCGGGCGCGATCACGCGGGCGACGCCGGATAGCCCCGCCAGCAGGTGGCCCCAGTGGGTATGGCTGCCGCCCGCCCCGTGCAGGCAGAGCACGGGCAGGCCGCCCCCTCGCTCGGCGAAGAAGATGCCGCTGATCATTGGCACGGCGCTCGTCTCCTTCCCAATCTCACCCCATGACCTCGTCGGCGGCGGCGGCGAGGGCGAAGTCCTTCGCGCTGAGGCCGCCAGCGTCGTGGGTGGTGAGGGCCAGGGTGACCTTGTTGTAGCGGATGTCGATGTCGGGGTGGTGGCCGGCGGCCTCGGCGAGGAAGCCGACGTGGGTGACGAAGGCGACGGCCGCAGGGAAGCTGGGCAGCTTGAAGGTCTTGACAAGCTCGTCGCCGCGACGCGTCCAGCCGCTCAGGGCCTCGAGCTGCTCGGCGATCTCGTCCTCGCTCAACCTGGACATGGCTCGCTCCTTTGAGTTGCTACTCCTAATTTGAGTATACCTCAGCCGTGGAGGGTGGCCGGCCGCACAACACCCCATGAACATGGCCGGCTGCCGCGGACTATCGGCTATCGGCTATTCTCACCTCAGGTTTGCCGTTGCACCGGCGCTGCGGCGGGCTGCGGCGTGGGCAGGCGGGCGGCTCCCGCCAGGGCGATGACGGCGTAGACTACGGCGGTGGCGACGAAGATCCCGCGTAGGCCGAAGAGCAGGGCCACCCCGGCGCCCACGACCGGGGCCGCCGCCCGGGCCCCGGCGACCAGCGAGTTGTCGAGCCCGTAGACCGCGCCCTCGCTGCCGCCCCCGCTGTAGCGGGCTAGCAGCGCGCTGAGCGAGGGCGCGATCCCGCCCCAGGCCGCCCCGGCCAGCAATTGCAGGGCGAGCAGCTGCCACGGTTCGCTGACCAGGCTCTGTGGGAGGTAGAGCAGGGCGGTGGCTGCGGCGCAG
This sequence comes from uncultured Oscillochloris sp., assembly GCA_964555675.1. GTDB lineage: Bacteria > Chloroflexota > Chloroflexia > Chloroflexales > Chloroflexaceae > CAIWXH01. The sequence continues at coordinate 3,706 of CAZKTU010000191.1, forward strand.
GCGATCAGGACGGGCTTGTGGCCGCGCTGGTCGCCCAGGCGTCCGAAGATGATCGCGGTGGCCGTGCCTGCCGCCGAGGCCAGGCCGACCACCAGGCCGGTGAAGGCGCCCACCCGGGCCTCGCTGTGCATCAGGCTCTGGATGAAGAGCGGTGTGAAGGGCAGCAGCATCGACTGGGCCAGGCTGCTGAGAAAGCGCAGCCCGTAGGTGATCGGCATGCCTGGCTCGGCGAGGATGGCCCGCCAGCCCGCCACAAAGCCCTGGCGCTTGCGCCCGGCGACCGGGGCCGGCTTGCCGCCGCCGCGCACGCCGAAGCTGATCAGGGCCCCGGCGAAGAGCAGCAGCACGGCGGTGAGGTAGAACGGGGCCCTGTAGCCGTAGGCGTCGGCCATCAACCCGCCGATCACGGGGCCGGCGGCTACCCCGGCCCAGAGCCCCATCTGGAGGATGCCCATCGCGTAGCCGAGGCGCTCGCGGGGCGCCTCGGCGGCCAGCAGGGCGTTGGCGGCCGAGATGGTGCCCGTGAGCGCGCCCTGGATCGTGCGCAGCAGCACGAGCTCCTCGGCCGAGCGGGCGAAGCCCATCAGCAGGAGGATGATCGCCCCGCCGTACATGGCCCGCTCGACCATGAGCTTGTGGCCGAGCCGGTCGGCGAGGGAGCCCCAGAGCGGCGAGGTGATCGCCATGCTCAGGGCCTGGCTGCTGAAGACCATGCCGGCCCAGAACTCGATGCTCAGGCTGGTGCGCGTGCCGAGCTCGGCCACGTAGAGCGGCAGGAAGGGGAAGATCACGGCGAAGCCCACGGCCGAGACCAGCTGGGCCGCGAACAGGATCCACATGGTCTGCTGCCAGCGTGGGTTCATCTCACCTGGGGTAGCACGTTGGCGGCGAAGTGCTCGAGCCGCTCGAGGTCGTCGAGCTCGAGCCACTGGACCATGATCCGCTGGACGCCGGCCTCGGCGAAGCGACCGAGGCGTTCGACGACCTCGGGGGCGGTGCCGACGAGCACGCCGCGCTCGCTCAGGGCCGCGCGGTCGCGCCCGGCGAGGATGGCGCTCACCTCGGCCTCGTCGCGGCCGTAGGCCGAGCCGTTCATCAGCGAGCGGCGCACGCTCTGCGGGTCGCGGCCGGCGGCGGCGAGGGCGCCGTCAAGCTGTGCGCTCAGCTCGGCGAAGCGGGCCGGCGGGATAAAGACGCCGTTCCACTCGTCGGCGAAGCGGGCCACCAGGGGCAGGGTGCGCTTCGGCCCATTGCCGCCGATCAGGATGGGCGGGCCGCCGGGGCGGGCCGGGCGGGGCAGCAGGATGGCGTCGTGCAGCGTGTAATAGTCGCCCGCGAAGTCGACTGGGGTGTCGCTATGCAGCAGGCGCGAGACGACTTCGAGCCCCTCCTCGAAGCGGGCGAAGCGCGGGCCGAGCTCGAGCAGGTCGAAGCCGAAGTTGGTGTGCTCGCGCTCTTGCCAGCCGGCGCCGAGGCCGAGCTGCAGGCGCCCGCCCGAGAGGTCGTCGACGGCCGAGGCGATGCGGGCGGTCATGGTGGGCTCGCGGAAGGAGACGGGCGAGACGATCGGGCCGAACTCGATGCGGGTGGTGTGGGAGGCGAGCCAGGTGAGGGAGACCCAGAGCTCGAGGGACTCTTTGTCGGGCGGGGCGGCGTTGGTGTAGTGGTCCGAGCGGTAGAGCCCGGCGAAGCCGAGCTCCTCGGCGGCGCGGGCCAGCCGCTGCCAGCGCGGCCAGGTGAGGCCATTCTGGCCCTCCAGCATCAGAGCGACGTCCATCTCTCCTCCCTTCGGGGCGCAGCGCGCCCGGGGCGCGAAACCTGCTATAGTATACAGGAGTTGCGCCGGGCCGGATCCCGGCGCCAGGACGGGAGCCGCAGGATTGGGACGGAAGCCGCCTCATGCCGGGCCCGCGCCGCGCCGGCGCGATGCCCTGCTCGCCCTCTACCCGCTCGCCCTGGTAGGTCTGACCCTGCTGGCTCTGGCGTTGCCTCAGCGCGCCGGGGCCTTCGCCCTGGCCCAGGTCTTCGCCCACTTCCTGTTCCTCCCGGCGCTGCTGCTCTTGCCCCTGGCGCTGCTGCGCGGCATGTTCCTGCTGCGCCTGGCCCTGGCGGCGAGCGCGGCGGCCTTCCTGCTGGTCTACCCGCCGGCTCTGGGGCTCGCCTCGCCCGCGGCGCCGCCTGAGCCGCGGCTCAGGGTGATGACCTGGAATGTGTTCGTGGGCGGTGTCTCGCCTGAGGCTCTGCGCGCGGCGGTCGCGCTCCACGATCCCGACGTGGTCCTGCTCCAGGAGCTGATCTGGGACGAGATCGACGGCGACCCCGAGCTCGCCGCGCGCTACCCGCACCAGCTGCTGCGCCCCGAGCAGACCGCGCCGAGCCTGGCCATTCTCAGCCGCTACCCGATCGTGGCCTCGGGCGTGCCCGCGCTACCGGGCGACGAGTGGGACATGGAGCGGATTATGTGGGCGCGGCTCGACCTGGGCGGGCGCACGGTCACCCTGGTCAACGCCCACCCGATCCCGCCGCGCACCTTCGAGGCGGGCTGTTCGCCGCTGCGCTGCTACAACACGGGGGCGCGCGACGCCCAGATCGCCGAGATGCGGGCCTTCGTCGAGGAGCTGGGGCGGGCGGGCGACCCGCTCATCCTCGCCGGCGACATGAACGTCACCGAGCGCGAGGAGGCCTACTTCGACCTGGCGCGCGGGCTGCGCGACGCCCACCTCGTCGCCGGGGCCGGCTTCGGCGCCTCGTGGCGCCCCGAGGAGCTGGGGCTGCCGATGGGGCTGCTCCGCATCGACTATATCTTCGCCGGCTGGGGGGCCGAGCCCCTCGGTCTGCGGACGGACTGTACGCCGCGCGGGAGCGACCACTGCCTGCTGGTCGGCGAGCTCGCCCTGGGGAGCCCGGACCCCACACGCAGGCCCTCGTCTTGACGCCATTATGGAGAGACAATGCAGCTGCCCTTCTTCGTCTACGGCACCCTGCGGCCGGGTGAGCCGAACTACGCGCGCTGGCTGGCGGGGCAGACTCAGACCGAGGCCCCGGCTACGCTGGCCGGGGCGGCCCTGTACACCGAGGGGCCGTATCCCTTTTTGATCATGGCGCCCGAGGTGCTGCGCCCGGGCGATGTGGTGCAGGGCGATATCGTCGCTTTGCGGCCGAGTGTGTACGACCTGGTGCTGGCCGACCTGGACGCCCTCGAAGGCTACGTCCCGGGGCGGGAGCATAACCTCTACGAGCGGATCGAGGTGGAGGTCGCCACGAGCGCGGGGCCGCGCCGGGCCTGGGTCTACGTGGCCGGCGAGGAGACCCTGGTACAGATCCGCGCGGGGGCGCTGCGGCGGATCGCGGGGGGATCCTGGCCGGAGCCGGCGGGGTAGCGCGCCTGAGCCGGCGGGCCTGTGTGCTATCATTTGGGTGCGGGCGCTGCACTGGCCCGCTTGCGCGAAGATTGTATCAGGCGAGGAGCACCCTTGACCAGCCAGCGTATCGTGAACGTCGGCATCGTGCAGCTGCGCTGCGGCGCCGACGCCGATGAGAACATGGCCCAGGCCGTCGCCGGCGTGCGCGAGGCCGCCGCCCAGGGCGCGCACCTGGTCTGCCTGCCCGAGCTGTTCCGCTCGCTCTATTTCTGCCAGAGCGAGGAGCACGTCAACTTCGGGCTCGCCGAGCCCGTGCCGGGCCCCAGCACCGCTGCCCTGGGCGAGGTCGCCCGCGAGCTAGGCGTGGTGATCATCGCCAGCCTGTTCGAGAAGCGGGCCGAGGGGCTGTACCACAACACCGCCGCGGTGATCGACGCCGATGGGAGCTACCTCGGCAAGTACCGCAAGATGCACATCCCGGACGATCCGCTCTTCTACGAGAAGTTCTACTTCACGCCGGGCGACCTGGGCTTCAAGGTCTTCCCGACCAGGTTCGGGCGGCTGGGCGTGCTGATCTGCTGGGACCAGTGGTACCCCGAGGGGGCGCGGCTCACGGCCCTGCGCGGCGCCGACATTCTCTTCTACCCGACGGCGATCGGCTGGCACCCCAGCGAGAAGGCCGAGCACGGCGTGGCCCAGCACCAGAGCTGGGAGCTGATCCAGCGCTCGCACGGGGTGGCCAACGGCTGCTATGTGGTGAGCGTCAACCGCACCGGCCACGAGGGCGAGCCCGACGGCGGGATCGAGTTCTGGGGGCAGAGCTTCATCAGCGACCCGCAGGGCACCATCCTGGCCAAGGCCCCCGTCGACGCGCCCGCGGTGATCGTGCAGCCCGTCAACCTGAGCAGGCTCGACGTTCAGCGCACCCATTGGCCCTTCCTGCGCGACCGGCGCATCGACGCCTATGGCGAGATCACCAAGCGCTTTATCGACGAGTAGGAGGAGCTGCCATGTCCAATGACACCGACCAGATCTTTGTGCAGCTGGTGGACGAGAGCTGGAAGATCCACAACGAGGTGCAGCACAACCGCCAGATCGACGATATGTTCGTCGGGGCGGTGATCGCCGCCACGGTAGAGGATGGCTACTCGCTGATCGACCTGACCTCGGACGGGACGGCCCACTTTCTGCGCTTCGAGCACCTGCCGACCAAGGCGCGCCTGATCTTCCGGCTGACCAGCCTGGCCGAGAACCTGGTGACGGCCAAAGTGCTCGGGCGCCACGCCGATGTGCTGATCGGCTACGGCGAGCGGGTGCGCGACGCCCAGGCGATGTGGCAGACTTTCCGGCAAGAGATGAAGAGCAGCTTTATGGACGCGGGCGAGCCCGGGGTGATCACGGCCGACGCCGATATCTCCAGCGGCTACCTCTATGTCCAGGTGCCCCTAATCTTCAACCTCGACCGCTACTTCAAAGGCGGCTACGAGATCGACACGGCCTTGCTGCGCAGCCACATCGCCGCCACGGCGATCGCCCTCCAGAAGTACCTGCGCGGCCGCATCCAGTAGATCAGAGGAGTCAGCGATGTTCTCATTCCTCGCCAAGTTCGAGCACAAGCGCGAGATGCGCGAGAGCAAGGACGAGATCCTGATCGGCGAGCTGGTGCTGGCCATGACCCAGCTCGGCTATGTGGTGATCGGCTTTCAGGCCGGCGACGACCGCCAGGCTGTGCGCTTCAAGCCGAAGAGCGACCAGACCCTCTACTCGGTCGCGGTGATCCTCGATCGCAAGACCGGCGATAGTGGCCTCACCCAGGCCCTGCTCGGCTCGAAGGCGACGGTGACGGTGCAGGCCGAGATCAAGAACTTTCTGGCCGACCCGGACGACCTGCTGAAGATGTACCATACCGACCTGCAGAACATGTTCAAGCTGCCGATCGTGGGCGGGGTCAAGCTCAACCACCAGCTCAACTCGGTGCTGGCTACCCTGACCCAGATCATCGACATCGACGACTATATCCTCAAGGGTGAGGAGAGCAACGACCGCCTGCGCAAGCTGCTCGCCACCACCATCACGGGCCTGCGCGAGAAGCTACAGCCGTACAAGAAGGCCTAAGGCGCAGGGCGCCGCGAGAAGAGAGACCTATGCAGACGCCGAAGGCCCTCGGGTATCGCATGCCCGCCGAGTGGGCGCCCCATCAGGCCACCTGGCTCTCGTGGCCGCACAAAGAGGCCAGCTGGCCCGGCAAGCTCGACCTGGTCGTACCGGCCTACGCCCGAGCTGTGGCCGCCCTGTCGCGCTCGGAGGCGGTGCATATCAACGTCAACGACGCCATGATGCAGCGCGAGGCTCGCGCCGCCCTGATCGCCGCCGGAGCGGGCGAGGATATCCATTTTCACCTCTTTCCGACCAACGACGCCTGGTGCCGCGACCACGGCGCGATCTTCGTGGTGCGCGACGAGGAGCCGCGGCTGGCAGCGGTCGACTGGGGCTACAACGCCTGGGGCGGCAAATACCCCCCCTACGACCTCGACGACGAGATCCCGCGCCAGATGGCGGCCTACCTCGACACGCCCTGCTTCCAGGGCGGCATGGTGCTCGAGGGCGGCTCGATCGACGTCGACGGCCACGGGCTGCTGCTCACCTCCGAGCAGTGCCTGCTCAACCCGAACCGCAACCCCGAGCTGGGGCGCGAGGAGATCGAGGCCCGCCTGCGCGACTACCTGGGCGTGCAGAAGATCCTCTGGCTGGGCGAGGGCATCGTCGGCGACGACACCGACGGGCACATCGACGACATCGCCCGCTTCGTGGCCCCGGGCGTGGTCGTCGCCGCGGTCGAGGAGGACCCCCGTGACGCGAACTACCACCTGCTGCAGGAGAACCTGCGCCGCCTCGAGCTGATGACCGACCTGGCCGGGAAGCCCCTGACGGTGCTGAGCATCCCCATGCCCCCGCCGATCGAGTACGACGGCCAGCGGCTGCCGGCGAGCCACGCCAACTTCTACATCGGCAACAGCGTGGTGCTGCTGCCAACCTTCGGGGGCGCCTCCGACGAGCGCGCCGCCGAGGTCTTGCGGCGCTGCTTCCCCGGCCGCGAGGTGGTGGGCATCGACTGCACCGATGTGGTGTGGGGCCTGGGCGCCTGGCACTGCCTGACCCAGCAGGTGCCCGCCGTCTAGTACGGCCCGTTGTAGGTTCGCAGGGAGTCGGGACCAAGGACGAAGGACCAATGACGAAGGTCTGGCAGCGCGCTCCCTTGGTCTTTCGCCTCCGACTCCACGTGAACTTTCGCTAGGTAGTGCTATTGCTTGCCCATCCAGAAGCCTCACGACGGCAGCCAGGGGAGGGCCAGGGAGGGCAAGCCCTCCTTGAATCTTTCCAGATGGCAACGAGCGTAAGCGACGTTGCCGTCTGAACCACTAACACTCTTTTTCGAGGCTGAGGTAGGCCGCGGACTCGCCGGCGGGGTGGAAGCCGCACTGGCGCTCGTAGAAGCGCAGGGTCGCGGGGGACCAGCGCGGGGCGGCCACGGCCCAGTGGTGCACATCGGGGTAGCGGGCCTCGATCAGCTGCCAGCCCAGGCGGCCCACGCCGTGGCCCTGCAGAGCCGGCGCGACGAAGTAGAGCCCGAGTACTGCGTCGAAGGCCGCGAAGTGCCAGATCACCGCGCCGCCGCCGGTCGTCCCATGAATATGGAGCGCGTACTGCTCGGCTTCGTAGCAGCCATGCGGCAGGCGCACGAAAAAGTCGCTGCGGTGGTAGCAGTCGAGCAGGTGGCGGTCGAAGCCTGGCCCCGCGGGCGCGTCGGCATCGAAGGCGGCGGCCATCAGCCCCGTCAGGCGGCCGATCTCGTCCGCGCCCATCACATCAAGGGTGACCGCCTCGCCCGCGCCGTCCGTCGCCATAGCTGCCTCCGTAGCGCCAGCCTACTACAGGCCCCGCGCCGCGCGAGTGCAGACCGCGCCGCCCGCGGTGGCGATCCAGTAACGCCAGGGCTTATCGGATGGGCATGTGCCTACCAGTACCGCTCACGAGAAGTCCGCGCCCAAATCGGCGGCATCTGACGCAAAGCCGCAAAAGCGCACAGAAGCAACAAGGCGCATCACCAACGCGCACGCCAAGGGCGGCGGGCGCTGCGGGAAGCTCCCGTACGGGGACGGAGCCGTAGGCCAGAGACCCGTTCACGCGGCGAGCATTGCACGGGCGATCAGGGCGACGGGGACGGAGCCGTACGCTAGGAAGCGGTCGTGAAAGCGTCGCAGGCTGAAGCCTTCGCCCTCGCGGGCGGCGACGGCACGCCGCAGGGTGTGGATCTGATCCGTGCCGCTCAGGTAGATCAGGGCGGCCCCGGGGAACATGCTGTTCTTCACCGCCTCGCCCCGCGCCGCGTCGGGCGACATGCCCGCCTCCTCGGCGTAGAGGGCTGCAGCCTGCTCAAGGGTCATCCGCCCGCAGTGCAGCTCGACGTCCACCAGGGCGCGACAGGCCATGCGCAGGCGGGCGTGGTGCTGACTGTAGCGCTCCAGAGGTGTGAGGAAGCCGGCCTCGTCCATGAGGTCCGTGGCGTAGCAGGCCCAGCCCTCGGCCATGGTGCCGCCACAGGGGAGCGCGATGCGGCTTGCGCAGTCTACGGCGGCCATGCGGCCGATGCGCGACTGGGCGCGGTAGGCGTGCCAGTTCTGCACGTGGTGGCCGATCGCGCCGTGGTGTACGACGTGGTTGAGCTTGATCACGCTGTCGTTGGTGGCCCGCAGCCGCCGCAGCTGCTCCTCGACGGGCATATCCCGCTCCACCGGGGTCACCAGATACTCGACGATTGGCACGCGGTCGAAAGCGGCCGGTGCGCGGTAGAACAGGAAGTAGAGCATCGGCGCGGCCGCGCGGGCCCAGGCCGGCTGCGGCACGTAGCGGATCGGATAATCCGGCCAGGTCAGGAGCTCTCGCTCGGTCGCCAGGCTGTGGCAGGCGTCCCAGAGCTCAGCGTAGCGCGCGTAGTAGCCCTCGGCGGGCGGGTGCAGGTCGGCGAGGCGCGCGAGCGCCTCGCGCCAGCTCGCGGCGCCGAAGCTGGCCGCCCCCTGGGCGAGCTGGGCGCGGCACTCGGCGATGACCTCGCGGGCGTAGGCGGCAAGCTCTTGGGCGCCCTGATCGAGAAAGTGCGCGCGGCGGATCTGCAGATCGAGGGCCTCCTCGCCGCAGGCGTAGCCCGTGTCGGTGAGCACGACCTCGTCGCGCAGGAAGTGTTCAAACTCCTCGAAGGCCCGGGCGGCGACGTCGGCCGCGGCGCGCAACTCGCCGCGCTCGAGGCCGTGATCGGCGATGATGCGGTCCACCCCGTCGCCGAGGAAGGCCAGGGCGCCCTCGCACTCGCGGCGGGCGCGCTCGGCCCACGGCGCGGGCACCTGCCGCAGGCGCGCCCGCCCCTGCCCAAGCAGAGCCGGCACCGCGCGCATACGGGCCGCCGCAGCCGTGGCACGCTCGGCGATCGGGGCGAACTCGCGCAGGAAGAGGCTCATAATGCCGAACGTCGCCTCGCCAGTGTATACGCAGGGGTTGCCCGACTGGAACTGGGCCGCCCCAAGCTCCCAGCGCTGGATCTCCAGGGCGCCGTGGGCCAGCTCGCGGTCGAGCGCTTCAGCCGGGGCGAGGGGCTCGGGCGGCAGGGCGTCGAGGCGGCGCAGCAGGCCGTCGATCTCGTCCGCGGCGGCGGCTGCGCCCTCGGCCGAAAAATCGGGCAGCGCGTGATCATGGGCGTGGACGCCGATGAAGGTGGCGCTCACCGGGTTGCGCCTGTAGTAGGCGCTGAAGAAATCGTCGAGCCAACTGGCGAAGGCGCGGGCATCGCTCATAGCGTCCTCTCGGCATAGGGCGCCCGGTCGGTGTGGTGGCGGGCCGCCTGTCGATGGTCGGCAGTGTACGGCAAACAGAGAAGCGCTGCAGCGCGCCGCCGGGCAAGTACCGCGTCCGAGCTCCTCTGACGGGTAGCCGCCTCCCGTTAGGGCGCACCCATGTGTGCGCCCCACCCGTAAGGGCGCCCCAGTGTGTGCGCCCCAGTGTGTGCGCCCCAGTGTGTGCGCCCACCCCGC